>JASHPL010000229.1 GCA_030038125.1 Candidatus Sulfotelmatobacter sp.
GCGACTGAATCCAGTTGTTGAGGAAATGCTTCAATCGATTTCCGCAAGTAGTTTTCCGCTTCCGGCCAGTCCTTCGCATTCGAGGCCAGCGTGCCCAGGACGGCATAGGCGTTGGAGCGCAAAAATCCCTTGTAGGCAGCCAATTGCTCCGGTGGATAACCCGTGGTGGGGAGATCCGTATCAATCGTCTGCAGCGCGCGCTCTGCGTCCTTTTTCGATTCCGCCAGACGCTGATCCTTATCCAGATCGGTGTCTCGCGTCCGCTCCGCCAGAACCTGCGATACACCAATCAGTGCCTCCGGATCGTCTGGATCATAGGTGAGCGCCTTCTGCGCCATTTCCATCATCTTGTCGGCATCGTTGCTTTGCTGGTACCTCTGCATGGCACTCTTGTACAACATCACCCGCAACTCGCTGTCAGGAAACTTCGTGGCGAAATCATCTGCCGCCTTCTGCACGGCCGCCGGATCGGTCAATCCCATGGCCGCTTTATAAGCGGCGAACTCCTCCTGGGTCTTGGCTTGTGGCGGGCGCTTTCCCGCCGGTGCAGCCTGTGCTCCCGCGGCTCCTGCCGCCTGACCAGACTGCTGCGCCTGCCCCGATTGTGTATTCTGCGATCCCGCTTGCGCTTGCCCAAAACTCCACGTACACATTCCCAACAGTGCGATCAAAAGCGCTGCCCGCATCATGCCTTCTCCTCGCTGCCCACGTTTCAATTTCAAATCCTCGATCAAGCCCTAAACCGTGCATTCTACCGCATCAGAGGCGCTCTTCGTGAACCTTCGCGTCCGTGCGTCTTGCGGATTTGAGATTTTCCTTCGTGGTCCTTCATGCTCTTGGTGGTTCCTGAATCCCGTCCGCTACGGCTGCGCCTTCACTGGCGGCTCGTACGCCTGTTGCAGCCCGCGTTCGGCCGCCTCTTTCACCTCCGGCAGTCCCGCCCCCGCAGTCAGTGCCGCACGATACTCGTTCATCGCAGCGGCGCGATCTTCCTTCATGTCGAGAATTCTTCCCAGATAGATGTGCGACCATCCCACCACTTTCGGATCCTTGCTGGCCTGAATCGCTCTCTGGAAATTTTCCTGGGCGCCGTCACGATTCTTGTTGGCTACTGCGATCTGCGCCAGAATGAACAGCGCCCGTCCCTGATCGCCAATCTTGCGCTCCAGCGCCTGCTGCGCCAGTTCCTGAGCGCCTTTGGTGTCGCCCGCTGCCAGTCGTTTCTCGGCGGTGGAAAGCATCCGCCGGTCTTCCATTCTCGACAGTTGCACCAGTTCCGGAGCCGCAACCCCGGCAAACTCAATTTCCGACGCCGCTCTCTGTTCCGCTTTCACGTCGATGCCATCGATAATCTCGCCATACGCGGTGCGCAATCCCGCCGGATCTTTTTCAAACTTGATCAGCGCGTTATAGAAATAACGCGTCAGGATGTATCCCTGCTTCACCGCGTCATCGACCGCCTGCGCCCGCATGGCTTCGGCAGTTTGCTTGGTTCCGGTGGTGCGAATCTCGATCGCCCGGATCATGCATTCCGTAACCAGCAGCTCGATATCCGTCTTAAAGCTTTCTTCCAGAGGCGCGGTTTGGACCGACTGCAGCAGCGGTTCGACGCGCTTGATCGAGCCGTAATTCTTGTCTGCCAGGGGGTCGAGCAGATAGTGCAGATAGGTGTGCCGGATCTCCTCCATCTTTAGCGGCGCCGCGGAGTGTGGATCAGGAGAGGGAAACACCACCACGAAATAATCCGAGCCATAATTGCGCGCGTTGGCCTGATTGGGATCGCCAAGAAAATCGAGATAAACGGTGAATGTCCGGCCCAGATATCCGCCGGTTTGCAGCTTCAGGTAAATATCGGTGTCGAAGACCATCTTCGCCAGCGGCTCGTGGTAACGCTCAATCAGCGCGGCGTAATTCAGCCGGTGCCGCTCCCATAGGGAATGGATCTGCGCCTTGTCGTAAAACAGCTCCAACTGCTTGCCGAAGTTGGCCAGCGGCGCCGCGTCGGGCGGCAGATCGTCCTCGCGCACTCGTGGAAGAAAATGCGGAGGGCCTTGCAGATACAGGGCCAGCGAGATGTACTGCGAGAGATCATGCGCCGGGTCCTGGCTATGATGCGCGTCATACCACAGGCACATCGTTCCGGCAATTTCCTGCGCCTCCGCCGATTGCCGCAAGTTTCTCTGAATTTCGTTGCGGATCGTCGCGCGCAGCGGGTCGGAGATATTGAGATCGCTGTCGTAGCCGCAGCTGTTCATGGCTGCGAGCATCGTGAACAGGGTTTCGTTGGTGTCGAGCGTAATGGGATTATTCTCGTCCGCCAGACACAAGTGCGCCGCCAGCCCGATGACGATCGTAGCCAGCAAAGTTCGCAGCCCACAGCCCAGCAAACGACTCAGGAATAACCTCCCGCAGATTTGCCTTAAACGCATTGCCATCGAACGATGGCCTGGCCGGTCGGCCATTTATTTGGCGGAGAACGTCTTCAAGTTTACGGCCTCGCCTGCGGAGGGTCAAACGGCGGGAGGAGTGCCTTCGGGGAAGATCGAGTTACTCGCTGCTTCGTGCTTTCGCCTTTCGCCACTCGAGATCCGGATAGTCGTTCTATGTCTCGGCGAAAGCCGGGAAAAAACTATGTCGCACAGGTCGATGATGAGGGAACAATCTCGAATTTGAAACTGTTTGCAGAGCAGGGGTGGAGAAAGTGTTGCAAGCGACGAAAAAGGAAACGTGTACATCGCTGGTGGTCGTATTCCTGTGCGCGCAAGCAGGACTTGCACAAATGGGAACTCCCGCCCCGCTCTCGCCCAAAGAACGCGAAAAGGCCGAAGTAGAGAAGAAAGCGACTGGTTCACTTCCCGATTACCCAAAATTGGTGGACATCACTGCAGCGACCGGCATTCATTTCGAACATCTGTCGAGCCCTGAGGCAAGGTTCATTGCAGAGTCGATGAGCGGGGGAGTCGCACTCATCGATTACGACCGCGATGGCTGGCCGGATATTTATTTCACCAACGCGCAGAACGTTGACATGGCGTTGCACGGTGGCAAAGCTCGCAGTGCCCTTTACCTTAACATCCACGGGGCGAAGTGTAATTGGACAATACGGAAAATTTCAGGTGTTGGCTGTAGTGTGCTTGAGCATGTGTTTTGGCAGCCTAACATTCATTGAAGAATGACGAAGGTACGGGTGCAATTTAAGCGTGATTGTTGGGCATCTCAAAGCCGGAAGAACGTTAGCAACTGTAATCGCGATCTTGTTGCTCGGTCTGCTCGTCCTTACGTTGTTCACCATGCAGCGGAAGACCGTACCCGAAACGCCGCATGCTCCACTTCATCCCACAACAAGCCGCGCTGCGTCGCGGGGGCGAACCAGAAGTTAATCGCAACTGGCGCTAGCAGGTCATCGAGTCACGGCACGCACTCAGTAATGCGCGACCTGCGAATTTTTGTAGGCTCCTCGTTCCTTGCGCTTCTTTAGTATGCGTCGGGGATGCCGCTGCCGGGATTGGCCCGCCCGTAAACCGGTGCGGCGTTGCTGCATTCGCTCGCCACACAGGAATCATTAAGGGGCAGGGCGAGCCGAGGCCAGCCGCGTCGCCTTTGCTCCATCGCGTTCAAGCGCTGCCAACCTCGATTCCAGCAGCGCATCCTTCGCAGCGCGCCTCCGCAATTGAGTCCGCAAAGTGGCGATCTCCCGCTGCTGCTCCTTGATCGCGTTCAGCATGGCCCAGATGATCGGGTCATTGTTCACCAGCAGGTAGCCTTTCGTGTTTTCCGTCACTGCTTCCGGGATCACCTTCTGAACATCCTGCGCAACCAGCCCAACATGTTGCTCCGGATCATGGATGCCCATCGCATTCTCTTCCTTATAGCGATAGCGCACAGGATTGATTTTCAGAATCTGGCTCAGACCGGAGTTGAAATTGCCATCCAGTGTTTTCAGTCTGCGATCGGAGAAGGTTCCCCACGAACCTCCGCCGGGCTTGTCGGCGCTTCCGTTCACCGAAAGCAGAGCGTCGGGTGAGCCGGTGCCAATGCCCACATTCCCGCTGGAGTCAAGTTCCATGTACGACGGTCCTGACTTGTTGTTGATGCGAAAGAGAATCGCGCCTCCGGTGGGCGCGTTCACATAAGTATTGGTGCCGTCTCCTTGCAGGGAGTAATTGCTACAGTTCATCGCAAAGTTCCCGAAGGCGATGCCGGCGTAGGCGCCCGCGATGCTGCAGGGATCGCCGATGTAGGTGTGCATGCTTTGCGCTGCGATATCGAGGGGCGCGGCCGGGGTGGTCGTGCCGATGCCCACGTTAACGCTGGCGGTGGCGCCATTCACACCGCTGATGCTGCCCAGCACGAGGGCATTGCTGACGCCTACTTCCGCATTGGCACCGATCGCGGTGGAGTTGGTCAGGGTGCCAGTCGTCAGGAATGTCCCAGTCCCCAAAAAAGTGTTGTTTGTACCGGTGATGACGCTGTGATCAACGGTCGCGCCCGCACCGTTACCGACACCCGTATTGGCTTGGCCGCTTGAGACGTCGTAGAGAGCGTTGTATCCCACGGCAGTGTTGCAGCAGCTTTTGCTGATATCGAGTGCCTCAAAGCCGATAGCAGTGTTTTGGTTGCTCGTGGTATTGGAGGTGAGCGCTTCGTAACCGCTGGCAGTGTTAAAGCTGCCCGTAGAGTTGTTAGAGAGCGCCCCAGAGCCGCTGGCGGTGTTGAAGCCGCCCGTGGAGTTGGAAGAGAGTGCCTCTACGCCGCTGGCGGTGTTGTCCCTCCCGGTGGTGTTGGAGTAGAGCGCACCGTTGCCGATGGCGGTCTCATCAAAGCCGGTGGTGTCGGCCTTGAGGGCGAAGACTCCGACGGCAGTGTTCTCGGTCCCTGTCATCGTGGCGTTTCCCCCGAATCCGAGGAATGCGTTTTCATTGGCGTACGAGCCGAAAGCAAACAGATTGCTTCCAATCTGGAAACTGCCGCCGGTCACCACTCCCGTCGAGCTCAGGTTCCCGTTGACGGTCTGGTTACCGGTGAAGGTGTTCTTGGCCGTCAACTGTGGAACAACCGATGGGTTGATCCCGATCGTCGGGGTTTGCCCGCCCGCGATCGAGATGCCGGTGCCTTGCGTAAGGCTCAGAATGCCGGTGCTGCTCAGGGTGATGCTACCGCTGGTTCCGCCGCCGCTAAGTCCGTTCCCTGCCGTCACGCCGGTGATCGTGCCTGATCCCGTCCCGGGAAATGTCTGCCCGGCCGCGAACGTGATTTGCCCCTTGTTGTTGATCTTCAAGCCAGTCTCGGTGGGGGAGGACGTGCCCGCGCCATACAGCAGGTTCATCGTTCCCGAAGGCGTGGTCGTGTCATTGGCGGCGGGTTCGGCCTGCAATTGGAAGGTTTGTGCGACCGCTGCTTTGGTGCTGCTGTTATAGGCCGAAGCCGCCAGATTCAATGGTTGAGAATTCTTGCCTGCAGACGCATTCGCCGTTCCCGTCGCAAACAGATTCAGCTTTCCCCCCACATTAATAGCCGCGGTGCCGGTCTGGGTGAGCAGCGAGTTCTGAATATCGGTCGCAGTGCTGAACAGCGGCAAAGTGTTCACTGTTCCGCCAGAGGTGGTCACGTCCGAGGATGTTGCGGGCACGATCGAGGTATTCGAGGCCGCGGTCGCACTTGCTGTGGACGTTTCTGCCGCACCGCTAGTCGGCGGCGCAGCCAGCACGAAGGCCGAAGCCGGCAGTCCCCCCAAGGTCTGCGCGTCTCCGGCCTTCAGTGCATAGGGCACGCTTAGCAATAACACCCTGGCCTGCTCGGCCTGCCCCTCGGCCTGCACCCCCAACCAGTGCGCCTCCCCCGAAGCGAACAGGTCGGTCGGCAACCCTTCGCTGCTGGTGGAACCCAGCATGACGGTGTAGTGACCACTCTTGTCGGCAGTGAGATTCTGAGTTTCCAGCCAAAGCGGAGCGCCGCCCTGCTCATCCTTGTAGAGCAGGAAAGTGACACCGACGACGCCGGCCAGCGGCTTGCCGTTGACGTCATTCAATATTCCGCTGAACCTCACCAGCGGCGGCACCGCAACGTTTGTGTTCGTTGCCACAACCTGCTGTGCTGATGCCAGCAAGCTGCCCATCAATATCACCAACCCCGCACTCACCACGACTCGAATGCTTTTGGTTTTCATCGGATTCTCCTTCTTCGATCTCCGCGCTCCGCTCTATCCCCAGCGAATTGAAAATTGGTGTCAGACACGCTTCAGCGATCTCCGATGCAAACCTTGATTACGTCAGCTGCGGGCGTGGCCTCAAGGGCACTCCGAGATTGTCCGGAAGCCGGTAACACCAACCACTCCGCAGGCCCCGGCACCGTAAGTGGTCGTGGCGGCGGCTACGGGCATGGCTGCCGCTGACAACGCCGTAGTTATGAAGAGCAGAGATTCGATTCGCAGCATGGTTTTTCTTACTCCGTTCATGACGAGTGAAAAGGGCTTACCCACGCTTCCAAGGTCCGGGATGCGGTTCTCGGAACGTCTCTGTATAGATAGGCGGAAAGCGCGGCCGAATTGCCTCATCGGAACCAGGAAAAATCGGATGAGTTAGAAATCGGGCAGTGGGATTGGGAGCAAATCAGTACTGACTTATGCGCGTGTCGGCGGCTTTCGCAGCGCAAGGTACCGATCTAATTCAGCG
>JASHPL010000230.1 GCA_030038125.1 Candidatus Sulfotelmatobacter sp.
GGGTTGATCATCCGGGAAATTGGCTACGAGATTTGGCTCCGCGATGAATGAACGTCGGACTGCCTGCCATCGTCCGCAATAGCTCGTTGTCGTGGGGAAAGACAAGCCCGGCGATTTTACGCGCAGCTAGCGCGTCTAACTCACAGCTTCAACTTAGTCCGTCCGCGAGAAGACTGCGCTGTTAAACATGATGCGCCAGAACTTCCATTAGCCATCGTCCTGTCGTTTAACGATCCAAAGATTCCTCCAGCTTTTCAACGCTGCCGTCCGACCTCGACGTGCGCGTGCCTGTGACCGTCGTCCGAGCAAATACCAAATCTCCAGGCGCCTCGACCTCGTGGTAGACCAAATAGTACTTGAGTTCAAAGGTCGTGTGGTAATCGTGAGACAGGCGACGAATCGGCCTTTGCCGACGATAGAAGAGCAGAAGAGCGACCGTGAGGCATGATAGTCACGTCGGGAGCCATCGTTGCAATACATCGATCTGGATCGCCGACATTTGTTGCTTCAAAATACTCCTCACCAACTTTCTTGATCGCCTTCACGTCATCGTCGGTTGTTGCTTACCTGTCCATAAAGTACACTCCAGCCGCAAGCTATAGATCATAATAGCGGGCATGACTCCGATTGCGGACAATCCGGTCATTGTTCCAGAGCGCGAGCTAGAAGAAGAGAAGAAGCCCGGCGCGTCGGAACCACCGCGCATCCGTTGCCCGCTCTGCGGCTGGTCGCCCCGGAAGGAAGATCACTGGTCCTGCGAGTGTGGTCATTCGTGGAACACGTTCGACACGGGAGGCGTCTGCCCTGCCTGCCTTCACCAGTGGACTGAGACGCAGTGCCTCTCGTGTAGCCGATGGTCGCCGCATTCGCGGTGGTATGGTCAATGATTTGAGGAATCAAAAGGAGAGGGAATGGACTCAACCAAAAAGACAGCAAGGATCGCAGGCTTGCTGTACCTAGTGAATGCAGTGACGGGCTTCTTCGGCATTATCTATGTCCCCAGCAGACTGATCGTATCTGGCAACGCGGGTGCAACCGCCAACAACATCATCGTTTCCGAGAGGCTTTTCCGCCTTGGCGTCGCCTCGGAACTGATCTGCGCGGTCGAGTTCATCTTCCTGCTTTGGGTTCTTTATCGGTTACTCGCAGGAGTGAGCAAGACGCATGCCTCTCTGATGGTGATGTGGGGTCTGGCCTTCGTTCCCATTATGTGCGTGAATGTGCTAAACGAAATCGCTGCACTGACGCTATTGCGCAGCGCGGATTTTCTGTCGGTACTTGGACAATCGGAACGCGAAAGTTTGGCGATGCTGTTCCTCGAATTGCACCGCTACGGATATATTGTTGGCTGGATTTTTGGTCCATGGCTTTTCTTCCTTGGGGTTCTTGTCTTTAGATCGGGTTTCCTCCCCCGCATCCTTGGCGTCCTGCTTATCGCTGCATGTTTCGGCTATTTGGCGGATAGCCTTACGCCGTTGCTTCTGCCCAGTTACGAAGTCATTGTGGGGCGGATTGCGAACATCCCGCTGACGCTGGGCGAACCCGCGATCATCCTGTGGCTCTTGATTAGGGGAGCGAAGGATCAACGATTGGAAGCCGCAGCATAAAGTGAGCCGTTAGAGTTTAGCCATCGTTGGTGTTCGCCGGGCTGCGGCACTGCATCTGGGCGGTCACATGGCATCATCCTGCCCTGTAACCGAATGGTTTCTTACATTCGTCGCGCAGAAAACCGCCGATGACGGGGTACAGGGTCATTGCCTTTCTCGAAAACGAATCGGCAGGGAATGAGGCAGGCTCGCCACTTGTATTCTTCCGTCCCGCGCTTTCGTCCATAAGCAGCGATGTCTTCCTGCGAAACTCCGTATACGACGGCACCAATTCTTGCCCACACGCAGGCACCCGCACACATCGCGCACGGTTCGTGCGCGGTGTAGAGCACGAACTCGGTCAGGTAGCGGCCATACCCGCGCGATACGTATTTGAGCGTTTCCAACTCCACATGCTTGATGCTAGACCCTGAAGTCTTTATCCGGTTCCCCGCGCTGGCAATGACTACTTCGCGTGCTTCCAATGTGTTATGATGTATACATCATGATGGCTAGGACGCAGATCACACTCGAATCTGAGATGCAGCGGCGAGCCCGACATCGCGCAAGCGAACTCGGAGTATCACTCGCAGAATATTTGCGCCGCCTGCCATTCACTCATTTTTCAATCACTTTCAAACTGGACTGAATCGAAAGTAGTCGAAATTTGAGTCAAATCGCCTTCCATGAGAAGGCCGGTCGGAGTCAAGAGATTTGTTCTTCGTTGGACAATGTTGTTCTTCCGCCGAGCAGCCACTGTCGCCATGCTTCCATGCGCACTCTCGAGGAGCGATTGGTTCGCTCGGTGCAGGTTGGGCGTTCTCGTTTCAGCCGGTGCTGCTATCTGTTTGGCGCCCTGTGGTTCTACTCGGGTGAGAGTGGAACCTGGGCCAGGCGATTAACGCAGTCCCCGGAACTCGGCTTTTGTCCTTTCTCTTCGTGGACCCGGTTTTGACTTTGTTTTTGCCTTTTTGTTTTACGCGGCGGT
>JASHPL010000231.1 GCA_030038125.1 Candidatus Sulfotelmatobacter sp.
ATCTTCTTTGGTCAGATTGTCGGCCGGAATGAGCGTCACATCCGTGCCAATCTGCTTAAGCACCGTTGGAATATCGTCTCCTGCACCCATGATGTAGCCGACCTTCAGCCCGTGCGGCACTCGCACATCGACAATGCTCACATTCTGTTTTGCCGGTTGATAGTAGTAAAAGCTTCCCAAATCCTCGCGAGTGACCAGGGTGTAGCCTTCGGAGTACTTGTCACCGCCGGAGTCGAGGACAGCATGAAGTGTAGCGCGGCCCTCCTGCAACCCTGCTGGAACGACTTTGAACTGGAAATCCTGCTTTTCGCCACGGTGGGTGAAGTCGACGGAAAGCTCCGACGGTTCCGAACGCCATCCATTGGGAAGTTCGAGCCGCAAGCTTCCGCGCGCCTCGCGCGCGAGATTGCTCGAAACACCTACCTTCACTGTTGACGTTGAGCCATTGTGGGTAGAAATGACCTGGGTCCCGGGCTCGAGCTCAATCGAAAATGCCGGAACGATCGCAAGCGGCTGGTAGCGGGACTTACCCGAATCGTCCAGAAACGGAGTCACTACCACGGCAGCAATCTCGCTGCTGGCTCGCGCCGATCCTCCATTGGCCGATCCTGCGCTCGCAAGCGAATATTCCACCACAGCGTGCAGTGGCGGAGGCGGGAAGGGAAGCGTCGCGTACTTCTCGTTATCGACATGATTGATGGCGTCGGTGTTGGGATCATCGCGATGCCAATACGGGCGGGTATAGCTGGTACCGTTCGGCACCCGAAGGCGGAAGTCGGCGTGAAGATCCTCGCCAGGTTTTACTGTTTGCGGCTTCATTTTTCCACTCACGGAGTTCCAACCTGCCGGAACTTCCAACTTGATCTGATCGACTTCCAGCGCTTGCTTCGATCCATTATGGAATGTGAATGCGACTGTGAATTCCTGGCCGGGAGAAACCGTCGTGAGCGCGTCGGCCTCTTTTGGCAACTCGGTCGAGTTGCCGTGATCAGCCGAAACCCTTGCGCTCAGGCTCACGCCGAGCGCGAAATTGAGCGCACTTTCGGCCTGCTGCCGCTTCTCTGACAAACACGTGATCAGATCAGTTTGTTCTGTGACACTCAAGGCACTCGCGCGCACCTTGCCGATGACGCCGTCCAATTCTGCAACCGTTCTTGTTAGCGGCAAAACGCTGGCTGATAGATCATTCGCTTTTGTGACGCGAGTGGCCTCGTTGATTTCCTTTTCGATCGCTACCAGTTGCTGGCGCAGTTCCGGAACTTTTTCAACGTTTGCCGCAAGTCGTGACGCCAATCCGGGCAAGCTCGTGTCGATCCCGTCGAAAAAGCTTTTTTCATGTCCGTTCCTATCGAGAGTGGAAGGGATCACCGAATCGACAAGTTCGTAGAAGGTGAAACGATCGCCGGCGTCGATGGTCCAGTTCGCTGCTCCTTGCGACATCTGATGCCGCAGTCCCAGCAATGCAAACTGTGCATAGGACATGCCAAGCTCGGGGCTGTATTCGCCAGTGTTGAGCTTGATGGTCCAATTGGCATCGGGACAGGTCGTCGCTCCGAAGCCGCATACGTTGCCAATGTAAAGCTTTTTCGCTTGCCAAGGCTGTAGTCCCTCCTGAATTTGCTCCGGAAAGCGCGTGGGATCGGCCGCGGCTCGAAACGCTTCTTTCGTCAAAATGCTCGATGCCTGATGATGGCCATGACCGTCGCGCGAAGTGCCAGAAAAGCGTGCGATGAGCACGTCCGGACGAAATGTCCGAATCACTCGCACCATGTCAGCCAACGCGATGTCGTGGCCGCCCCATTTCTCGAATGTTTCTTCCGCGCTTTTGGAGAATCCGAAATCGGCTACGCGCGTAAATCGCTCTTGGACACCGTAATACTGATCTGCGGCCAGCAGCTCCTCGGTTCGCAAGACGCCCAGCACATCCGATAAGTTGCTCCCGATCTTGTTTTGTCCGCCCTCCCCGCGATTGAGAGTCATCAATAGCGTGCTCACGCCGCGGCCTCGCGCCTCGAGCGTGAGCATGCCGCCATCTTCGTCATCGGGATGGGCGACAACCTGCATCAACCGCGCTGTGGTTCCGAGCCGCAATAATTCCAGGCGCAGGCCAGCGGCACCCTGGTCCTGAGGGATTTCTGCGGGTACTCCGTCGTATCGCAAGCGCGGAGGCTCAGCCTCAGAGTGATTCCCAGCGAAGGTGGTCGCGCGTTGCGTCGCAGACGTCTGCGCCCAGGCGACCAGCGAAAAGAACGCAGCAGAGCACATCACGCAAACACCAAGCTGTGGAAGCAGTGGAAGAATTCTGGAAGCAGAGCGCAAGCGGCGGTGCGAACTGCAAGGTCCGGGTCGTATCACCCTACAAGGATGGGGCCAAGAGGTGGTTGGACGCAAATTTTTCCCGAACAGTGTCTAGTTTATAGCTCGCACCTGCTGGGTACCGAAATTCGCGGCGGCCTTAGTGTGGTTCTTTGAGCACGTTCTGGCAGTTGCTCGAGGCGGTTAACACTTCGTCGAAAGCTGCCTCTTTGCGCAGTTCTTTGAGTAAGGGATCGTCAAGCAAGGCCGAATACGCGCAATAATTTTGCTGCACGGCGGCTTTGAGAAGCCGCAGCGCCGGTTCCTTCTGGCCGCAGGCAGCCATCAGCGAGCCGACGTGATACCAGGCCTCGGCGTCGGGCTCCATCATGACCGAGGCTTCATTCTCGCGAACGATTCTCGCAATGTCCGCGGGAGCCCGCTCCGCGGTGCAAGCCTGCATCAGCGACCTATGGTACGAAGATTCTGAGCCCATATTCTTCGCCGCTTGTCGCGCTTCACTCACATGGCCTTCGGCTAAGTAAATATAGGGAGTAACCCAGGCCGCCCACTCGGAGCCGGCATCCAGGTGGACGAAGTCCATGGCACGATCGGTCTTGCCCATCTCCAGGAATGACCACGCACAGGAACGGAAGAAGAAATCACCAGGGTCGAGTTGTCGCGCCTCATTGCACTCTTTCCCGGACTGCTCGAGCATTCCCCCATACCGCAGGACATAGGAGAGCGCAAAATGAGCATCGGCACTTTGGGGGCGCCGCCGAACCAGATCTGTGGCTGATTCATAGGCGCGGCCGAGTTCTCCGCGCTCGACCCGGTTCGTGATCAAGCTGCTGGCCGCCATCACGCGGTTCGGATCGAGTGAAATGGCGCGCTCATACGCTGCATTCGAGCGCTGGAACACTTCTTCGCCGCCGCTGCCGTAAGTCGAATCGAAGTAATACCGCTGCCCCAACGCCTCCCATGCCGGCGCGTAGCTGGGATCGATACCCACCGCCCATTCCAGCATCTTGATCGCTTCCCGATTGGGCTTGGGATCATGCGGCACTGCGACGCTGCGCAGATACAGATCGTAGGCCTGCTGGTTTTTGGGCCGCGATGCGGCTTCAACCTCGCCGCCCCCGCCACCCAGGACCGGCAATAATCCCCGTTGCAATTGTGTCGTCAACTGCTCCTGCAAAGCGATCATGTCCTGGGTCTTGGCTGTCACGGTTGTTTCCCAAAGCAAACGTTCTGTGGGAACGTCTGTCGCTTCCAGGGTGACGATGAGATCGTCTCCTTGCTTGCGAAACGATCCCGTGAGCAGCCGTCCCACCCGCAAATCCTGACCAACCTTCCTCGGATCCAGATCGAGCGAGATGTATCTTCGCGTCATCGATGAGGGACGAACGTCGAGCGACCGCGCGTAGGTCAGCACACTTGTCAGCTCATCGGCGAGCGCATAACGAAGATAATCGATGTTAGGGTCGCCACTTAGATTCTGCAGCGGCAATACTGCAATTGCGTTGCGTTGCTCTTCGTTCGCCACTTCTCGATGCTTGAACCACCACGCGCCCACAGAGCTAAGCACCGTAACCAACAGCGCTGCCATTCCCAGCAAAAGGTAGGTTTGCACCCGGGTATTGTGTCCGAACGTTTTCGTTGCCGTCCGCAGCTTGGCGGTATGGCTTCCGCTTTTGATCTGCCCCGACTCGGTTTCGCGCTTCAGCAGTGCAAGATCGGATTTGATTTCAGCCGCGCTCTGATAGCGATGGTTTCTGTCCTTTTCCATCGCCTTACCGATGATGCCTTCGAGCTCAACCGGAATCTTGGGATTCAATTCTCTTGGTGGTATGGGTTTCTGATGGAGCACTGCATCGAGCGTCAGTAACGAATTTTGCCCGGCAAACGGCTTTTTGCCCGTCGACATCTCGTAGAGCACGACGCCGAAAGAAAACAAGTCGCTGCGGGCATCGACCGTTTCGCTCCGGGCTTGCTCCGGCGACATATAGACGGCCGTCCCCGGAATTACCCCCATCGCGGTTAACGAGTTATCCGCGCCGGCGTCGTCATCTGTACCGATGTTGTGCACCAGCTTGGCCAGACCGAAATCGAGCACCTTCACTTGCCCGCTCGGCGTTATAAAAATGTTGGCGGGCTTAATATCGCGATGAACAATGTTCTTCGCATGCGATGCAACCAGCGCGTCAGCCACCTGCACTCCAACGTCGAGAACCTTGTCCACCTCCATGGAATGGCCGGCGATGTGCTGCTTCAGGCTTTCGCCGTCCAGCTTCTCCATCACAATGAAGGGATGGCCGTTATTGTCTTCGATTCCGTGAATCGTGCAGATATTGGGATGGTTGAGTTGCGACGCGGCTCGCGCCTCGCGGGTAAACCGTTCCAGCGACTTGGCATCGCCCGCCAGATTTTCAGGGATGAACTTGAGTGCTACATGGCGACCCAGCTTGAGGTCCTCGGCCTCGTAAACGACGCCCATACCTCCGCCCCCAAGTTTGCCCAGGATGCGGTAATGGGATACGGTCTGGCCGATCATCGGATGAGGCGCCTTAACCCGGCAAAATGGTAGCTGTCGTCCGAATCCCGGTCAACTGGCATGTCTTCTCTTGATCCGCTGGCATGCCAGCAATTCGGACCGTACAAGGTCTTTGGGCTGCTGAGTGGGCGAACTCCGCATTGTCGATGTTTGTGCGCGGTCAGCAATTTATTTCAGCGCTTCGATCCCTTGATGCAAACTCATGCAAGGCTAAAGCCCGTTTCAGGCCCAGACCTGTCCGCAAGTTCCTGCATACTTTTTGTTGCGATATTGACGCGAAAAGGATGCAGGAATATGATGCGCACCTGAGAAAACCCGCGATCGCGCTCCGCTAACCTCTCCCAATCGCGCGAGCGGCTGCCATGAAGTACGCACGTTGTGGGGACGCCGGTTCATGGCGATTCGAAAACCCGAAGTAAAAATCTCGATCCTGGACCTTGCGGCTGCCCTGCTCGCGCAGCAGGAAGTAATAGCGCGGGCCCAGGTCATCGCTGTCCAGATCGCCGAAGTGTTCCCCGGTTCCGCGGTTGTAATCTACGTGCTCGCGGACCAGCCAACTCCAGTCTGGAATGCGAAAGCCGTCGCAGGTGATATCACCGTAACAAGTACGGTCGATTTTCACGAAGGAACGCTTGGGAGACTTGCCGAGAGCAAGAGCCTTCTGATTTTTGAAGGCAGTGATCTCAAGCGGGAAGACTACTCTCACCTTGATATACGACGTACTTTCGTTTCTCTCGCATATTTGCCGCTGCTCTTAGGCGAAGTCTTAATTGGGGCGATCGAGATTCTCAACTTTGAGGACGCGATCACCGAAGAGACATTGAGTGGATGCCGAGATGTCGCCGATCTGGCGGCCTTGGCATTGTCCTCCGCGCTTACTTATGAAAGCGAGCGCAATGCCAGCCTTCAGGCGGTCAGTCGTATCACACAGATGTATGACCTGGAGAAAGTGTTCAATTCGACGCTGGAGATGGATGAACTGCTCGGAATCATCGCCAAGAAATTCTATGAGCTGATGAATGTGCAGGGAATCAATCTCTGGATGGTGAATGGCGACTTCGTTCAGCTTATGAGCCAGGGGGGCTTCGATACAACCGTGCAACTCGGCATGACACAAGGGCCGGGCGGTGGAATTGCGGGGGACCTGTCGGAAAACGGCGAGCTGGTGTTAATCGAGGATACCGAGGACGAACGGCTGAAGAAGCGAAATTCCGGAGTTCAGGACGGAGCTGTATTCTCGCTCATTGCGGCGCCGCTGATGGAAAACGAGAACCTCGTCGGACTGGTGGAAGCTGTGAATCGTCTGGACGGCGTAGCTTTCACCGAGGACGATCAATTTCTGCTCGCGAACGTTTGCGAGACGGCGAGCAACGCCCTGCACAATGCCAGCTTGTTGCAGGCCGAGCGTAAGGTGGAAATTCTTGAAGCTTTAGTCACTGTAAGCGGCGAGATTACATCGACCCTTGATCTCGATCACGTTCTCGACACCATCGTGAACGCTCCGAGCAGTGTGATTCCGTACGAGCGTGCGGCGATTGCGCTCGAACAGCGGGGCCGGCTCGAGGTCAAGGCCATATCGGGAGTAAACAAGGTCAATCCTGAAGATCCTGCCACCGAGCGCCTGCAGGAGTTACTCGAATGGGCGCGTTCTACCCGCGACTCGATTTTTGTGGTGCAGGTCGACAACACGGTGGGTGCCGAGCGCCCAGAGACGCGGGCGAAGTTCGAAAAATATTTCGCCGATTCCGGCATGTGTGCTTTTCATTCAGTCCCGCTGGCCGACGACGATGGCCTGTTGGGCCTACTCTCCTTCGAGAGTAGCGACCCGAATTTTCTGAGCACAGCTCATCTGGAAATGATCAAAGTGCTCGCGGGACAAGCTACCGTGGCGCTGCGCAATGCGTCGTTGTACCGCGAGGTGCCGTTCATCGATGTGCTGCAGCCGATCCTGGAAAAGAAGCGCAAGTTTCTCGCTCTTGAAAAGAAACGGCGGATTGCAATTCTAGCTGCTACGGCGGTGGGAATTATTTGCTTAGTCGCGCTTCCTCTGCCGCTTAGGGTAGACGGCTCTGCCGTAGTTGCTCCCCTGCACAGCGCCCGCGTGCAGCCGGAGGTCGCGGGAGTGTTGACCCACGTTAACGTGAGAGAAGGGGAGGCGGTCAAACAGGGCACCGTTTTGGCAACTCTTTCAGATTGGCCGTATCGCGCTGAGTTGGCTGGCGCCGAAGCGCGCTATAACACGGCTGTCTCGCAGATGAACGATGCGTTGGCGGCAAACGACGGCGCCAAGGGCGGGATCTTCCGTACGCAAGCGGATTATTGGTCCTCGGAGGTGAGCCGGGACCGGGAGCGGTTGGGCCAGACCGCGTTGCGCTCTCCCATTAATGGCGTAGTCGCGACCCCACATATCGAAGATATGGTTGGCCGGAGCTTGAATCCGGGGGACACATTCGCGGAAGTAATTGATAGTTCGACGGCCGACGTTGATGTCGCCGTTGAAGAACGCGACGTCGCATTGTTGCAATCAGGTGACAGAGCGGTGGTCAAGTTAGATGGATTTCCTACGCGCACATTTCATGGAGTGGTTTCCGTCGTCAGTCCGAAGGGCCAGGTAGAAAATGAGGAGCGAGTTTTCTATGCCAGAGTGAGTGTGCCCAATCCGGCGGGGGTGATCCGCGATGGCATGCAGGGCCGCGGCAAAATTGCAACCGGATGGAAACCCGCGGGAGTCGTTTTATTACGCAGGCCCGCAATGTGGCTTTGGTCCAAAATTTGGTCGTGGTTTGGATGGTGAGCACGATGAAACCTCTTCTTATATTGGCCGCTGTGGCGCTCTTAACAACCATCGCCTGTGAGAATTCCGGCGGTCCAGCGGTGGCCGCGGCCTCTCCCCAACCCGCAGCAACCACCAGCGCCGATACACAAAATGAGCAGAACCCTGTCGTTGCCACCGGACCGATTGTTGTGGAAAACCAGTTAGATGTGCTCGCGTTGCGCGCGGGAGTCGTATCCGGCATTCAAGTCGACATTGGAAAAGCAGTGCGGAAGGGCGATTTATTGGCGACGCTCGATGATCGGCAAATTGTCGCCGAACGCGACGCAGCAGCGGCAAAAGTGCGTAGCGCCGAGGCCAATTTGAAAGATTGGCAGGCAGAGACAGACGTTGCGGATGCAGACTACCGGCGCGCTGAGGCGATGCGCAAGGCCGGCATCAACACACAAGAAGAGCTTGAACATGCCCACTACAAGCTTATCGAATCGCAGTTTGAAATCGAGAAAGCAAAGCAAGATCTAAGCACTGCCCAGGACAATCTGCACGCCCTTGAACTGGAGGTAGAAAAGACCCAAATCACAGCTCCTTTCGATGGAATTGTGGCTCGCCGCTACGTGCGAGCTGGACAGGACGTCATCGTCAGCCAGCGTTTGTTCTGGGTCACAGCGGTTGCCCCGCTGCAGGTGAAATTTACGCTTCCGGAAAGTTTCCTGCCGAAAATGAAAAATGGGCAGATCCTTTCCGTCGATGCTGCAAATATCCCCTCCGCAGTGAAACACGCCGCAAAAGTCATCGATGTGAGTCCGGTGGTCGATCCATCAAGCGGAACGATAGAGATAACGGCGCAGATTGAGGGTACTGCGCCGGATCTGCGCCCTGGCATGCTAGCCAACATTCGTATAAACCCATAGCGCTCTCCCGTTATGAATATTGTTCACGCCTTGGACGCCGCCCTACCCGAACTGCCTGAGCGCATCGTCCGCCGGGACAAGCCCAGATTAGATCCGCGGGTTATTACCAAGGAGCACATCGAGCACGGCAGTCCAGTCGTAATTGCTAAGCTGCCGGGGACGGAAATCATACTTCGCTTTGCTCCGGAACAATGGAAACTACTCCAGCTCTTCGATGGCAATCGTTCGTATCAGGAACTTTCAGAGCTTTCCGCCGAAACCACAGGAATATTGTTCCGCGAAGAGGATGTTCGCGAAATTGCCAGCTTTCTATATGACAACACCGATTTCATCTCGAAGACACCGCTGGAAAAAAAGATCATTCTGAAGCAGGAACTCCAAGGCCAACGGCGCAAGAAGCGCAAAAGATTCCGAATTACGGACTTCACCGACATCACGCTCAAAGAATGGCCGAACTCCGATCGTTACATCACTCGGCTCTATCCATGGCTGAAGTTTATCTATACTCCCCAGTTTGTTTTTTTGAGCCTGTTTCTGTTTGCAGTGATGGTATGGATGTGGGCTGACAAGTTCGGCGAGATCTGGAGCGACAGCTTTGAGTTCTATAACTTCACCAGCAAATCCGGAACAGACCTGATCGAATTCTGGTTTCTGTTTGCCGCCATGGCATTTTTCCATGAAACGGCGCACGGGCTTACCTGCAAGCATTTCGGCGGCAACGTCGAAAAAATGGGTTTCACTCTCATGTATTTTGCGCCCAGCTTTTTCTGCGATGCGTCGCAAGTTTGGATTTACGGGGGCCAGTGGGAACGGATTGCCACCGCCATCGCCGGAATCTGGATTGACTTGATTATTTGTGTGGTGGCCACCTTCGTTTGGTGGGGAACCGCGACGGGCATGCTGATTCACGATCTGGCTTACAAAGTCATGATGGTGACCGGCATCGGAGTGTCGCTGCTGAATTTGAATCCTTTGATTAAGCTGGACGGATATTTGATTTTTTGCGAACTTACCCACGAACCGGACCTGAAAGAAAAAAGCACGGCTTATCTTTCCGGCTTGCTTCGAAAAAAGATTTTCGGTCTTCCGGTGGAGATCGATTTTGTACCCAAACGGCGCCGGGTGTTTTATGTCGTTTACGCCATCCTTTCCGGACTATACGGGTATGTGTTGCTGTCATTTCTGATGGTATTGACCTTTCACATTTTGCGCTCCTACAGTCCGGATTGGGCTTTTGTGCCCGCCATCGCTGCCGGTTATTGGGTATTCAAGTCGCGCATCCACATGCTGGTGAGGTTTATGAAAATCGTGTATCTGGACAAAAAAGAACGAGTGAAAGCCTGGTTGACCGCGCCTCATCTCGCAGTTGTGTCGGTAATCGGATTGATCATCGCGCTGCTGCCAATATGGCCCGACTTCGTGCAGGGACAATTCGTGCTCGAGCCGGTTCGTAGAGTTACGCTGCGTGCCGAAGTGCCAGGGCGAGTCGTGACAGTGCTGGCACGAGAAGGCCAACAGGTGACCGCAGGCCAAACTTTGTTGGAACTCAAAAATCTGCAATTGCAGTCGGCATCCGCCAGCAATGATGCCGATCTCCAAGTGGCTTCCGATCGCGTTAATCTGGCGCTATTGAATTACGACGATCTCGGCCCCGTTCGTTATCAACAGCAAGAGATAGCCCAGCGCGGCCGAACTCTTGCCAATCAGGTTACGCGGCTGCGTGTGAACAGTCCGATTACCGGCGTAGTCGCCACTCCGCGTGTCGACGATCTTATGGGAATGTATCTGGCTGCCGGGACGCCAATGGTGCAGATATCGGATGTCTCGGC
>JASHPL010000232.1 GCA_030038125.1 Candidatus Sulfotelmatobacter sp.
GCCTTAGACGCAGCGCATTCGAAGGGAATCATTCATCGGGACATCAAGCCCGCAAATCTCTTCGTGACAAAACAGGGCAATGCCAAGATTCTCGACTTTGGGTTGGCGAAGGTTTCGCTCAAGCCGGAACTGCGGTTAGCAAGGGCCCGGGCAGTGAAAAAACTTGCACAACTAGGCAGTCCGGTCCTCTCGGTGTACCTGACGCTCTCCACGCGATGTAAATTCTCGCGATAGGGTTCGGTGTGCTCGAGGAAGGTGACCAGTTCGACATGCCGACGACATCAACCGAACAGCTCAGCACCCTGAGCAAACCGCGGGTCATGGAATGGGCATTGCGACACGTCTTTTAGTTTTTTATAAACTCTTTGAGCTTGAGTTCTCCTTGGATTCACGATTAACGTTTCCCGATTACAAGAAGAAAAAAATGGAGCTTTTATTTTGCGGTTATCAGGAGCGATGAGCGTGTTGGCGGAATATATATGAACGAAAGAAAACTCATACGTCGCGCTAGATTAACGAGCAGGGCGAATGCCGCATTGCAGGCTTGTGGCAACTCTGGTCCCTTCAAAACCGATCGCCTTGCGGTTCTCGGAATCATTGTTGTTGTAGTGATACTAACCATAGTGCCCGTCACCTCAATGGCCGCTGGAGCCCGTAGGCAACTACCGGCCGCTGATACTATTTTCAGCGGCGAGTTTCTCACTCTTGATCCATCCCATCCACATGCCCAAGCGATGGCGGTGTCTGCCGGTCGAATTATTGCGATTGGATCTCAGGCTGAGGTCGAGTCACGCGCCGCCAAGAGCTCCCGCAGGATCAGAGTCGACGGAATTGCCCTGCCCGGTTTCAATGACGCGCATATACATGTTTCCGGGATCGGCGCCCAACTTGAAAGACTTGATCTCCGGGGGCTGGCCAAAAAGGAGATTCTGGCGAAGGTTGCGCAGGCGGTCCCCTCTTCGCAGCCAGGGGCTTGGATATTCGGCGAAGGATGGGATCAGGGTTTCTGGCACCCAGCAGTGTTCCCAACGGCGCAAGAGCTCGACTCGGTCAGCGTTGGTCATCCCGTTGTCCTCAATCGCATCGACGGTCATTCTACGTGGGTCAACTCCAAGGTGCTTGTGCTGGCAAAAATTTCCCGAGCCACGCCGGACCCTGAAGGCGGTCGGATTCTCCGGAACGTAGCGGGCGAACCGACCGGTATGCTCGTCGACAATGCCCAGGAGTTGATTCGCCATGTGATACCCAGGCCCACTCACGCCGACCAGGAACGTCGTATTCGTGCCGCGCTCCAGGAGTTCACACGATGGGGGCTCACCAGTGTCCAGGACGCCGCCGTAGACCTTAACACGATTGCCATCTATAAAGACCTGCTTCAGCGTGGAGAGTTGCCCGTCAGGGTCTATGTGATGGCGGCGGGCGAGCAGGCGAGAAAGCACTATCTGGCGACCGGGCCAGAGCCTGACTTGGGTAAAGGGATGCTTGCCGTTCGGAGCTTCAAGCTTTTTGCCGACGGCGCTCTCGGATCTCGCGGCGCCGAACTAACAGAACCGTACTCAGATGCGCCACAGGAAAGCGGTTTGGAGTTAATAAAGGACGCGGATCTCGATCAAATTGTCCAAGCAGCACGCCAAAAAGGCTTTCAGGTTAACACTCACGCCATCGGTGACGGTGCTGTCCGGCGCGTGCTCGATGCGTATGAGAAAGAGGGTGTTACAAAGCAAGAGCGGTTCCGGGTTGAGCATGCTTCGATGGTTACCGATAAGGATCTTATGCGCTTTGCGCGGCTTGGCATCATTGCATCGATTCAGCCGGTGTTCGTTGGGGAGTACAGCCGTTGGGCTGAAGATCGTGTAGGGTCGTCGCGCGTACATTGGGTACTCAGAACGCGCGACCTGTTAAATGCCGGTGCGATCTTGGCGGCCGGCACTGACTACCCAGCCTCCGATTCGGGGCGGCCGATTGATACTCTCTACTGTGCGGTGACGCGGCGTGGTGCCGACGGAAAACCAGAGAGGGGCTGGTACAGCGACCAGAGCGTGAGAGTTGATCAGGCACTTCGTATGATGACGTCGGGTGCGGTGTACTCCGCTTTCCAGGAAAAAGATCTCGGAACGCTGACGGTCGGCCGATATGCCGATTTCACCGTTCTTTCTGCTGATCCGTACAAAGTACCGATCAATGACTTGAGAACGCTCGCTATCCGCATGACCGTAGTGGCGGGGCGCATAACCTTCGCCGAAAACCAAGCGGCATCTCAGCCCTAAATGCACGAAACCAATGGGGGATCGGGAGAACCTCTCCATTCTGCTCCATGAGTACCGTACCTCAAGCTCGCTGGCGAAACACCTTGGTGCAAGTTGATCGCAAAGTTGACGCGCCCGGACCAATGCAGTTATCGGCCGATCGAACTACGTACTCTTAAGGTCAAACCTTGAAGAGTACTTCGAAAAGCTGTCTTGGCTCAGCCTGAAATGGAGAAGCCGCGTTCTCCCTTAGAGTGGATTCCGCCCCTTCGGCGGGAATTCTTAAGGCATTGGGTCTATCGTCCGATGACTGTTTCTGCAAGCTTGCAGCGCGAGAGGTTAACGTCCCGCGCTGCAAAACGTCGGCTCGATGAGCCCACTGGGCTATGCCTCGGCATGGTTGCGTCGTAATCGGCGGGAGCCACTTAGTCCCAAGAGGTCGATGAGTGTAACGGCGATGTCTCCCGAATCATCACCGCAGCACTGAGCAAAAGCCGTGACTTCGGTAACTTTAGTCCTCCCGAGTGCTCGAACAGAATGGAAATATTCAAGCGGCATCGTGGCCTTCCCGCAAGAAGATATTGTATGGGCATATTACTGGTCGAAGACTCAAGAATCGACCGTCATCAAATCGGACGTTATCTGCGACAGTGGAACTTCGATTTTGTGGCTGTCGCAAATGGCAACGAGGCTTGGGAGTTACTTCAGAAGCCTGATGCTCCAGGGTTGATCCTATTGGACTGGATGCTTCCGGGAATGGATGGTATCGAGCTTTGCCACCGGATCCGCTCCCTCGGAGCAGACGGAACCTATTTTTACGTCGTTATGCTCACAGCCAAACAAAGAAAGCGCGACCTGCTCAGCGCCATGGCTGCAGGTGCGGACGATTACCTCGCCAAACCAGTTGATCCGTCTGAGCTGAGAGCACGAGTGCTGGTGGGAAAGAGAATACTCAAGCTTCAGCAATCCCTACGGTTCTCCGCCACTCACGACTTCTTGACTAAACTCCTGAACCGGGGCGAAATCGTGGCCGGGATTGATCGCGAACTTGCCCGCAGCCAGCGCACGGGACAACCTGTCGCGATCCTGTTGGCCGACGTCGATCATTTCAAACAGATCAATGATTCCCTGGGTCACGCTGCCGGAGACGAGGTCTTGAAACAACTAGCGCACCGATTGCGAAGCGAGTTGAGACCCTACGACTTGGCGGGGCGGTATGGGGGCGAGGAGTTCTTGTTAGTTCTACCAACCTGTGATCTACGCCCTGCTTGCAACCGGGCTGAACAAATTCGTGTATCCGTTTCTAAAGATCCAGTTCGCACAACATTCGGAAGCATTCCCATTACCATAAGCGTGGGATTAGCAATAGGCAGGCCTGGAACTGATGTCGAGTCGGAAGAACTCCTGCAGGAAGCGGATCGGGCTCTATATCTTGCGAAACAGAAGGGAAGGAACTGTGTTCAGACGCTCTCAGCCTCTCAGGCTTCCGCAGGCAACTAAGAACTGTGGCTACCGTCACTATGTTCCCCTTCTGTAGACGCATTATAAAAGGGCGCCCCTGTAGGAGTAGGTTGTCATCGTTCGCATGACGACTTACAAAGGAGCACCCTCGTGAACAGTGAAAAGTATATTGGCTATCTGGCTCTCGAGATAGCCGATACCATGTGGCCTTCCAGACTATGTCGAGCAGCAGCTCCGTAACCCGCTGCATAAGACCTTCCATACGGTTGTTCTCCACATAGTCTTGGTTCTCCCACTGCGACAAAGCAGTGCAGAAGGAGAACCGCATGGAACGATTTATTAAAGGTCCGGCTGGCGCACCCGTCACCCTCGTCGAGGGGACAACGATTGACAAGCTGCTAGACGACTTTAGTTGGTACCTTCAGCAGGAGCGTGTGCTCGCCCCAACGACGGTAGCCAACTATCTATCCCTCATCAAGAAGTTCTTGACGCATCGTTTTGGAACTGGGCCGGCAGACCTTTCCGATCTGACGGCTGCCCAGGTCGTCGGATCGGTGCAGCGCCTTGTACCGTCGCTTTGCCGGAAGCGAGCCAAAGTGATGACCAGTGCGCTGCGTTCATTTCTTCGCTACGCTCGGTATCAGGACTTCATCCGATCGGATCTCGCGGCCTGCGTGCCGTGCGTGGCCGACTGGTCCGTC
>JASHPL010000233.1 GCA_030038125.1 Candidatus Sulfotelmatobacter sp.
CATCGCCGACCAGATATCCTCCCTCATCTTTCCACTGAAAATCGAAGATCTTTCCCTCGAACAGCCGGTATCCATGCCCGGCTTGCAGCACGGC
This sequence comes from Candidatus Sulfotelmatobacter sp., assembly GCA_030038125.1. Taxonomy (GTDB): domain Bacteria; phylum Acidobacteriota; class Terriglobia; order Terriglobales; family Acidobacteriaceae; genus Sulfotelmatobacter. The sequence continues at coordinate 95 of JASHPL010000233.1, forward strand.
CTGGATCACATCTTGTTGGCTCTCAATGGCCGCGCGGTAAGCCCGTCCCACATCTTCAGCATGGCTGATCGATCTCTGCACCAGAACTCCTTTGCGCTTCACATCTTTTCCGGCGAGCGGAGTGTCGGCAACGCCGATTCCCATGCTTACCATCGAGGCCGCGCGAAACAAGTCCTCTTCCCGTGAAGTCGTGGCAACCCGGGGAAGAATCATTTCATCCCCATACTGCGTGACTCCGGCCGCGGGCGTAATTGTGAGCCCCGCGGCCAGCACCGCATTCTGATCGATCTCCGGTGCCGCCCGGCCAACCGTGTCCGCGTCCAACTGTGCGATTCCGATGTGCGCTGCCGCTGACATCGCTGCGATCGTGTTGCCTGGTCCGATTTCGCCAGCGATGGTCGCAACGAAATTTTTTTGCATGTAACTTTGCAGCAGTCGAAATGCAGCGGTGGTCGGTCTCTCCCCGATATGCGGGAGCTTTGCGTAACGCTGTTTCTGTGCGTCCGTGGGCGGAGCTGTCGAGCCCACACCGTAGGTTGCGGCGGCATAGTCATCATCCTGCATCTCTTCGGGAGACATCAATTTGAATGTGAGCCCCGCTTGCAGGTCCTCGTAGATGCGTTGCAGACCGTGCGCGAAGCTGCCGCCTCCGCCCGTACCCAAGAACGAGCAGCCAAGAACAATATCTTCAAGGTTTTGCTTCGTTAGCGTGCGCATATGTCCGCTTTTTGCACTTCTATCTTGGGAAGTCTTATCACAACGTTGCTGGAGACGCTATGCTTCGAAGCCGGCTTTCCGCGCAGCATCCGCGGCGATGTAGTCGTTCACTTCGAGCCTCGAGAAAACAATGCTTTCCTCAGCGTTTCTCAAATATGGATAGCAGAAAGCGTGGGTGCTTCCATCGAACGTCGCACGCGCAATCCTCCAGTCGAATTGCTTTTCCAGTTCGGCTCCAAGCCGGCGAAGCACCAGCTCCCGTGCACTCCGAGACAAGGTTCCCCCATGCCGAAGATCGAAATCAGGCATCCGGATGCCGACGTGAATTACATCGGCACCACATGCGCCTTCTCCACGTGAACACCCTGCTAAAACCTGAAAACCGGCCTGCATGCCATCGCCCATGCGGCGCACCAGCTCTAGCGGCGGAAATATCTCTCCGACCTGCGCATGAACACTCACCGCCTTGCGTGTGCGTCTCAACTTCCACGCCGCGGCGCGGAAACAGCCCAGCCTCAGGCACGCAACACTTGCGTACGCCAGATGAATAAAGTCGCGGCGTCGCGTGGAGCCCCCTTATGTCCGCTCTATCAAGACAAAATCAAGCGGACGATACGCTTGAAATCTGAACTTAAAAATCAAATCTGACTGCCAGCTGCACTTCTCTCGCGCCACCGAGCGGCCCGGCTGTGGCAAAAAGATTTCCGAACGTACTTACCGGAGCCGAAACATCGAATTCGTCAATCGGGTTCTGAGAGCCGGGGAACTGGCTCGAAAACTGTCCTGCGGTGCTCCCGAAGTTTACATTGTTGAAGGCATTGAAGGCTTCGATCCGGAATTGCAGGCTCTGCTTGTCACTCCACGGCATCTTGAACGACTTTGCCAATCCCAAGTCGGTGTCGAAGTACGATGGGCCAAAAACTTCGTTGCGGCTGCCCGAAGAACCCGGCAGCGTAAAGCCCACCTGCGCGTATGCTGCCGTCGGATTACTGAACAGGTTAGGAACTCCACTGGGATCTTTCTTCGTCACCGACGTACTCAACGGGCCGATAATCGTGCCCGGGCCCGGTTGAAAATCGTTTGTGGCGTAGTTGAAACCATTTCGAGGCGTCAGAGGGAAGCCCGAGTGCCAGCGAATCGTTCCTGTAAACTGCCAGTTGCCGATCGCCGCGTTCAGAGGTTTCGACATATTCGAGCCAAAGGTCTTTCCTCGTCCGAACGGCAGCTGATAGACCCAGTCTCCATTGAAGTTGTGCCTCAGGTCGAAATCGGAAAGGGCGCGGCCTGCACGCACGTTAAATGCATTGGGAATCTGCCCGTTCACTTGTCCTTCATTGAGGAACAAATCAGCATTTTCCGCGGCCGAGCCGTCGTCAATCGATTTGCTGAACACGTAGTTCAAATCCAGGGTAAGGGGCCCCGCTCTTTTACGGAGGGAGAGCTGGAGACTGTTGAAACTCGATGTTCCTTCCGAGGTCCACGCCGGGATACTGTCGAATTGCGGCCCGAACAAAACTCGCCCGTCTCGTTGCGGATCTACCGCGACAGACCAGGGACTCAGGCCGATGGCAAAGGGATCATCCATGGCGAGCACGGCATCGCTCCAGTCCGGAGCGTAGGTTTGAACGATCGCGTAAAACGCCTGCGTCGGCGTCAGGTTTGCTACGGTTGGGTTGTTGAGATAAGCGGCCGCATACGCCGGCATGTTCGGCATCAGATCCTGCATCCACGCAATTGGCGTGATCTGCGAAGGCGGTGCCTGCTTAGTCAGGCTCCCCATCTGCTTCACAAGCATGTTGTAGGCCTGCCACAGTGTCTGACCCGATTTCACGTCCTTGAACTCGCCCATGTACTGCCCATAGTCCTTCTTCAGCAGCAACCGGTGGCCAAGGTTGGCCACGTACGCCGCTTCAACCGTGAATCCTCTACCGACGTCGCGCTCAAGACTGAAATCGACGGCGTAGGAGTAAGGAACTCTCAGATTCTGATTCACGGCGAAATCAAAATTGTCGATGCCGGTATCCGGCGTAAACGGAAAAGTGATGCTGCTCGGAGCATTCGGGAAGAACCTTCCCAGAGCGGGGAATCCCGAGCATCCCGCGGAAACGCTGCATGTTCCGGCAAACCGGGGAGCATCCGCCAGGCTGAACAGCCCCACCGGAGTCAGTTCGCTGTTTACCAGGCCGGGGTCGCCGGCGTTGATCGCCTGATCAGTCGCAATCGCGCCACCCATGCGGTCGTAGTACATGCCAAAGCCCATCCGGATTGAACTCTTCCCCGGCCCACCGAAGATTCTCCCCAGAGTTCCATCGTGATACCCGGGAGAATATGCAAGCGAGAGTCGCGGAGCGAAATTGCGTGTGCTCGGGTTGTACCACGAAGGCTTAGAATTTGCTTTACCACCCGGGATAAACGAGAGCAGAGGCGCCGCATCCGCGGGAATGCCAGCATTCATATTGGAGACGCGCGTCTGCCACCAACTGTTGAGGTTCATTGTTGGAATCGTCTGCAGTCCGTTTTGTTCCCACGGCACGCCGAAATAGCTGTAACGAAGACCGTAGTTGACCGTGAGGTTCGGTTTCACGCGCCAGCTATCCTGCATGTACCACTCGAAATCGTCCTCCGCATAATCGCGATTTAAGGGCGCCCCGGTTGGCGGGGAAAGCTGGCCGGTTTTTGGATTCGCCAGCAACGAAGCCTCTGCATAGCTTAGCGATCCCGTAAGCTCCATAAACGAAGTCAGAAACGCCGTGGTATTCAGCGGAGCCTGTTGCCCCTCGGCCTGAAGCGTGTCCAGCGGGTCGCGGCAGTCGTTGGAGCAGAATGCGAAGTCCCCCAAGAAGAAAATAGGATATGAGTTCTGAAACGTAGAAAAGTGATTTCTCGGAAGCTGAAGGTCACCGCCAACCTGAATGGTGTGTGCTCCCCGGATCCACGAAACATCGTCCCTGACTTCATAGGTCGGAACAGTGCGCGCAAAACCGCGAGTGAAGTTCAATGGGTCGGAAAAATTCTCTGCCGAAAGTGCATCCGACGTTCCACCACTCTCGTTCACTCCCTGCCGTATGAATCCCCACTCAAAATTATTGATCAGCTTTGTGCGCAACACCGCGGTATACCCCACCGCCATCCCCTTGCTGTCGTTAAAGAATCGGTTATTCGGCGGAAGTCCGGGAAATTCCGCAGGTGTAATGTCGGTTTTGATATCAGCCAGGTTGCCCCGCCAAAACAGCATGTGCTTCCCGCTACCCGTCAAGTTGAAATCAAGGCGCCCGGTGTAAATGCCGTTCGTGGTATTCGTTGGAGCGTTAAAAAGGAATCCGGTGCTGTTCAGGCCGCCATCGAATCCAAGGCTCGGAGCATTGCCGGATGGATACAGGGTCATCAGTTGCAACATGGCGGGATCAACGCCGCAACCCGCCGAGCCGACTTGCGAGCAACCCGGGTCCAGCGCCGCAACCTGACTCGCAGTCAACTCCACGCAATTGCCAAGGCCGTACGGACAAGGCACAACCCCGGGTCCGGGATTCTGAACCTGGTAAATCAGCTTTCCCGACTTCAAAGTATTGCTGGGAATCACACGTGTGGTAGGCGTCGCACTGCGATCGGTTCTTCCTTCGTAATCCAGGAAGAAAAACACGCGATCTTTCTTGACCGGTCCGCCCAACGACGCACCGAAAATATTTCGGATCAGCTTTGCCCGCGGCACGCCGTCCATATTGTTGAAAAATGAATCCGCAGCGAGCGAGGTATCGCGGTTGAACCAGCGCGCGTTGCCATGAAGGGCGTTCGTTCCGGACCTGGTGACCATTTCTACCTGCGCGCCGCCAGCTGCCCCGCTCGAGGCCGTCGCGTTCGTGGTAATTACGCGAAATTCCTGCAAGGCGTCGAGTGTAACTGGAAGCGCGCTGGTAAAAGCAGACTGATTTTGAAAATCGTTCGATTCGATACCATCGA
>JASHPL010000023.1 GCA_030038125.1 Candidatus Sulfotelmatobacter sp.
ATCAGCTTAGTGCCTGCGCTCGATGATGCCCTTACCCGCAATAAAAACCGCTGTGGCGAGATTTTCAATGCGAAAGACATGCTCTGGCAATGCCGACCGAAGCTCTTGAGCAGTCACGCTCCATTTCGGCTCTTTTTCAAAGAGCAAACGCTCGCATAATTCTCTAATTCGATCTTCCAAGCGGCGCGCGGGCATGACTGACACATGGACGAAAGCTCGCGCTAGTGTTTGGTATCAAACATCGCCGGAAAGAACATTACCGCTTTTGCTCTAGGACCTCTACGGAATCCACTGTATTGTCCGCAGGCTGTTATGTTCGCTAACCTACAGTGCGTCTCTTGGGAAAGAAGAAAGATTAACCTCCGATTCCCGCCCCGAGCCTTGGGGCGTTTTTGTTGGTCCAAACGACTATGAATATTTCGCGAATCACACTTGGTGCTCGCGCGGTTCTTTCCGGTCCGGTGATTATGTGCTGCCAGTGTGACGAGCATGCTATACAAAGATCACCATTGATCGAGATGTGCGCAATGGTGAGTGGTAGGAAGGTCACGTTCTTTGTGCATGCGCGTTGCTTGTCACAGATCGCCAACGAGGTTTCGCGCCAGCACTTGCAGACCGTTGCACACTACCAACGAAGAAAGTCTGCGTAAGTGGAGCGTGGCGGCGACTCTCCACAGTGCTACACTCCATCCATTCGTAAAATCTAGTGCGGAGAAAGACATGGACGTATTACAGACATTGAAGTCTGAGCGGGATAGAGCGCAGAGGGAGTTAAATAAGCTGAACGCCGCGATTAAGGCACTCGGCGGAAGCACACGCGGACGAGTATCCACGGCCACTACACACCCGACACTCAGTGCAGCCGCGAGAGCGCGAATTGCTGCCGCTCAGAGGGCTCGATGGGCGAAGGTGCGCGGGCAAAAGCAGAATGTCGTGAGCATGCCAAAGCCTAAGAAGACTATGTCAGCCGCCGCTCGCAGAAAGATTGCCGCTGCGCAGCGAGCAAGATGGGCAAAAGTCAAAGCCGCGAAGAAAGCTAGGAAATAAGATCCAATCCCATCGTGCACGCGAAGAAAGAGCCGGGTGAACCTCGTTCTCAGGAATGTCACCCGGCTTTGTTGGGTGGTGGGTAATCACCCAAATGTGCAGGAAATCTATCACAGGGCTGGACTCTGGTACACTTCGGTACTCGCCGGTCACGACGAGAATTCATACCCCTTGCCTCTGGCTCCCCAATCCCGGAGAGAGATGGAAGCAAGGGGCTTACCGGCAAAGGTGAAGCGTCAAATTCGATGTTCTTGCACTTGTGAGTTGTCACGCCAATGTGCGCCGGGGGTTCTTTGAGGTTCGCCACCGTGGGGGCCTGACTCTATGCTGGACTTCGACGCCGTGACGAGAACGATGGGCTTAACTTGTGCCGACTCAGTCGTCGAGCCCCGCCAGTCTGTTCGGTAAGCCTAAAGCGCTGGATCTGGAAACCTCTCCGACTCGGAAGTTGACGGTCTTCATCACATTACGCTCTGCAGGATCGCAGAGGATTTGCGCCATCGACGCGCCGGTGAGTATTGAGACCTTCTCCAGGACAAAACGAGTAACACTAGAATGGTTCGGGTTCCAAGCTGGGGGCCACAGATCGGCGGCAAGAGCAGCGACCTAATCATGTTCATTATGAATGACGAGGGCATGAACGGCCTCATGAAAGGACATATCAAGCTCGGAGCGGATGTTTCGGCAGCCGCCGGACCTGTCGGACCCACCGCCTCTGCCGATGCCGGTTTGAAAGCTGGCATTCTGACCTACTCTAGCAGTAAAGGTGCATTTATCGGCGCATCGCTAAATGGAGCTGAACTCAACCAGGATCACGATGCTACCCGCGAGTGGTATGGCAGTGACATGTCGTTCGCGGACATTCTGAAAGGGCAAGCGCACACCTCGAAGCCAGACGCGATTGCGTTTGTGAACGCAGTGCGGAACGCGAAGGAGACAGCACAAGTACGCTGAGTTGTACAGGAAACTCGACACCTGTGATGACTCGCTAGGTACGTATTCGCGTGCCCAGTGGAACGTCCATATTCCTACCCTTTACTAACGTAACTTGGCGCAAGACGGTCAAAAACCCGAAAATCCTTTTCAGGACAGCATTCCGGGCGCGGGTCTATGCCACAAGAAACGTAGAACATCTGCTCCACGTGCGCTTCGAGCCTTCGGACCCGCCGGTCCGGAGAGTTAGCGCTAGTTGAGCATTCATCTTAGGAGTTTTGCGATTCTCTTCAAAACGCCAATCGAGCTAAGAACTCGAGCAAACATTGCTATCGGTGTGGCATTGGCGACGCTTGCCGCTATCGGAGGTTTTTCGATACAAGAAAATCGCAATCTGCTCGATGCCAATCGGTGGATTTTCCATACACATGAAGTGCTCGAAACATGCGGGTCTCTTCGTGGCCATCTTTCCGATGCCGGAATAGCGCGGCGTCTCTTCCTGCAAGGTAATACGAACCAGTCTAGTGTATTTCGGGGCGCAGCCAGCGCGTCCCTCACGGACCTCAACACGTTACGAGGATTAACAGCCGACAACGCTGACCAGCAGAGGCGACTCAACCGATTGGAACCCATCATCACAGCCCGACTCGCGCTGCTGGACAAGTCAATCGCTGTTCACGCCGACATCAAGAACGATGAGGCATTGCAGCGGGACATGACCGATCAGTCCGCACGGCTGCTACAACAATTCACGGAGGGATCCCGCGAATTCGAGGATGCAGAGAGGGAGTTGCTAAGAAAGCGATCCGATCTGGCAGCAGAAAGCCTCCGTAAGACATCCAGAATCGATATCCTATTGACTCTTGCGGTCTTCGGCGTCATTGTCATGGCCGCGATTGCGCTTAACAGAGAATTGTCGCAACGCAAGAAGGCAGAACGAGAGCTTGCGACTCAGAAATCTCTGCTGCAATCCATTCTTGACACCTGTGCAGACCCTGTCGTGGTGGCGGACCGTTCGGCCAAAATCATCCTACGCAATCCCGCCGCGATCCGAGCCTATGGAGACGCCCAGGACCGGATTTCGGAGGAGGTTCCGCGAATTCTAGGATTCTATCGATCCGACGAGACCACACATTTTTCCTATCATGAACTACCCCTGTGGCGCGCACTCAACGGACATCATGTGGACAACCTAGAAATGTGCGTTCGACCTGCGAATCAGGTCAAGAGTCGCTGGGTGCTGGCTTCCAGCGGACCCCTGCTTGACGCCAATGCGAACACACAGGGTGGAGTCGTCTTTTACCGCGACATTAGCGATAGAAAAATACTGGAAAGCAAGCTCCAAAAATATGCGGAACAACTGGAGTGCGCCAATCTGGAACTACAAACGGCAAAAGCCGCATTGGAGTGCCTCGCTTGCGTAGATGAACTCACGGGTCTTCACAATCGTCGGGGATTTCTCCTCCTCGCGGACCAGAGCCTTAAATTGGCGCGACGCTCGCGCAAGCCTTTTGTGTTGGTTTTCGTCGATCTGGACGGTCTGAAACAGATCAACGATACCTTGGGACACAGCGAAGGAAACGCTGCTATCCGTGATGCAGCGATGGTTTTGATGGACAGCTTTCGGCATTCCGATGCCCTCGGCCGCCTCGGAGGCGACGAATTCGCCATTCTTTTGGTCGACGCGGATGCGAGTAGCACCAACATTGTCAAAGAGCGACTCATGGCAAAGGTAGAAAAGCTCAACGGTCAGGCAGATCGCCCTTATGTTTTATCTCTCAGTGTGGGAATGCTCATCTGCGAAGCAAGCGTAATATCGACGCTTGAGGAGTTGCTCGCGAAGGCGGATGTGTTGATGTACGACGACAAGAAGCGAAAGAGAATCGCTCGTAACATTGCAGCAGTCAAATCCGCGCCCAAATCCTCCGGAATCCCGACGTAGATTCTAGCGGACCGTCCGCGATGGCGGGTTGAACAGAGCCGTCACTATTTACAGACCAAGAGCGTGAATGCACGCTAACGGTGCGCATGGCAAAGCAGAAAATCGGACCTCCCGGCGAAGGACGGAAAGCCAAAAAACTTCTTGACAAAATCGCGCAGAAAGAGGAAAGGCCCGCCAAAGATCCAGGAACGAGCCGCCTTTCGGCTGCATCCTTTGTTTCCTCGAATTTCTTCTTTAACGTTCCCGGTGCCACAACTACGCAGGATGGCGTCCAAATTTCAAACAGTGGTGTAAGCGAGGGAGACACCGCCTTGGATCTTGAAGTCTTCCTAACACTCGGGGAGTCATGAGTTTCCGGGAGCGCCCCAAGTGGAACGCCAATTGCTTGAGCAACCCGGGGGCTGACTGACGGCAACCACCGAAAAGGCTCTACTGCGATTCGCTCATTCAGATCGTGAAGAAAATGCTCGACGAACGGGAGAGGACTCGGCAGGCATTGACGTGTCAGATTTCCGCTCTTTCGAGTCGAAAGGCGAAGTATGACCCCGGAAATGGCATTTGAATGCTTGCTCGTTACTCCCGACCCTGCCGTGTTCAACACCATGAATGGAATACTTCAGGATCTCTCCATCTCAACAAAAGTTTGCCCACACCCATCAAAGGCTGCGAATCTACTAGCCGAGGGAAGCACGGATCTGCTCGTCATTGATCTGGAAGCGGAAGATTCATCGGAGTTCTTACGAATAGTCGAAGCCCGAACCCGCCAAAAACCCACAGTTCTCGCTGTTTCTCGAGCGGATGGCATAATTCCTGGGGTACACGTGGTTCTTCGCAAACCTGTAACCCACCATTCTGGGCTGACTTCCCTAAAGGCTGCATACTTGAGAATGGTGCGCGATTACCGGAAGCACACCAGATTTGCGGTGATGAGGCACGTGACGGCAACGGATGATGACCAACGAACCCTTCAGATTAGAGTCACAAATGTGGGAGAAGGAGGAGTGGGTGTCACAAGCATGGAAACCCTGCGAATCGGCGGAATCCTCTCCTTTCGAATGAAGTTACCTGAATTGGAGAGCGAGATCTCTGTTCGGGCGCGCGTTCTTTGGACCCGACCGTACGGGGCGGCTGGTTGCGAATTCGTAAATATTCCGACGTTTGATCTTCACCTTCTTCGTGCCTGGCTCGAAAGCCGCTACCGAATCAAGAGACCTGTGATTCCCGTCTGAGTTTGCAGGTCATGCGAAGAAATGAAGTTTTGGGTTGTGCGGACAGCGAGTTGAGCCTGCATCTCGATGGTGCGATTCAGGACGACATCGCAAAAGGCCACGGGGCGATCACTACCTTCGTGAAACCTCCGAATCCGGTTCGATAGTCCATAGGCGAGTTCTACAAACTTCGGTCGCAGCCTGGACAGAAAAACTCTGGCAAGAGATTAAACTGATCGAGCCACAGGGGCCGCACCTACCGGAGTCATCGGAACCATTCGCTCGACAGAGAGCGGAGCATGATAAGCGAAAAATTCCAGGTCGTTGCGATCTGTAAAGAGCTAAGGCTCCGAGCCCACATCCCAACCGATACGACTTCCCTGGTCTTGGCATTGGAGCGGTAGGGAACCGGAATACATTGCGGCGCCCATTCCTGCCCAGAGTTGACACTAGCCAGGAGACATGGTTTAATTCGGCTCCCGTACACACAGTTGTGTGCCTAGGAGAACAGATGTGAGGTGCTGGGTGTGATTGATTTTTTTGTAGATACCGCCAACCCGTATCCGGCTCACGAGCAAATCAAGGAGCGGATCAGAATGGCGTTGGCCTTCGGCGAATTGCAACCGGGAGATACTCTGCCTTCGATTCGTGAGTTGGGGAGCGAGCTCGACATTGGGCCGGCAATTGTACGGCGAGCATACGAGGAACTGGCGTGCTTTGGAATTCTGACCATCAGCCGCAGCCGCCGCGTTATTGTGAACCGGCAACTGGAGTATGGGGGGCATCGCGAAGGCACAAAGCAGCAGGTGCGTAACCTAGCCGACACAGTGTTAAAGCAGGTGCGGAAGCTGGGGATTCATCCGCAAAGTTTCGCGCTGTATCTGCAACACCGCGTTCGCCAAGCCAAGGACAGCGACAATCTCATAGTATTTGGCGAATGTAATCGCGTTCAGGCCGAACAGTTCGCTTCCGACATTTCGCAGGCATGGGGAGTCCCTGTGCGCGGGATGGACTTCGACACTCTTCGTCTGCTGCGGCAGCGCGATTCGCAGGGAATGCGATATTTGTGCACGGTGCCGTTTCATTACGAGGAGGCCTGC
>JASHPL010000234.1 GCA_030038125.1 Candidatus Sulfotelmatobacter sp.
GGTGTCGTGAAGGGCATGGAGTACGAGACTGATCCGACCACTGCACACGGGAATGAGGTATTTATACCGTCGACAGATCCAGGGAGCTTCTTCTCGACCTTTGTCGTGCGCGTGGATGGTCGGGCCGAAGAGCGCCTCGCCGAGGTGCGCGACGTTATCCAATCGGTAGATCCACAGGTTCCTGTATTCAGTGCGAAAACTATGGAGCAGCGGCTCGATGAGGTCTTCGCCGGCCCGAAGTTCTACCGAACCGCCGTGTCATTCTTCGCCGGATTCGCACTACTGTTGGCGGTGATGGGTATTTACGGCATCGTTTCGTACGCTGTCGTCCAGAGGACTCAAGAAATGGGGATACGTCTAGCCTTGGGCACGACTCCGGTCCGACTCCGAAGCATGCTGGTAAGGCAAGGGCTGCTGCTGGTTTTAGCCAGTACGATTCCAGGAATCGCCGGAGCACAGCTCTCGGGACGTTTTCTCGAGACCCTGATCGATGGGGCGAAGCCAGTTGGCCTGGTAACGTCCGCAGGGCTGATCTTACTGCTCGCTCTCGTCGCATCGACGAGTATCTGGTCGGCCAGTCGTCGCATCACAGGATTCGACATCGCTGCCATTTTGCGTTCTGAGTGACCCGCGGCTTTGCGGGCAACTTGAGTCGGTTCGTATTCATGGCGATGCTTCAAGGCAGTGGAGAGTTCTAGCGTGCCGTCGGGCATCCGTCATTTGCTCGATCAGAAAAGCTGTAGGCCCGGTACTATGCGCGGTTCTGCGCACCTCGCCTTCTGGCGTAATATTTCTGCTATGCAACATTCTTATTTTTCCCGCCGCTCATTTCTAACTCTATCCGCGACTTTGCCGTTCGCTCTTCGCGGATTCGTCTCCGGTCGGGCAACTTCAAACAGCATTCCGGTGGGTCTGGAGCTCTACTCGGTCCGCGATGAATTCAAGAAAGATCCCGAGGGCACCGTACGTGCTGTCGCCCAAATGGGATACCAGGTCGTCGAGTTCTACGCACCCTACTTCGATTGGAGCGAACCACAAGCCAAGCAGATGCGCAAACTGCTGGATGATTTAGGAATTCACTGCTATTCCACGCACAACAACGAGGATTTTTTCAGCATCGAAAAAATCGAGCACGCTCGTGATCTCAACCTGATTCTGGGATCGAAATATCTGGTGCTGGCGTGGAGCGATCCGAAACCGGATCTGGATGGCTGGAAAGCTCTCGCGGATCAGTTGAATGTCGTCTCCGATAAGCTGGAGCCGGTGCACCTCAAAGTCGGCTATCACAACCACGACGCCGAGTGGAAAACGATAAATGAGAAGCGCCCGATGGACGTTCTAGCCGCAAATACGCGGTCCAGCGTCATGCTGCAGCTCGACGTGGGCACCTGTTTGGAAGCCGGCGCCAATCCCGTGGCCTGGATTCGAGCCAACCCCGGACGGATTCGCTCCATCCATTGTAAAGACTGGTCTCCACAAGCAGACCAAGGCTACAAGGTTTTGTTCGGCGAAGGCGTAACAGATTGGAAGGGAATTTTCGCCGCCGCCGAGTCGGTTGGCGGCGTCGAATATTACCTGATCGAACAGGAAGGCAGCCGCTTTTCTGAACTCGAGACCGCTCGACGCTGCCTCGCAACCTACCACGCCACGCACGTGTGAGCGGCAGTAAAATTTGCTTATGGGTCGATTGCTACTGGTTGTCGTAATTACGATTGCGATTTCGGCGGTAGCGCAGAATTCCTCCGCTCCTGCCAGTTCCTCGGGATCAAACTCAGCCAACTCGAAACAATCTGCTTCCACGCCCGCTCAGCGACCCAATCCGGACCTGACGCCGCCGTCTTCCGACCGCGTCCCCGCAGGTGCGTTGCCGTCGGGTGAAAGTTCCAGCAAGGACGATGACGTCGACCTCACACCCCCCACGAACGACGCCAAGGCGCATCCCAACAGTTCATCGGCGGTCGGTCGCGCCGAGGACGGACTCGACGGGAACGGCGTGAACGAGACGTATCCCTGGAATCCGCACAAAGCGGCCAAGGACATTGAGGTCGCAGATTTCTACTTCAGGCAACAGAATTATCGTGGTGCGGAAAGCCGTTATCGGGAAGCGCTGCTGTACAAGCCCAATGACGCCGTCGCAACCTACGGATTGGCGGAATCTTTGGACAAGTTGGACCGTCCCGATGAGGCGCGCGAGGCCTATGAGGAGTATTTGAAAATTCTGCCCAATGGACGCGACGCGAAACACGCAAAGAAGGCGCTCGAACGTCTAAAAAACGAGGCCGAGAAAGCCAACTCGGCCAAATAGCCGACAACAAGAAACTCGCGGGCTCTTTCCCCGCAGCAACGAACACACTCTTTGCGTCACTTTCTTTTACTTCGCGCTCCATGCTTGCTGCCCACGCGGCTTAGCCTGCCCTCCCCTAGAATCAAGTCGGCTGGCCACTTTGGACCGGAATGGATCATCCGCTTCGACCGTTCAGATCCGATCATGCTTTCAAAAGCGTCCAGGCAGGCGTGGATGGTCTGAATGCGCAAGGCGCCCTCAAAACGCCCGCGAATGACGAGCATGGCCGCGCCGTGCAGCAGGGACCACAACGCCACCATCAAGCGCGTGTACTGACGCGGAGTTCCTCCTAAATCTTTGGTGAGACGCTCTCGCATCAGATTGAACGACGGCCACGGCTCATGCAGGGAGGGTGGTTTGCCGACTGCGTCAAACAGAACTTCGTAGGCATAGGGGTGCTCCAGGGCGAAACGCAGATAACTCTCGGCCGACTGCCGCAGGGTGCGGGTTTTGCTCATGGCCGCAAACAGGTCGCGCCGTGCCTGCAGGCGCAGCGCGAGCAGGATGTCGTCGCGATCGCGATAGCGCTCGTAGACAGTGGGGGTCGTGGTGCGCGCCGCTTTGGCGACGTCGCGCATAGTCAGCGCCTTTTCACCGCCCCGCGCCCACAGCCGCGAGGCCGCCTCCAGGATGCGCCGCTCTAAATCAGGGTCAGGTTGACGAGGCACGGTGTCTCCGCAGGTTTCGCGCAAAACTCAGCCATTAAAACGAATCAATTCCTTGGACAACGTATCATTAACGCTGTATACTTTATCGCGGCGCGTCACGAGCGCGCTCGCAGGGAGAGTTCCAGGGAGCCGCGCTCGCGCAGTCCTCCCAAACGGATCCCAGGAACCGCTGCGCATTTTCTCCATAATTGAGGAGTCGGGTTGAATGATGTCAGGAGTAAGGAAGCAGTTTGATGTAAGCCGTCTCACGGCGGAACTGAGCGCCTTGAAGGTGGAGTTGCTCAGCGCGCAATGCGCCATGGACCGGGTTCGGCTCCAGTACTCGCCACAAGACATAGTTGCGTTCGGCGAAGGCCAGGCGCTCAAGCGAATAGTCGCCTCGGCGCAAGCCCTCCATCAGTTTTGTTCGCAGATCGAGGCCCAGATCAAGCACCAGGAAAGCGAGAGGGCGGGGAACCAGTGATTGCGTTCCCGCGCTGCTCTCCCGGTTTTGGATTCACTTCGTAAGAAATTCGTCCTCAATCACTTCTCCACTCGGATGAACTCGCCCGTGGAGGCGTTAATCAGGACTGTCAGTTTGGCATTATCGCGGCTAGTTCCGTAGACGACATGCCAGGCCAACTCATTCGTATTGCGATTCCAGTCGCACGCATACCATATCGGTGTGTTGGGGTCCTTCTCTAGAACCTTATCTCCGCCGTGTTTTTGCGCAGTATCAAAGGCCTGATCGGAGTCGATCTTCAGGAATCCCATATCGAAGACCTGGGTGGAAGCATTGGATGCACTGTAGCTGTCTTCAATTCCCGGATTGACCCCCTGCTCCGGTGCACCGTCGGCCGTGCTTCCCGACCAGGTATAGGTCTTTTCCGTCCGCATCGCCGCAGAAGCGAAACTGCCCCGCCAGATCGCCGATTTGCCATCGTGTCCGTTGCCATCGGTTGTAACGCTCGATTCGATGCGATACGGTTTGGCGTCCTGGTTCCATCCGCGAGCCGCCACGTACAACTTTTGAAATGCCGAACGCGCCGTTATCAGGTCCGTCGTCTTCACCGCCGGCTTCGACTCCGCCGGCTTCTCGGTATTGGAAGTACAAGCTGTCAATGACACGAGGAATGAGAGGACGAGCAAGTAAACCGAAGCGTGCCAAATTCGTCGGAAATTCTCAAAAAAAGCTTTACTTCGGCTGCGCGGTTCATACGAATAAGACACAGTTGCCGGCTCTTCTTGCGGTGCTGCGCTGGGCTCCAAGAGTGCAAAGTACGGCGTCGTCATGGGTTTTCCTGTTATAACTTGTTGATTTAGGGTGCGTCGCGCAACATTCTACTCGAAACCCTAGAAAAGGTAAGTGATATCCGATGGATCGGCGCCTCGAAAAGCTAAAAACCGAGATTGCGATTGTGGTCGACGGCATGAGTGCGGAGCAACTGAGGGCACATCCGCCGGGGAAATGGTGCGCTGCAGAAATCCTGGAGCATCTTTATCTGACCTACACCGGAACAATCAAAGCCTGCGAGCGCACGGCGCAGGCAAATCGTCCGCTCGTGTCAGGCACAAGCTGGAGGCATCGCGCCCGAAAATTTCTGGTCTTAGGGCTTCGGTATATGCCACCGGGCAGGGAGGCTCCAAAGAACACGCGTCCGCGCGGATTGCCGATCGAGAAGCTTCTGGCAGAGATTGGGCTGAAGATCGTCGAGATGGACGAGAACATTTCCCGGCTTGAGCAGACGTTAGGCCCCGGGCTGGTGCTCGACCATCCGATTCTTGGATCGCTCACGGCAGCGCAATGGCGAAAGTTTCATCTCGTTCACGGACTACACCACATCAAACAAATTCGCCGGCTGCGACAAGAAAGAACCGCTACCTGAATGGGCGGCGAATGGGGCCGCGAACCCGCAAGTCGCTCTGCCAGCCTAGGCTGAGTGATTCGATGGAGTTATACAATCGCGCTTACGGCTCGCGCATACTTGAGGGGACGCCAGATTTGCGTGCTTCTTCCTGAAGATCATCCAGCTTCTGCTTTGCGTCTTCCAGGGCTTTCTGTTTATCGGCGATCTGCTGCTTATATTTTGCATCCTGGGCGTCCCAGTTCGTTTCGTTGCGGAGGCGGTTGCCGGCGTCTCCATAGAAAGCAGCGGCGCGAAGCTGATATTCGCGCTGGAGCACGTCCAGTTCGCGGGTTAAGAGATCGACTGTATCTTTCTGAGCGGCAATGCGGTCGCTCCACTGTTTCCAGGCGGCTTGTTTTTCCGCCTGCTCCTGCTCCGGAGTTTTGCCGGCTCCGGCTTGCGAGGACTGCTGATCGCTCGCCGGCTGGGTCGAAGCTGGTGCGCCAGTCTTAGCCGTTGCGGAGCCGGTGTTGTCGGACTGTTCCTGGTTCGCATCGGCCGCATTTTGCTCGTCCCCGGACGGAGACGGGCCGACGACGGAGAGCTTGTCTTGTCTGGGCAGATTGTCATTGTCAAACACTTTTGGTTTCGAGGCCGGCCCCGAATTCTTTCGAATCTGGCGGGCGTAGTCGCCTAGAGAACTTCCCGAGTTGCTGGACTGCGCTGCACTCGACGCACCGGATTGATTTTGCGTCTGCGCATTCTGTGCGCTCTGCGCGCCCGCTTCAAGACCGAGCCCCAGGCAAAGCAACAATCCGATTCCAAAGTTTGCAATGTGTTTCATAGCTCCCACCCTTCTTGGTTTCTCGATTGCGCGCTAGAACCCTCAAATGTGAACCTCGGGCGCTAAAGCGCGAAGTATTATTCACCGCTCAGAGGCACGAGTGAACTCGTGCCCTTCGCGTTTTGCACGGCTATCCGCTGAGCGAAGTCTGCTGGACGACGGTCCAGTCGCTCCCGCAGGCTCGTCAATTCACTGATGTCGTCGATCAGACAGATCGCGCCGAGCACAGCTCCATCCGCCGCCAGTACCGGGCAAATAGTGATCGAAAGCGATCGGGTTGCTCCAGCCGGCGTCTCGTAATCGGTTGCAATCTCGCCACGCACGGTGCCAGCACGCAACACAGCTTCGACCTCGTCGGAAATGCATATGAGCTCTCGGTCCCTATCAGGGCTAGTTGCATCCGAGCACGGACGTTCCGAAGCGTGGCCGCTCACGACAGCGCCGCGAAAAATATCTTCCACACTCATTCCAACTGGGGAAGCGAAACCCAGAATCGCTTTTGCCGCGGGATTACTCGACTTCACCAACCGGTTTTTCCCAATGCTCAACACCCCGCACGAAAGATTGGCCAAGACGGTTTGATGGAAAGATTCGCTGGCACGAGCGCGCTGTTGTTCGGTTTCCGAGTGCGCCTTTAATTCGTCTTTCTGCTGCTTCAGCTGTTGGATGACGGTGTTATAGACGTGCATCGGCATTGTCTCGAAGGCTGGCGCTTCGGCGGAGATATCTGCTTCGGCTTGGATGCTCTTCCGCAGCAAGCGCACAAAAACCATGCCCAGACAGAAGGCAAACGATGCGCAAACCAAGACTACCGCGCTGTGCAGAAACACCGGGTTGGCCAGGATTCTCACCACATGCTCCCGTACCATCGCAAGACCTGATTCCCGAAAAAGAAGGCCAACAGCGCCGTGCCGCCCAAAAACACGCCAAACGGCATTTGGTAAAAGCGATACACCATCTGCGCCGATTGCCAGCCCCGCCGACGCGCCGCCTGTGGGTTGGCCAGCCGTTTCATGAAACGATGCGTGCGCTTCAGCCACACGATAAGAACCGTACTCAGCCCGAACAGCGAGCCTGCCACCGACGCAGCAAAAATCGTGAAGACGGTTAGCTTGATGCCCAGGAATGCTCCGATCATCGCCATCAGCTTGACGTCTCCCAATCCCATTCCTTCCATACCTCGCCAGCGCAAGTAAATGGCTCCCGCTCCATAAATGAATGAAGCGCCCACCACCGCACCTAGTCCAGAGTCGAGCAGAGAGAAAATTCGCAATGAAATATCACCACTAAGAGGCAGGCTCACGACATTCGAGAGAAATTGCGAAGCCAGATCGTTTACCGGGACAAACAGGCTGAAAATCAATCCCAGAGCGAGCCCGGGCAGCGTGAGCTTGTCTGGCAGCAGCTTGGTTTCAGCGTCGGTGAAAATCAAACCCAGCAGCAAGAAGGCGAATGTGCAGTATTTCAAGGTAGAGAGCGTCAGTCCGAAAACCCCGTAGCAGGCTACGAACAGCAGGGCCGTAATGACCTCGATCATCAAATAGCGCGGCGAGATTCGGGCTTTACAACCGCGGCAACGGCCGCGCAGAATCAGCCAACTCAACACCGGAATGTTGTCGTAAAAGGCGATCGGGTGCTTGCATCGGGGACACGCCGAGCGTGGGGTGATGACCGAGAGTCCTAGCGGCAACCGGTAGATACACACATTCAGAAAGCTGCCAAATGCCAGCCCTAGTGCGAAAATCGCCGATGCAAGGAATGGGTCCACTTTATTGGGTCTTGCAGGTACGCGTCTACAGGCCGAAGCGTAGATATCCCTTGTAGAACGCGCCACCTGCAGCGTTTTTCGATCTTTTCTTGCTCTAGAGTGGATTATAAGTCGGGGCTCTGAGGAACGACTAAGGTACCGAAGTCACTGCCCAACCGGACAGTGCAAGCGTCGAAATAGAACGAGTGTCCCGCGGGGTAAAGAACCACGATCTTTAACGCGTACCCCACTTCCGGCGGATGCTGCTAGAAGTGGGGTACGCGAAGTGGTCAAGGCTCCTTATTTGGCCTGCAAGGTATCGATATACGCGACCAGATTCGCAGTTCTCTGCTGCACTTGTCCCTCATGTCCCTGACTGATGCTGGAGAGCAATGGCCCCCAGATGGGCATGTCCTGGCTGCCGTGTGAGGGCAGCGCCGCTTGCCCGCGAATCACAGAGGCAACGTGAGCCGATGGATATTTGCCTCCGTTTTTCTGAGCCAGAGCCGTAAGGTCGCTCGGCGAAGTCTTTAGTGCCGGTGCAGCCGGACCGTTGCCTTTTCCGTCGACTCCATGGCACACGGCGCAATAACTCTTGTACATTTGTTGGCCCGAGTTTGACGGGGTGTTGACGATCGGAACGTGCCGGACTTCTGGCGCTGAAGCATTCTGCGCTACGACCGAAGCCGCGAAGAGCATAATAAATGCGGCCAGACTGATGAATTTACTTAGACGCATTGGGATTCCTCCTAGGGGCCTATCGGGCCCGAAACTGCCACAACAGCGCAGTCTAGGAGGGCGAAGGGACGTTGCACTGTGACCAGAATCACTACCGGGTGTGACGGGTTTGGATGGGAATTTCCGAGCGGCATCGGAGACCCAGAAGATACTGCATTCTTTGAAGTCCCGACGTCTGGCGGTCAAAAGCCGTCTGATCTCACGGAAAGGCAAAGCGCAACAATTTGCCATCCAGAGGAATCGCTGATTCATGATTTATCGGAAAACGTCCCTGCCAGCGATTCCAGTTCGACGGTACGAGTCTAGTCTGGGCGGCAGCGTGTTCGATCCACCCATCCCCTTTTTCCTCGCGCACGAAAAGGGAAACCGGGGGAGCGGCATCGATAGGTTCTTTCCAGTCCGTTTTCCAGTCGAACAGGCTCGCTGCCAGGGCCTCGCTTAACGACTCCCGCGGATCCAAACAGAGAACCCATCCTTCGCCGACCAGACTTGAGAATTGCTCAACCGAAGGGGTTCCGGTTCGCGCCGGAATGATTCGCGCCCCATATTCTCGAGCTAGATGCGATGTGGCGTCGCAAGAGGCATGATCGACGATCAGGATTTCGTCGCATGGGTAGAGGGTTTCCAGGCAGCGTCCAATCCGCAGCTCATCGTTTTCCGTATACAGCAATGCTGTGATCCTCGGCATGGGCAGAGTGTTGACATGAGAGTGTAAGTGAAGTCACGAAAGAAGGAAAACTGAAGATGGCCGTGCGATGCAGGCTGTAATGCGCGCCAGCTATCAAGCGCTCACATACTACTGCGAGGTGCTCAATTTCTGCCGGTTCGCGTCCGGATTGGGAGCGCGAACGACTGTCACAGGCGCTTGCAAGGTGAAGTTCAACACCGTTTCCGAGGGTAACTTGATTTGCTGGCTTTTTGAGGCCGCCTGCACCCCGCCACCAACACCGGCTCCCGCTGCCGCTCCAATGGCCGCGCCCTTGCCGCCGCCGGCGAGCGCTCCAATGATGGTTCCGACCACGGCGCCGCCGCCGACCTTTTCCGCCGTGTTTTTGCCGCGTGAAGCGCCTTGTTTCTTGTACTGATCCGTTTGCAGGTTATAGGTCTTGCCGGCGTATGACAGGCTGTCCAACTGCAGCGAAACCATCGACTGCCCGGCGAACTTGCTTGCGCTCTTCACGTCCACCAGATGGCCGGTCAGCTCTGCTCCCGCAGGAACCGCTTCATCGCCGTCCGAAGTGAGGGGCGCGTTCAGCGTGGCATGGAAAGTATCGCCCGCTTGATTCTTTTCGCTGTCGATCGGATCGACCAGCCGAACCGAAATCTGCGTTCCCTCATCGATGATGTACTTCTTCGGTGCTGGGGGCGGAGGCGGCGGTGGTGGCGTGTTGTCCGCAGGAGCGGGTGCCGGAGCAGGAGCGGCATCCGGCGCTGGCGCATTGTTGGCTGCCATCTGGTTGTTATTCGCATCGCCGGATGAAGCCGAGTCGTCGGAATTTTCGGAAGCGCGGGGGCGGTGCGGCCTTTTGCTTCGGGCAGGTTTAGGATTTTCCGAAGGAGCAGGAGAGGCTTCCGCCGATTGCGCCGGAGGAGTTGCAGGCGCGGGAGCTGGCCCCGCACCTATCTGCAGGTTGTTGACAACTTCCTTCACCCCTTCGACCGATGCTGCCTGCCGGCTTGCCGCATCGCGCTGCGCGTCATTGTCCACAGTGCCACTGAGCGTGACCACGCCATTGGCCGATTGCACGCCGAGCTGTTTGCTCGCCAAACCGGAGTCCTGGCCGAATCGGCTCTGAATTTCCGCCGAAATCTTCGCATCATCCGGCTTCCGCGAACAACCAACGCCCAAAACCAAGATGACCGTGAGCAGGAGTGAAGACACCAGCAGCGCTTCTCGCTTCATAATTTTTACTCCAAAGGGAACTCAGGATGTCGGCAGACATCCCAGTACAGTTTAGATGCTCACAGGATTTCCTGCAGATGTAAGTGCACAGCGAAAATATCCGGAAAGAGCAGTAGTTTGAAGGTTGCTGAAATTGCCAAATGAGATCGCAGGGGCGCCGCGAGGTACGATTCCAATGCAGCCCTAATGAATGAACTTATAGTCCACAATCGACGCGGCCAGGCCAATCTTTCCTTCTTCAGGCTCGGGCTCGCCATTAGCGCGAATTACGCGGCCCTGGCAGACTACATTACTGTTCTTCTGTCCTGAGATCTCTTCCGGCATCTCGAAAACCATCTCAATCAGCGCATTGACGGGAAGAGGTTGCGGGCCTGTAAACAGCACTCCGCTTTGGCTGATGTTTTCGATGATGCCCTCGTACCAGGCGCTGGTCTTGTTGACGCGATAGCGCAACGGAATGTCGAGCTTGAGCCGGCGCGCCCGGGGCACCCACGAAGGCCGCTTTTCGCGCGTGTGGCTGCGGCGAATGCCGGTCTCGGGCTTGTGCTCGACCCGCTCGGTACGGCGCATCGTCGCCCAGTCGTACTTATACTCGGCGGCGCAGAGCAGGCAAACTTGATAGTAGTTTCCGTCGGCACCACGGCGGGGCCAGGAAAACTCGTGCGAGCAGCGCCCTAGCATAAGCACATCCATGAATTTCTGGGACATGGGATTACTTCCGGGTCAGTCAGGCCTCGGACGCATCGCCATCATCGCGCGAAGAACAGCATTTGGGTAGGTTACTTTCGTGCTGGCCGGGCGTACGGTGCCAAGTTCGATAAGGAACACATGGTCGTGCGCCGAATTCACGCGATTCTCCGCTGGACGAGAATGACATCGCCTAGGTCGGCGCATGTATCATCCCCCCATGGCGCACTCTGCCGCCGATCTCGCCGCTTTCATCCTTGCAGGCGGCAAGAGCACGCGCATGGGAAGCGACAAGGCTTTCGTCGAGCTCGATGGACAAACCTTGCTTGCGCGCGCGCTCGATCTGGCACGCTCGATCACGGCCAATGTTCGCATCGTCGGCGACCCGGCAAAGTTCGCTGCATTCGCCCCTGTCGTTCAGGACATTTTCCCCAACTGCGGACCGCTCGGGGGAATTCAGGCCTCACTGAGAGCGTCGGCAGCGGAACTGAACCTGATGCTCGCCGTTGACATGCCGTTCGTCTCATCCGATTTGCTGCGCTACTTGATCGAGCGTGCCCGGAATTCCTCCGCCACGGTGACCGTTCCTCTTTGCGAAGGCGGGAATCAGCCGCTCTGTGCCGTATATCGCCGAGCCTTCGCCGAAGCCGCCGAGGATGCTCTCGAGCAGGGCCGGTACAAGATCGACCCCCTATTTGCTGAAGACTCGACACAGGTCATCAACGAAGATGAGCTGAGAGAGAACGGATTTTCCCCGAAAATGTTTCGCAATCTGAATACGCGGGAAGAACTGGACCATGCGCGCTCTGGCAGAATCTAAAGCGTTCTCGACCCTATCCGCCCGACATCGAGCGGAACTTTCGCTTTCCCTGACAGCCGGAAGACTGTCGCTATTTCCGTTTATCTGTGGGTGCCCGGTCGCGACTAGTAGTTTCCCTACTACTGACAGCAACCGTCTTCCATGGCCTGCTTCCGGAAGGTCCGTGCCCCCAGTAATGATGAATTGTCAGGATGTCTGAATGACAATTTCCTGTCGACATTTTTCGTTCCCGGAGTCACCGACCAATGAAAACGTTGCGAAAGCGTGGATTTTTCGCGGTTGCCTTGTCTATGGCGCTTGCTTTCCCAGTATTTGCGCAAGAGTCTGATTCCGGGCCGAGCCTCGGCGACGTAGCCCGTAAGATGCGGAAAGATACGAGCGAAGAAGTCAAAATGACAAATGCCGACACGGAGCGGCTTTTCAAGTCTGTCGACACGATTTTCGACTTCGCTGTCCAGGACACGGGCATGCCCAAGCATTCGGTCGTGAAGCGGCGCATGGTGAGCAAGGCCGATGTCGAAAAGTACGTCCAAGGAAATCTTGCCAAGGAAGAGTACGCCCAGCGCTTCGTGCAGGCAGAAATGAGCATGAAGAAGCTAGGACTTGTGCCGCGCGACTTTAACCTGAAGGAATTCGTGGTGAAATCGACGGGCCAGGAAATCGCCGGTTATTACGATAATGAAACCAAGACCGTCTCGCTGCTGAACTGGGTACCTGCCGAAAAGCAAGAGCCGATTCTGGCGCACGAACTGACACACGCATTGCAAGATCAGAATTACGACTTATCGACGTGGATGAAAGCTGCTCAGAAGGACAAAAACAGTGAAGCGGATGAAAGCGCGCTGGCGCGCAAGGCCGTGGTCGAAGGCCAAGCCATGGTGGTCTACCTGGATTACATGCTGAAGCCAATCGGGCGAACCCTGCAGGACACGCCCGATCTTCTCTATGCCATAGAAGATCCTGCCGTCAAGGGAATGATCGACTCTCAACTGGTCCACGACTCGCCTATGGTGATGCGAGAAGCGGGAGCATTCGCCTACAAAGACGGTCTGATCTTCGAGGGTGAATTGCTGCATAAGGGCGGCAAGCCGATGGCGTTTGCGGGTGCATTTGCGCGTCCGCCGCACACCTCTCATGAGGTGCTGCATCCGGAAGCCTACATCAACGGAGAAAAGTTACCGCAGCTCCGCATTCCCGATATGAGCAAGGTCCTGGACAATCAGTATGAGGTTTACGACTCCGGCAGCGTCGGCGAACTGGACGTGAGAGCCCTTTTGAAACAATACGGGGAACGAAGAATAGCCGATAGCCTCTCCGCAGAATGGCAGGGTGGGTCGTACGTCCTATACCGGCGGAAAAGTGAAGCGGCAGCGCCAGCGCCAGCGCAGCCGACCACGGCCGATCTGGCGCTGTTGTACATTTCGCGATGGAAAACTCCTCAGGCGGCGGCAAGATTTGCGAAATTCTACGCTGGCGCGGTGCCGCAGCGTTATCGCTCCGCGGCAGAGGAGCAGGTGGCAGCCTGCCTGGGCACGAACTGCCCGATATCCATCGCACAAATCGGTACGGAGGAGGGGCCAGTCATCGTCGAGCAGTGGAATGATGATTCGGTAGTTGTCTCGGAGGGCTTCGACGCGCCCACGGCGAGCAAGCTGCGGGCCGCAATCCGAAATGTAGCCGGTTCGGCCCAGGCAGAAAACCTGCCGCAGCAGGAAATTGGTCTGCGACTGCTCGACATCCCGGCCTTTCGGGAATGTGAGGAGAGAATCGGGAATGACCTGGCAGTGCAGCTTATACAAGAAGGGAAGATGACGTCGCGGCGACTGGCCGTTGCAGATCCGTCAAAGTAGGACTTGTTCTTTTCCAGCAGCCAGGCGCCGGGAGCTGGATTTTCAGCACTGCCCCGGCCGTGTTACACTCCCTGCTTCCCCCAACAATCAGGCATTCGTCTTGAGTCTCAAATTGGAGGTCTCGGCGATGGCTTCACTATCTCAAAGCGTTCCGGTGCGGGCGCCTAAATTCCTCATAGGCCGCAATGGAGTGCTGGAAAACTACTTCTACTTCGCGATGTCGCTGCTGATTGCGCTGATTGTCGTGATCGGCTTCAGCCGCACAGTAAACGAGAATCTGTTCCATCCCGCGATCCCGCGTCCGTTTCTGCTCTGGATTCACGGCGCAGCGTTCGCGGGGTGGGTGGCGTTTTACATGCTTCAGTCGGCGCTGATCCGAACACACAATGTGAGCTTGCACCGCCGACTCGGCTGGATCGGTGCTGGATTGGGCGCGGTGATGGTTCCACTGGGATTCACCATCGCGATTGTGATGGGCCGCTTCGATTCCGCTCAACTCCACCAGTCCGATCCGGCTTTTCTCAGCATTCCGTTTTACGACATGATCGCGTTTGGCGTCTTGCTTTCGCTTGCGATTTACTCGCGTCGCAAGCCCGAGCTGCACCGGCGACTTTTGTTCATCGCCACGTGTTGTCTGCTCGACGCGCCCTTCGGCCGCTCTGATTTCATTTTCTATCACTACCTTTTCTACCCCTGCCTCGATTGTGTAATGCTTCTTGGTGTAGTTCGCGATCTGATAACAAGCCGGCGCATACATGCCGTTTATCGCTACGCGATGCCTATACTGATCGTTGGCCAGGTATTCACGGTTTACCTGTGGCGCGGCAGCCCGGCGTGGTGGCTCAGGACGACGCACGCAATTCTCGGCTAGCTCTCGATCGCCAACCGCAACGGCCGAGTGCGGAGCCGCTCTCGCGGCGGACAGCTGAGGGCGGCGGTTCCCATACGCTCGATGCATGAGGGCAGGTTATGATGGAATGCGCCGCTATCTCTGGCCATGCCCGACGACACCAAAACGGCGCCCTATATCGAGTTCCGCGAGGTCTCAAAAGCCTTCGGCGACAACGTCGTGCTCGATCGCGTCAATTTCAACGTGATGCCAGGCGAGACCGTTTGCATTCTCGGTCGCAGCGGCGTGGGCAAGTCCGTTTCGCTGCACGAGATCATGGGGTTCCTAAAACCCGATTCGGGCCGCGTCATCGTCGCCGGTGAGGACATCACGGATTACACCGAAGAGCAACTGGAACCCATTCGCAAGAAAGTAACAATGGTATTTCAGAACGGCGCGCTTTTTGATTCGCTTACCGTCGGAGAAAACGTGGCGTTCCCGCTGCGCGAATCGGACGAGCTCTCGGAAGAACAGATCTACCAGATTGTCGATGGACTGCTGCAGATGGTTGGGGTGCAGGAAATGCGCGATCTGTTGCCCTCCGATCTGTCAACTGGGATGAAGCGATCGGTGGCGATCGCACGAGCCTTGGCCGCGCGTCCGGAATGCGTTCTTTACGACGAACCGACGACCATGGTGGATCCGCTGATGGCGCAACTGCTGGGCGATCTCATTAAGCGGCTGAAAATTCAACTGAAACTGACCAGCATCGTTGTCACTCACGACATGCGCCTCGCCAAAAAACTGGCCGACCGCGTGGTCTTTCTTTACGAGGCGAAAGCAATCTTCTTTGGCACGTACGACGCAATGGAGAAAGATTCGCACCCTATCATTCAGGAATTCTTGGAGCTCGATGAACTGAAGATTGAAGCGTGACGGTTGCCACTACCCAGTTTGCTGGTACCCAGTACCCCAAGCCAGTAACCACTTTTTCGGAAAAATCGAATCGCAAAGCTTTGCCGCGTCAGACAGCCGGAGCGTGGCGGTCCTCCCGGCGTCCGACGCTCGCATTGGGCATCCGCTAGGGTGCTGCGTACCGGCGACTGAGTACTGGTTTTCAGAATCCCTGCTCCACCAACTCCTCAATCGTCAGCGAACTCTCAGCCGGTTCGGGACGCATCATCTTCTCGACGTATTTCGCGATGAGATCAGCTTCCAGGTTCACCGGATCGCCCGGCTTGAGCGAATGCAGGTTTGTCATTTCGACGGTGTGCGGGATGATCGCAATCGTGCAGCAATTCTTCGCCAGCTTCGCCACAGTCAGGCTGATGCCTTCAATCGAAAGCGACCCTTTGTAGACGGTGTATTTCTCGACTTCGTCAGGCAGTTCGATTTCGAGCCACCAATTTTCGGAATCGGCGATGCGATCGAAAGAGATCACCTTGCCCACGCCATCGACGTGGCCTTGCACGACGTGTCCGCCGAAACGCCCATCAGCCTTCATCGGGAGTTCGAGATTCACGAGCGCGCCTTCACCAATGCGCGAGAATGATGTCCGCACCCAGGTCTCCGGCGCCAGATCGGCGCAGAACGATCCCGGCTTGATGTCGAGAGCGGTAAGACACACTCCGCTAACTGAGACGCTATTGCCCGTTCCAAGTTCTTTGGGAGTGAGCTCGGCCGCAATCGTGATGCGCCGATTTTCTCCACGCTGTTCAATGCGCGTTACCCGCCCGACTTCTTCGACGATGCCGGTGAACATGAATGCCTCCGAATGAACGCACTATCATAATTCACCACGGAGGCACCGAGACACGGAGAAAACAAATTTCATTTCTTTATCTGCTTCCGTATCCCTGGGTTGAAGCTAGGCGCCATGCGGATCGCGAAGATAACCCTCTACTGCGAAATCTTCCCCAAAGCGATGCAGATGAATATTCTCAAGTCCAATAGGCCGGAAATCGGCTCCCCGTGCAAACGGAATCGCTCCTGCCCCAAGAATCTTGGGGGCGTAGTACAGAAACATTTTATCGACCGCGCCTACAGTCAGGGCCGCGCCATTCACCGTCGATCCACCCTCGATCAGCACTGATAGGATCTCCAACTGGGCCAAGCCTCGTAGAACTATCTCGAGATCGAGATGATTCGGGTCGAGGCCCCGGATCTCTTCCACACGAATACCCATTGATTCGAGTTGCGTTTTCCGCTCAGAAAAGCTTTTCGACTGTGCCGACGAGCAAAACACGAGCAGATCATCCTTCCGCTCTCGCGCTACGTTCTGGACGATCCGGCAATCAATTGGCAGCCGCCAGTGCGAATCCAAAACCACGCGCAACAGTGGACGCCTTCGCGGTCGTCCGCTGCGGTCTGTCAGCAAAGGATCGTCTGCCAGGATCGTTCCAATTCCCACCAGGATCGCATCGTGCTGATGTCGCAGCTCTAGCGCATGCGCGCGTGCGGCTTCGCCCGTAATCCATGTTCCGCGAAATCCATCTTTGCTCGATGCGGCTGATTCCGGTGCTCGCGTCTGATGTGCTGCCGGCGCAATCTTCCCATCCAGAGTCAGCGCAGACTTCAGCGTCACGAACGGGACACCATTCCGAATGTAGCGAGCAAATGCTTCATTCAGCTTTTGCGCCTCTTCCTCGAAACCACCAACCTCGACTTGCATGCCGGCCGCGCGAAGCTGCTCGAATCCGCGGCCGCTCACCTTCGGATTCGGATCGCGCATCGATGCCACAACCCGCCGAATTCCCGCGGCGATCAGCGCGTCTGTGCAGGGAGGCGTGCGTCCCTGGTGCGCGTGCGGCTCCAGATTAATGTAGAGAGTTCCGCCGCGCGCCTTCTCGCCGGCCGATTCGAGGGCCAGAATTTCCGCATGCTTTCTGCCAGTGTAGGTATAGGATCCTTCGCCGACGACGTTGCCTGCAGCATCCGTAATCACCGCACCCACATAGGGATTGGGCGAGGCCAGGCCGAGACCTGCACGCGCCAGCTCCAACGCGCGGCGAAGCAGCCGCTCGTCCTGAGGATGAATGGCCATCCCGGGTGAATTTATCACGGAGCCGATGGAGAGAACGCTCGCATCGCGAGCGGGGCGGAGGACGAGGGCGTCCGCCCCTACATCTCCTTGCCATTATTCGAACAGGGAATCCACAAACTCCTTGGGATCGAACGGCAGCAGGTCCGCAGCCTTCTCGCCGACGCCCACAAAGCGCACCGGCAGCCCCAGTTCGCGCGAAATGGCGACGACTACGCCGCCCTTCGCCGTGCCATCGAGCTTCGTCAGGACAATTCCGGTGACACCCGCCGATTCGGTGAACAGGCGTGCTTGCTGCAGTCCATTCTGACCGGTGGTCGCGTCCATCACAAGCAGAGTTTCGTGCGGCGCGCCGTGGATAATGCGTTGAGCCGTGCGCCGCATCTTTTCCAGTTCAGCCATCAGGCCGGCCTTCGTGTGCAGGCGGCCAGCCGTATCGACAATGACGTAGTCCACCTGGCGTGCATTCGCGGCTTGCAGTGCGTCGAACAGAACAGCCGAGGGATCGCCTCCGGGCTTGGTCTTGATGACTTCCGTACCGGTACGCTGTCCCCAGATTTCCAGCTGTTCGATGGCGGCGGCGCGAAAAGTGTCCGCCGCGCACAGCAGTACGTTCTTTCCCTGCGAACGGAAGACTTGCGATAGCTTGCCGATGGTCGTGGTTTTGCCCGTGCCGTTAACTCCCACCACAAGAATCACTTCCGGCGTGCCGTCAACCTTCCGCACCGGTCGCGTGTTGGCCGAATTAAGAATGGCGAGCAGTTCCTCTTTCAGCAAGCGCTTGAGTTCCTCAACATTTCCGATCTGCTTGCGGTCCGCTTTCTCCCGCAGTTTTCCCAGGACTTCTTCTGTCGTGGTTGTGCCCAGGTCGGCGCCGATGAGCGTAGCTTCGAGATCGTTGAGCGTTTCGCGGTCGATCTCCTTGCCGATGGATACGACCGCGTCGATGCGATCCGCCAGGTTCTCGCGCGTGCGCGTGACCGCCTGCTTCATGCGGTCAAGAAAACTGGGCTTTTGCTCCTCCTGGAGACTGCCAAACAAAGTCTGAATCATAGGAAGCCTAAACATCGATTATACGGGGACGTAAGTAGTGGCGGGAGTAACCCACCGCCGCGTTTCGGCGTTGCTCAGGGTGCAGACGGATTCCTGCTGAGGGAGACTGTTCACTCAGAGAGTGTGGATGGACTCGCTATTCGATGGCCGCCGATCCTTCGAGTATCAGACGGTTTTTCGATTGGCCAGCAGGACCCATTTGTTGTCGCGTTTTTCCCAGACGGCGACAATGGGCCCACCGACCTTCAAAACCTGTCCTGTGGAGCAGTGGCGATAGTGCTGGCCGCGTCCGACAATGGGCCCGG
>JASHPL010000235.1 GCA_030038125.1 Candidatus Sulfotelmatobacter sp.
TCAAATTCCTCGGGCTCGTTGCTGCTTGCCGGTGTCAATGAAGTCCTTTGGGTATCCATGCGATGTTCCTTTAAGAGATCTCTCTGGAAATAAGGATCGCGAATCGCGCCGGCTGATATCCATGATGAAATATGCAGCGTTTGTCATTCGCGTGATGCAGCTTGGCACTGTAGGGACCGACACCGACGCGAGCCCACAAGAACACCTCGGAGGCAGCCAACATGCCGAGTCTGGGCGCAATCAAATAGATCCAAAACGCCTGCCAGTAATCGGCGCGAAGCGCCGAACCGAAGGTCCGAGCGGGATTCATCCTCATCCCTGACAGTGGACTTTCGAAGGTTATGAACGTGGCGTACAGCACACCCACAAGATAAGGTGTGTATCGCGCGAGTCCTTCTTGATTGGAGGTAAACAGAACGGTCGTCATCAGGATGAAAGAGATGACCAGTTCACCAAAAAATGCTCCCCCACTTCCAAATATGCCTGGCACCGTGACGGCGTAACGCACAGCAGCACTTCTCGGCGCATCTCCGAGCACGTAAGCGGCTATTCCTATACCAGCGACGGCACCGGCGAATTGCGCGACCACGTAAAAGAGCATGTCGCAGAACGCCATTTTTCCCAGCCGATAAAAAGTTAAGGTCATTGCCGGATTGAAATGCCCCCCCGATTGTTTGCCCCAAGGCGTCATGACAATGCCGACCACGGCAGCACCAATTAGAACTCCCATCAGGGCTCTACGAAACAAGGGATCGTGGATGAAGTGAGGGATCGGGGAGCCAGGATGTGACGCCGCTGTGGCCAAGCCACAAGCAACAAACAAATATGCGGCAATTCCACCGGCTTCCATCAGATACTCCGGCCAGTTGGTAAACAGGCTCTCAAGTGCGTTTAAGGGAACCCTACTTCGGGACAAATCCGTCGTTGGTTGCAGGCTCTGATTTCCAACGGCCAGTGCTAAATCATTCACGAGATTTCCACCCGACACCTTCTATGCGCACGGAAGCGAAACGGGCGATTTACCTGAAGGGTTTCCGGCGAGTTTGAGAAACACGAAGCACGAAGATAGCCAAAAGCAAGGACGTGGTGATGGTTTGAGGCAATTCGCACTTAGGGTGGGCATGCGGGCCTCGCTCGCGTGAATGACCGCCGTGCCGTTATGTCGATTGAGAGGCGCAGAGTCGTATCTGAGGCGCGGATGTCGTCACCACGTCACGATCATTGCAATTTTGTTTTCCTTTCGCTGATCCTTGGCCGCTTGGCGTGATCGCGGTGAAAGGTCGAGAATTGGCCCGGTGCGTGCAATGACGAACCTGCGATGCTGCCTACGAAACGACTCCAATCCCTTGGCCAGAGCCTATGGCTCGATAACATCACTCGAGACCTTTTAAACACTGGCACACTCGAGCGATATATCAACGAATTCGCGGTTACTGGGCTTACCTCAAATCCCACCATCTTCGATCATGCGATCAAGAACAGTACTGTATACGACGAGCCTATCCGTGAAGGGCTGCGGCGAGGAAAAACCGGCGAGGATCTTTTCTTTGACCTCGCGCTCGAAGACATTACGCGCGCAGCCGATTTGTTTCTCCCGGTTCACAAGCGAACTGATGGCGTGGATGGCTGGGTGTCTCTCGAAGTCTCTCCTCTTCTCGCCAATGACACGGAGACGACCATCCAGGAGGCGCGAAGTCTTCATCAGCGGGCGGCACGGTCGAATCTTTTGATCAAGATTCCTGGGACCGAGGAAGGCCTGCCCGCAATCGAGCAAACCATCTTTGAGGGCATCCCGGTTAATGTGACCCTGATTTTTTCGCTCAGCCAGTATGTCGCAGCAGCGGAAGCCGTGCTGCGCGGAATTGAACGGCGCATTGAGGCCGGACTCAATCCTAATGTCACTTCGGTCGCATCGGTATTCATCAGTCGTTGGGACGTTGCCGTGGCGAATCAGGCTCCTGACAGTCTCCGCAACCAGCTTGGAATTGCCATGGCGAAACGCATTCACTACGCATATCAATCGCTGGTGGCTTCCGAGCGATGGCTTCGCGTCTTCAATTTTGGAGCGCGTCCACAACGCTTGCTGTGGGCTAGTACGGGAACAAAGGACGCGACAATGCCGGACACGCTGTACGTAGCGGCGCTTGCGGCTCCGTTGACCGTCGATACCATGCCCGAGACGACGCTCAAGGCATTCGCCGATCACGGGAAACTTAACGGCGGCCTCCGCTCGGATGCGAGTCACGGGGAGAACGTCTTAGCGCAATTTGCCCACGCTGGCATTGACCTTAACATCACCGCGACCAGGCTGCAGGAAGAGGGAGCTGAGTCTTTCGTACGCGCCTGGAAGGATTTGATGGCAGTTATTGACTCCAAGTGTGGACAACTCAAAAAGGCAAGCTGAGCAATGATTGTGCTCGCAGTGGATATCGGCGGAACGCACGTCAAAATGCTCGTATCGGGCAGGAAGCAACCTCGTCAGTTCGATTCTGGGCCGACGATGACACCGGCGCATATGGTCAAACGGATTCAACAGATGACCGCGGATTGGAGTTTTCACGTGCTCTCTGTCGGATACCCTGGTCCTGTGCTGCGCAATCGACCGGTCGGAGAACCGCACAATCTGGGTCGCGGCTGGGTGGGTTTTGACTTCGAAGCGGCATTCGAGCATCCGGTGAAGCTGATCAATGATGCGGCGATGCAAGCCTTGGGGAGCTATCGAGGAGGAAAAATGTTGTTCCTCGGTTTAGGAACCGGCCTTGGCTCAGCCATCGTTGTCGACGGCATCGTGGAACCGATGGAGCTTGGCCACCTCCCCTACCGGAAACATACCTATGAACATTACGTAGGAGAGCGGGGACTCGAACGAAAAGGCAAAGGCACATGGCGCCGCTACGTGGCCGATGTGGTGGCCCGCCTCGTGGCGGCTCTCGAACCGGACGACGTCGTTCTGGGTGGCGGTAATGCTCGCCTTCTCAAGAAACTGCCCCCGGGATGCCGCTTGGGCGCCAATGCCAACGCTTTCGTAGGAGGATTTCGCCTTTGGGCAACGGGTGACAAGAAATCGCGGTCCGGCAAGAACTTCAAAGATCCTCACAAATAGTTTAAGGAGCAGAAAATGGAAGTTGTCACCGAAGCGGTAAAGGAGCTTCCGCTGATGGAGCGTTCGGCATGGAAAGCCCTGAACACCCACTCGAAAAAGATTGGCAAGTTGCATCTCAGAGATCTTTTTGCCACCGATCCGGAGCGTGGCCGGCGGCTTGCCGTCGAGGCAGCCGGCCTTTACCTCGATTATTCGAAAAATCGAGTAACGGATGACACGCTTAATCTCCTCCTTCAATTGGCCGAGGAGAGCGGACTGCGAGCTCGGATCGAGGCGATGTTTCGCGGGGAAAAGATCAACCGGACTGAAAAGCGTGCTGTTTTGCATGTCGCGCTGCGAGCTCCGCAGGGAGCATCGATTGTGGTCGAAGGACGCAACGTTGTGCCAGACGTCCACGACGTGCTTCAAAAAATGACGGACTTCTCGAACCGCGTCCGCAGTGGCGCGTTGACTGGGCACACAGGAAAACCCATCCGCAACATCATCAATATCGGGATTGGTGGCTCGGATCTGGGACCCGTCATGGCCTATGAGGCGCTCAGGCACTATAGCGATCGGGAAAGGACATTTCGCTTCGTGTCGAATGTCGACGGCACGGATTTCGCGGAAGCAGTCCGTGATCTGAATCCAGCAGAAACTCTGTTCATTGTCTCTTCCAAGACCTTTACCACGCTTGAGACCATGGTGAATGCTCATACGGCTCGGGAATGGTCTCTCGCGGGATTGGGTGGGGAACTGAAATC
Organism: Candidatus Sulfotelmatobacter sp.; assembly: GCA_030038125.1. GTDB lineage: Bacteria > Acidobacteriota > Terriglobia > Terriglobales > Acidobacteriaceae > Sulfotelmatobacter. The sequence goes on from JASHPL010000235.1 coordinate 3,847, forward strand.
CGTAGCACGCCACTTCGTCGCGGTGTCGACGAATGCCTCAGAGGTCTCGAAATTTGGCATCGATCCGAAGAACATGTTTGGCTTCTGGGATTGGGTTGGAGGACGCTATTCGATGGATTCAGCGATCGGGCTCTCGACGATGCTGGCGATCGGTCCAGACCATTTTCGCGCCATGCTCGAAGGTTTCCATGCGATCGACGAACACTTCCGCACCGCCCCGTTGGAGCGCAACCTGCCCGTGCTGATGGGCCTGTTGGCGTTATGGAACACGAACTTCCTTGGCGCTGAAACGGTTGCGGTGCTGCCCTACGATCAGTACCTGAAGCGATTTCCCGCATATCTACAGCAACTGACCATGGAGAGCAACGGCAAACACGTCACCCTTCACGGCACGGAGGTTGACTATCAGACCGGTCCGATCTACTGGGGCGAGCCAGGGACCAATGGCCAGCACTCTTTCTATCAACTCATTCACCAAGGTACTCGACTCATTCCTTGTGACTTCATCGCTTTCGGGCGGCCGCTCAATCAACTGAAACACCATCACGACGTCCTGATTGCGAATGTATGCGCACAGGCCGAGGCGCTGGCCTTTGGAAAAACGCGCGCGCAAGTCGCGGCTGAGGGTACTCCCGACTGGCTCGTGCCGCATCGCGTTTTTGAAGGCAATCGACCGTCAAATTCAATTTTTGCCGAGCAACTGACACCTTCGACACTTGGGAAACTCGTGGCCCTCTATGAACATTCCGTGTTTACCCAAGGCGCGATCTGGGACATCGACTCTTTCGATCAGTGGGGCGTCGAACTTGGAAAAATTCTGGCAAAACGGATTATCCCGGAGATCGAGAGTCCCGTTGAGCCCATGCTCGGCCACGACAGTTCCACCAACACGTTGATTCGTCGTTATCGAGACTATCGGCAGACAGCATGAGTCGCAGGCTTGCCGTGGCCGCTCGAAACCGACAAATGACGAGGAAAGGAAATCGGTTTATGCAAATCGGAATGATTGGACTCGGAAGAATGGGCGCCAACATGGTACGAAGGCTTATCAAAGGGGGCCATGAATGCGTGGTCTTCGATCGTTCTTCCCAGGCGATCAACGCTCTTGAGAAGGACGGTGCCGTCGGATCCTCTGATGTTGGGGATCTGGTGAAAAAGTTGAATCATCCTCGCGCCATTTGGTTGATGGTACCGGCTGCCGTCGTGGACGAGACGATTTCCGAACTCGTTCCTCACCTCAAACCGGGAGACATTCTGATCGACGGCGGTAATTCCTATTACGTCGACGACATCGCGAGAGCAAAAGATCTTGCCGCGAAAGGAATCCACTATGTCGACGTCGGCACCAGCGGTGGAGTGTGGGGTCTTGAGCGAGGGTACTGCATGATGATCGGAGGAGAGCCCGAAGTCGTCACCAAGTTGGATCCAATCTTCCGGCAACTTGCCCCTGGAATCGGCAATATTCCTCGTACTCCGGGACGAGAGGCGAATCGGGGCACCGCTGAGATGGGCTATCTCCATTGCGGCCCGAACGGCGCCGGTCACTTCGTGAAGATGGTTCACAACGGGATTGAGTATGGAGTCATGGCGGCCTATGCCGAAGGCCTGGGAGTGCTGCGACGGGCCAACGTTGGGAAACAAAGAACTGCGGTCAACGCCGAGACTACCCCCTTGCGGAATCCTGAGCACTACCAATATGAACTGGACTTGCGTGATGTTGCGGAAGTGTGGCGGCGCGGCAGTGTCATCGCATCCTGGCTGCTCGATCTGACCGCGACGGCGCTCGTGGGTGATCCGTCGCTGTCGAAGTTCTCAGGCCGTGTGTCGGATTCCGGCGAAGGAAGATGGACCATCACGGCCGCCATCGACGAAGCGGTGCCCGTCCCCGTCTTGTCTGCCGCGCTCTATGAACGATTCTCTTCGCGCGGAGAGGCGGATTATCAGGACAAGCTGCTCTCCGCGATGCGCTTCCAATTCGGCGGCCATCTCGAAGTTCCAACCGGCGAGCAGGCCGCTTGAAAGGAGACAACGATGTCAGAATTTCATTCCGATGCGTTGGTCTTCTTTGGCGCAACCGGAGACCTCGCTTACAAGAAGATTTTCCCCGCGCTGTATGCGATGGTGAAACGCGGGTCGCTGAACGTACCGGTAATCGGTGTCGCAAAGACCGCGTGGAACCGGGACCAGCTTCGCGCGCGCGCCTACGAGAGCGTCGAGAAGCATGGTGAGGCTGACCACGCCATTTTCGAGAAGTTATCCCGCTTGCTCCATTACGTCTCCGGTGACTACGCGAATCCGGAGACCTTCAACGCCATTCGGCGGGAGCTTGGATCCTGCGGGCATCCGGCCTACTACCTCGCCATCCCGCCGGCACTGTTCGGCCCCGTCGTCGAGCAACTTGGCAACTCGGGCTGCTCCGCGGGTGCGCGCGTCATTGTCGAGAAACCGTTTGGGACTGATCTGGCTTCTGCGCGGCGCCTGAATCGAATTCTGCTTGGAACGTTTGCCGAGAACGCCATCTTTCGGATTGATCATTACCTGGGCAAGAGATCGGTACATAGCTTGCTGTACTTCCGTTTTGCTAACTCACTCCTCGAACCCATATGGAACCGGACCCATGTGGATAGCGTGCAGATCACGATGGCCGAGGATTTTGGAGTTCAGGGACGCGGTGGCTTCTATGACCAGACAGGCACCATCCGGGACGTAGTGCAGAACCATTTATTTCAGGTCTTAACCAACCTAACCATGGACCCGCCGATTCGACCGGATAGTGAATCGATTCGCGACGAAAAAGTGAAGGTCTTGAAGGCGATCGCGCCGCTGACGGAAGCAAATCTCATCCGCGGGCAGTTCCGTGGATATCAATCCGAGCCGGGCGTTTCGCCCGACTCCAAAACGGAAACATTCGCGGCCTTGCGCTGTGAGATCAACTCGTGGCGCTGGCAGGGCGTGCCGATTTACATCCGGGCAGGAAAGTCGCTGCCAGTCACGTGTACCGAGGTGCTGATTCGAATGCGGCGTCCACCCCAGCTGTTTCCGAGGGCGTCGGCTCCGAATTACTTCCGCTTTCGGATCAGCCCGGACATTACGACGGCCATTGGCGTCATGACCAAGTCGCAAAGCGACGAGATGCACGGTGAGCCGATTGAGATGTTTGCACATCAGAATGCTGCGTCGGGCGAGATGGATGCGTATGAGAGGGTTCTGACCGACGCGATCGAAGGCAACGCCACGCTTTTTGCTCGCGAGGATTCCATCGAAGAAGCTTGGCGAATTGTCGATCCGATCGTCAAGGCAGGCACCCCTGTTTTTTCGTACGAACCCGGGACGTGGGGCCCAGCCGAAGTGGGCAAGCGAATTGTGCCGCCGGATGGATGGCAGAACCCGGTCATCACCAGTGTTGGGGCGAACGGCCCGGCGGCCCACGCCGCCTAGTGTCACCAGGGATTGGTGAACGGAACCGTTTGGCACGGAGCTGTGATCTGGACCTTAGTCAACCGGGTGCTGCAAGTTGAAAGGATAAGGATAGGAATAATAAGGATAGGAATAATAAGGATAAGGAGATCAAGGTATGGGTGTCACGCACGAAACTAGTCCGCTGACTGCCGTGGAGATGGACCAGCTCTCGATCAACACGATTCGAACGCTGGCAATCGACGCGATCGAGCAGGCCAAGTCTGGACATCCCGGCACACCGATGGCGCTTGCGCCGCTGGCTTACACGATCTGGAACCGTGTAATGACTTTCGATCCGCAAGATCCGATCTGGCCGAATCGCGACCGCTTCGTCCTCTCAAATGGCCATGCTTCGATGCTGCTGTGGTCGATCCTGCACTTGACAAAAACCCAGGCCGTGAACGCCGAATACGAAAAGCTGGGCGAACCAGCCGTGACCCTGGATGCTATTCGCCGGTTTCGACAGCTGGAGAGCAAGGCGCCGGGACATCCGGAATATCACTGGGTATCCGGTGTCGAGACGACGACTGGCCCACTCGGCCAGGGACTGGCGACCAGCGTGGGAATGGCCATCGCGCAGAAATGGCTTGCTGCCCGCTACAACAAACCGGGCTTTGAAATTTTCAATTACAAAATCTACGCTGTTGGCGGAGACGGTTGCATCATGGAGGGTGTCTCCTCGGAAGCGGCTTCCTTGGCCGCGCACCTCGGTCTCGACAACCTCTGCTGGATTTACGACAACAACCACATCTCCATCGAAGGCAATACCCGCATCAGCTTTACCGAAGATGTTCCGGCGCGCTTTCTCGCGTACGGCTGGAACGTGTTGCGGCTTAGCGATGCCAACGACGTGGACCAGATCGAGCGGGCGCTGCATATTTTTCGGAGGACCGACGGCAGACCAACCCTGATCGTATTGGATAGCCACATCGGCTATGGCTCGCCGCATAAGCACGACAGCTCCGCGGCTCACGGTGAGCCTCTGGGAGAGGAGGAGGTCCGACTCGTCAAGCAGAGCTATGGCTGGCCCGAAGATAGCAAGTTCCTGGTGCCGGAAGGCGTCTACGAGCATTTTGCGAACGGCGTAGGGGCCCGCGGCGAGAAAGCACATTCCGAATGGACTCAGCGGTTCAGCTCATACCGCACTCAGTATCCCGACCTCGCCATCGAAATTGACTTGATGCAACGCCGTGAACTGCCAACATTTTGGGATCGTGGTCTTCCGACGTTTCCCGCCGATTCGAAAGGCATGGCGGGACGAGAAGCTTCGGGAAAGGTATTGAATGTTCTCGCGCACAGCATCCCTTGGTTACTGGGCGGTTCTGCCGACCTGGGACCCTCAACGAAGACGCTCCTAACATTCGAGGGGGCTGGAGATTTTCAGGCGGGTACTCCGGCTGGGAAGAACCTTCATTTTGGAGTACGCGAGCACGCGATGGCAGCGATCGTTAACGGCCTGGCGCTGTCTAAGCTGAGGGGGTTCGGTTCAACCTTTCTCATCTTCAGTGACTACGCGCGACCGGCAATTCGGCTTTCCGCGCTCATGGAGCTGCCGACATTCTTCGTCTTTACCCATGATGCCATGGGAGATGGAGAAGACGGTCCCACGCACCAACCCGTGGAGCAATTGGCCTCGCTACGCGCAATTCCTGGATTGATCGTTTTGCGGCCGGCAGACGCAAACGAAGTCGTGGAGGCCTACCGCTACATCATGCAATTGCAGCATAGGCCCGCGATCTTGGCTCTATCGCGCCAGGCCTTGCCTTCGCTTGACCGCACGAAATATGGCCCGGCCGCCGGTGTCGCACAAGGCGCCTACATCTTGGCAGACACTCCTGGTAGGGACCCGGAGCTGATTTTGATCGCGTCGGGAAGCGAAGTCATTCTCGCAATCGAAGCTCATGAAAAGCTGTCGGCGGAAGGCATTCGTTCTCGAGTTGTATCCATGCCGTCTTGGGAGATATTTGACGAGCAGCCGCAAGACTATAGAGAAAGCGTTCTTCCATCGCGCATCGCCGCCCGCATTTCTTTGGAACAGGCATCGATATTTGGATGGGAGCGATACGTTGGAAAATCCGGCCGTATGATCGGGATGAAAACCTTTGGCGCGTCCGCACCCTTAAAAGAACTACAAAAAAAGTTTGGCTTTGCGCCTGACCGCGTTGTCGGCCTTGCGAAACAGTTGTTAGGGAAGCCGTAAGCGAACTGTTTGGCACCGACAGCCAAACTCAAGAAACCAATGACGAGAGAAGAAGCACGGCTCGAAGAGTCGCGCGAGCG
>JASHPL010000024.1 GCA_030038125.1 Candidatus Sulfotelmatobacter sp.
CGGCGGCGCCGGTTCGTCTGAATCCAACCCTGCCTCCGAAGCTTGAAGATGTGATCAATCGCGCCCTGGAAAAAGATCGGGAGCTACGTTATCAGCACGCCGTCGACATGAAGGCCGAGTTGATGCGCATCAAGCGCGATTTGGAGTCGGGTCGAAGTGGGACGGTAAACACGTCTTCCGATTCGATTCATGCGGTCGTTGCCCCGGAAGCGATCTCGGCGGCTGCACACACGACCAGCGGGTCGGCTCGGGTGGTCACGGCATCCTCGGGTCGCGTGGACGTTGCCGAGACGCCGGCCCATAAAACAGCCTGGTGGAAGTGGGTGGTTCCTGTCGCCGCGGTGCTCATGCTCGCCGTGATTGCCGGAGCATTCTACATGCGCGGCCGCCCGGCGGTACAACTGACGGACAAAGACCAGATTATTCTGGCCGATTTCAACAATCAGACCGGAGACCCGGTTTTCGATTCCACGCTGAAAGAAGCGCTCGCGATTCAGCTCGAACAATCGCCGATGCTGCAATTGGTCAGCGACGCGGAACTGCACAGCAACCTGCAATATCTTGGACAAATCAAGGACCAGAGGATCACACCCGATCTGGCGCAACAACTCGGACAACGACTGGGAGTGAAAGCCTATTTAGCCGGCTCGATCGCCTCTTTGGGATCGTCGTATGTGATTCAGATCAATGCAGTCAATGTCGCCACCGGCGAGGTGTTTGCCCGCGAGCAGGTTACCGCCAACGACAAGACGGCCGTGTTGCAGGCGGTTTCCCAGGCGGCCACAGCGATGCGGGCGCGGCTGGGCGAGTCGATGGCGTCGATTCAGAAATTGACCACGCCCTACACCAACGTTACCACGGCTTCACTGCTGGCTTTTCATGCGTTTTCTTTGGGGGAAGACGAGCACCGGCAGGGGCGCGACTTTCCGCAGGCGGTCGGTTTCTACCAGCAGTCGGTTCAACTGGATCCGACCTTTGCCATGGGCTGGGCGCGGCTGGGCGTCGCCTACAGCAATGTGGGCGCGATTTCGAAAGCCGTCGAGTATTTGAAGAAGGCCTACGATTTGCGTGAGCGGGTCACGGAACGCGAGCGCATGTATATCGAGTCGCAATATGAACTCGAGTTGTACGACATGCCGAAGGCGATCGATTCCTACAAACTGTTCGTGGCGACTTATCCGCGGGACGCGGCGGCGTGGAACAACCTGGCCAACGCCTATTCGATCGTCGGCAATTTTGAGCAGGCCGCGGAAGGATTTAAGAAGACCTGGGAAATCGCCCGCTGGGATAACGTGGCGGCGACGAATGCAGCCAGCGCTCTGATGGGCATCAATCGCATGGCGGAAGCAGAACTCTACCTTAAAGAAGCTTTCGATCAGGGCGGCGGCGACAACATAAATTATCAGAGCAATATGATGCTCGATGATTTCGTCTCTGGAAGGCCTGACTGGGAAAAGCACATTCAGTGGGCTGCAGGACAGCCGGATGGTTTCTTAGTGGAGGGCACGGCAAGCACCTTCTATCTTTACCTCGGGCGTATGCACGAAGCCGATCTGCACTGGGAAAGCGCCGCCAAGCGGGCCGAGCAGCAGCACATCTCTGACACCGCTGGTTCGCTTTACTCCGTGAAGGCCCTGCATGATGCCCTGGTTTCCAATTGTGGTGCAGCGCGAGATGCCGTCCATAAAGGACTGGGTCTGGATCGCTCCATCGCCTCCGTTCCCGACGCCACTCTGGCGATGGCGCTGTGCGGCGACACGGAAAATGCACTGCGGGAGGTGGAACGAGCCGCCGCAGAAGCGCCGCTTAATACCCTCTACGGCGAGATCTTCATTCCCGAGGTGAAAGCCGCAGTGGCTCTGGGGCAGCATCATCCGGAACAAGTGGCAGGACTGCTGTCATCGACAGAACCCTACCTGCTCGTGTCGAAGGCGCCGCATCTCTTGGGGCAGGCCGATCTGGAAACGAAGAATCCGCAGCAGGCAGTCAAGGATTTTGAGCCCGGCTTGCGCTATCGTCAATTAGCGCTGGGCGAGGGTGGAACGGGTGCTGCGCAAGCTCCCGATTATGTGCTGTGCTTACTGGGAACAGCACGGGCCGAAGCGCAATTCGACAAAGCCGCAGCCATCCGCAGCTATCAGCAACTCCTCGACATTTGGAAGAATGCCGATGCGGACTTCATCCCCGCTCAGGAGGCTCGCCGCGAGCTGGCCGTGCTTACAGAACAGCCGAAAAACTGAAGAAAACAGTGGCTAGGGGATCGGGAGCTAAGGATCAACGACGCGTGTGTCTCCGCCGGGTACCAAAACGCGTGTCCGAATGTATCCAGAGCGGTCGCCCCCGAGCGGCTGAAGTCGCCATTTCATTGACACGCCATATGGCACGACTGAAGTCGTGCCGTTCCCAGACCTAAGCACGAGCGACGAGCTCCTGTCTCTCCGGTTTGCCCGTTTCGCCTGCTCAATGGGACAATACTTTGTTATGCCAAAACCCTTTACTTCCATCTTTGCTGCACTGGCGGCTTGCCTGCTCCTGATCGCCAGCGCTTCGGCCCAGACTTCTGCGAACAGTCAATCGAGTTCGGGGCAAAGCAGTTCCGCCCAGTCATCTTCCACATCCTCCAAATCGACAACCGCGGCGAAAACACCAGTGCATCGAACCGCTTCGGCTCCGCTGGTTCTCAAAACCGATAAGGACAAGCAGAGCTACGCGATGGGCATGAATCTCGGCACGGGACTGCACCGGCAGGGTATGACGCTCGATCCGGCGCTCGTCGCGCGTGGCATGAAGGATGCGCTCGCTGGCGGAAAAACCGCGATGACAGAGGAGGAGGCGCGCACGGCGATCCAGCAGTTCCAGACTGAGGTCCGGCAAAAGATGCAAGCCACCGCGCAGGAGAAAGGCGAAACAAATCGCAAGGCGGGCCAGGAATTCCTCGAAGCAAACAAAGGTAAGCCGGGGGTTGTCACCCTCCCGGACGGTCTCCAGTACAAAATCCTGAAAGAAGGCGATGGACCGAAGCCGACCGCAAACGACACCGTGACCTGCAACTATCGCGGCACGCTGACCAATGGGAAAGAATTCGACAGTTCGTATCAGCGTGGCCAGCCGGCATCGTTCCCCGTGAGCGGCGTCATCAAAGGCTGGACCGAAGCGCTGCAACTGATGCCCGTCGGATCAAAGTGGGAGCTGTATATCCCAGCCGACCTGGCTTATGGCGACCGCGGCGCAGGTCCCGATATCGGCCCCGGCGATACCCTGATCTTTCAGGTGGAGTTGCTTTCCATTAAGAGCGGCGATCAGAACAAATAAAACTGTGTCGTAGTCGTTTTTGGGAATTGCACGCCCGCGCGGTTCCGATCGGGGCTTTCTCCGCTGCGGGGCTTGCTGTCCTTCACAACGAATTCCGCAAATGTTCCTCAGCAGAAAGATGCGCGCCGGCTAAAAGAAGCAGGCCTGTCAGGAACGCCCAGAACATAAGGCTGACCGACAATGAGAACGGGCCGTACACTTCCTGAAAATTGAGCCAGGGAAGAGCCAGGATGTAGGCCTGCTTCAGCGCTTCAGAAAGCAGCCCCATAATGATGGCAGCCGGCAGCACGGCGCGAGCCGGAACTTTCCCGTTGGGCAGCAGCCAATAAATAAGAAAGAAAATCCCGATGCTAGCCGCGATCGCGAGAATCTTCATCACCAGAAAGCCAACCCAGCGCACGAATCCTACGCCATAGCCGCGCAGCACAAACTGCATGAATGCGACGGGCCCGGCCGTCAAGGCGATTGAAAGCATAGCCAGCACTCCGCAGGCGCACGCCAATCCTAGCGAGACCGCCTGGTTGCCGAGATAGGACCGGTTGTTCTCAAAGTGCCACACCCGGTTCAGAGCAACTTCCAGAGGCAAAAACACGCCCGAAGAAGTCACCAGCAGGATCACCAGTGACACAATCTGCGCCTGATGGCGGGCGCTGACCATCGCGTTAAGGTTGCGAATGACGAATTCCTGCCCTGCCGGCAGGTAATCGCGCAAAAGCTGAATGACCACGTCGGACATCACTCTGGAATGAAAGACGCGGCGAATCAGCGTCATCATCAGGACAACGAATGGGAAAAACGACAGGATCGCGTTCGCAGCCACCGAGAATGCAAAAGTATGCACTTCGGTCCGCATCAGATACTTCACTGTCGATGCAACCAGGCCCGAAGATCCCGGCGATGGACGCCGTTTCGGACCATCAGGAGCGGTTTTGGGGTTGGAAAGCGTGGTCGAAGAACCCGGCATGGAATCTTAATCCTAGCAGAGCCTCCCTTCCGGGTCCTTAGCAGGGGAAATGTAGGTTTTACCTCTGCGAATTAAGGCGTATTTTCTTATCTTTGTTAAAGTTATCCCTCCTGTGAGGGGGGGCACTTACGATTTCTTTCTAATTCTGCTTGCGAATCGTTTTAATAGTGCTTATGATCTTGTGCTCGACACCAGATTTTGGTCTGGTGGTGAGACCAGTAAGGGTTGACGTTGTGGGTGTGGTCGAAAACGCGCCAAATTGTCGAGGCTCTGTCGGTTTCTGCCTGTGGTCCCAAACCGCCGTCAGCAACTGAGGAGTCTTTCCTATTTTGGAACTGACTTCTTCCGCACGTCGTAGACGCAACCAAAATTTCTTCCGGCTCCTTTGAGGGGGGCCTCGATCGTGGGGCGCGATCCGAGGATGCCGGAGAATAATTCTTCGCGATGGTGAAAGGAGTTTTTTCCGTGAGAGAGAAAGGAACTGTAAAGTGGTTCAACGGGGCGAAGGGATATGGATTTATCCAGCGCTCCACGGGAGAAGACGTGTTCGTGCACTTCTCCGCGATCCAGGAGAACGGTTACCGCACGCTGAATGAGGGTGAGACCGTGGAGTTTGACCTGCTCAAGGGCCCCAAAGGGTTTCAAGCAGCAAACGTGGTACGCGCCTAGCGCAAAAATATCCGGAGTCCTTCCCCACCCTCCCGTCTTCCCTGCGGGAGGGTTTCTTGCTGTTAGGGGGTCGGGAACGCGGCTTCCATTTAATTTTCGGATTTCGCCGCTTTATTTCGCAGATCGTGAACCGTGAAGCCGTCCGGGACTTTGAACAGACTTGGATCAGGCTCCGACCGGGACACCTCCTGTACGCGAATCACTTGCGTGCCCTCTCGCGGATCTTTTCGCGTGATCGCCAGATTCACCTGCAAATCCGGCGAATACCAAAATTCCCGTGTGATCGAGAGTGCCTGGCTATTGCCAATGACCCCTGCGTTGATGGTGATGATTTCTCGCGTTCCAACCACGTTGACCCCATCCATAACATCATTTCCGAGGCTCTCACGGGCCAAGGTGCGTTTGCCATCATCGAACGGTCCCACTGGCCTTAGCGTAAATGTGGTTCGAGCGAAATAGTTGGTCACGCTGCAACTGTGAATGGCTAGAGTGCAAAGGGTTTGCGTATGCGTAATTGGGTCAAGAATCTTGATATGCTGGAGTTTGGATTCACGATCCGAATTGATTGGGACAAAGTTGCGGCGCTCCCGATAGATGCGGCCTTGGCTGTCGCGGGCGACCATGGCAAACAGATGTGTTGTCACGCTGCTGCCATCCTCAAGCGTGCGCGTCCATTCTGTCGTACTTCTGCCAGAAAAGGGCTGCCCCGGAAGCGGCCGAACACTGATGCCGTCTACATGGTAAGTGGTGCCCCCATCAGGGCCGCGCATCAATTCTTCGGAATCTTGTGCCGCAAGGGAAGCGGCAAACAGGAGGGTTGCTGCCAGCAAGGCGCCTATCTTCATACGTCACCTCACAATGGACAGCCTCGGAGTATAGCATTGATAGGGCGTGAAGAAGCTTTGCTCGTCAGACGGTAAATTTTTAACCGTGGCGTCCCGGAGTTGCAGACGCTCCAATAGAGCCCATTTCGCATGAAACAAAAAAGGGACGAACCCCGGTTAGGTTCGCCCCGACGAATACGAGGTCGCTCAGCGCTGTGCCGTGCTGACCACGTCGCTTTTCAGTACGCTGACCTCAACTCGCGCGCTCGCGTGTTTTGTGCCCTGTTCTCCAGCAATGGACGCGTTGCCCATACCCAAAACAAAAATGCGATAGATCGGGATCTGGTCCGTCTCGACCAGGTAGCGCACGACTGAGTCCGCCATCTTTTGCGACGCGGTAATCGCAGCCTGGCCGTGACCGGGAGCGAAACCATGGATTTCGAGGATATAGCTGTGTTGCCCCTTTAAAGGCGCTGCCATCTGATCGAGTGCGTCTTTTGCCTGCTTGCTCAGCACGCTCTGGCCGGGACGAAATCGAATCTCGGTTTGCGCATCCCCCCGGTACTGATCCACGTTGTTAACGAGCTGCTCGGCGTTGGTGACGCGGGCCGAGGCCTCAGTCGCGGCCGTCTGCGCCGCCTGCGCCTGGCTGCTGGCATCGGCGGCATGCTGGTTGGCCAGATCAGCTTTTTCCGAAGCAAGCTGAATGCCTTGCTGGGAGCGGGAATCGATGTCTTTTATATGGGACGCGTTGGCCGCCGTAATCTCGTCCAGTTCGTTGATACGGTCGCGAATCGGACCCAGCTGGCGCTTGATCCACGGTTTCCGGGCAAAGGGATGCGTGACCAGATTGACCACGTTGGGATCGTCGCCGTCCCACCAGTTCTGTGCCCTCGGCCAGGTCAGCGGCTCTCGGACGGAATCGTCCGTGCTCGAGGATGTGGCGCCGGTCGACTGCATGTTGGCACTGGAACTGTTCTGCTGGGCGAAAGCCGCTATCGCAAACAATGCACACGACAGCAGAATCAAGAGAATACGGGTCTTCATTGAGATTTCAGCCTCCTCGCTGGCAAAAGCGGTTGAGCGCGACACAAGTGCCGCGTTCGATGAACGGATGATTGTGCCCCGGAATGAGAAAACGCGCAAGAGGAGAACGAGCGGTTCGTATCCCCCGCATCAGGCCATTCTCAACCCGTCCAAAAGCCGCGCCGTTCGCGCCTTTTCAAGATCCGAGGTGCACTTTCCGGTCCAAAACCATTCACGTCTAACGCTTTGGTATGACATGCCGCAATGGACGCTTTAGGCTGCGGAGCCGATTTCAGACACTACCCGGGTCGCAATGCGTTGCAATCATCGGGAAAAAGATTACTCAGCCGAATTAATGGATTTCCAGCGAAACCAGATCTCCGTTCGCCTGGCCGGCGGGCTTGTAGTTGGCGTCAACCTGGCGATCGTGCCAGGAACAGGAAAAGTCATCAGCTCCAATCAGTAGCAGCGATTTGTAATCGGCGGCGCGCAGCGTTAGAACCACCCCCTGCGCTGAAACCGTCAGAACAGCCGCGGGAGCCCCGGAACAATCGACCCCGATCAGGCGTCCTTTGACAAATTTCGTCGGACGCTCGTCGGCATGCCCCGTGGATTCTTGCTGCTTTTCTTCGGTGGCACGTTTTGCCGCGTCCTGGTCTAGTACATCAAAGGGAGTCTTCTGCGGCGCGAACTGAGCCTGAGCGCCCCCCGGCGCCGTCAGGCCATACTTGCGCTGGTTCCCGATTTCGTCCAGTCGCTGTTGAGCGAGCTGGGCAATTTGAGGGTCATCGCTGCCCTTCAAACGTTGTAACAAAGCCTGCGCCGCATCCCATTGCTTGGCCGCGATGTAGATCTGAGCGAGGTGGTAGGAATAGAGTTCGTCGCGTGGGCTGAGGTTCATGGCAGCGCGCTCGGACTGCATCGCTTCTTTAGTTGTCCCACCCTCATTGCGCGCCACTGCCAGCAGATCGTAGGCATTCGCCATTTCCGGATACCATTCCAGCACCGCTCGCAGATCTATCAGCATGTTCGCCAGACCTGAGATCTCGCTATGTTTGGCCTGCGCCATGCGATACTTGAGCACGCATAGGTAATAGCGGGTCCACATATCGCGCTGATCCAGGGATGCCGCGTCACCCAGCTCCGCTAATCCCTCCTCGAAGTTATCGTGTTCAATGTCGTCCCAAGCGAGAATGCGGTGAGCCAGCGCGTTGCCTATAGTCGTCGTGGGCAGCGTGTCCGGATCGGCATCGGATCGGTTTCGGGCTTTCTCTCTTTCTTGATTTTTGGCTTCGGCCTTCAGGTCTGCTGCAGTCGGCGTGGTGGCCAGCGTCTTCAGAGTCTGCAGGCCTGACTCACGCCGCTCCGGGATGCGAACCTGCACTTCAGCGTAGAGGGCGCGGGCGTCGGCTTCCGGAAAGGGTTTTACGATGATTGCAGAACTGTCGGGGCCAACCAGAGCTGCGAACTGATACGGCTCTGCGCTGGCGGAGCCGGCACTCGACCGCGAAGCGGTCAGCTCCGTCTGAATTGCCGTCAGCGAGTGATAGTAATCTTTCACCCTCTGCTCAAGTTGCGCCGGACTCACGCCATAGGCTTGCTGAATCGCATCAGCAATCGGCACTTGCCGAATCAGGACGAGACCGAGATACCTGCCGGTTTCGGGTAGCTTTTTCTCATGGATCAGATAATTCATGACCATCCAAGATTCGGCATTGAACAGGGTGCGGCGGGTAGTGTCGCTTGAACTCTCGCGTTTCCTCGCGAATAGATCGGCAATCGGAATCCATCGCTGGCTGTTGAGTAATTCAGTAAATGACGTCGCTCGATTCACTTCGCGATTGCCGGCGTTCTTATTGCCAGAATAAAGGAGCGTGGGGTCGCCACCGATCTGCACCTGCTTGTCGTCGACGCGGATCGAGCTGAAATATTCCGCCAGACCTTTGTCGAACCACGCCTGCGCCGGAGGATAGTTGTAGCTCAGCAGCATGCTGGCGAAATCGTAAGCGACGCCGCGCCACGCTTCGTCTTCCATTAGATTCAGCACAATGAAATCCTGGTCCTGGCCGGGCAGAAAGAATCCGGGAACATCGATTGGCTGGCCGTTTCGAAGCGGGGCAACGCGATAATACGAGTCATCGTTCTTACACGCGAGAATGGTCAACGGCACCGGCTGGCTGAGACGATCTTTGTTAAAAATGCCGGCAAACACGGCACGCATTTGCTCGAAGCGTAACGCGACTTCCTGCCCCTTTTTCCCGCCCGCATCGGTGATGACTACAAAGTGCGTCGAATTAGTCTCAACCCAAGGGTTGGACTCCTTCGCCGATGGAGTTGCGTACAGCGCCGCATAGAGGATCAGGATTGGAAGCGAGATGAGGCTGGTACGGGGCATGGGGGCCCGAAACGATCCGTAAAAACCACCCGAAACACGATCCGTAACAAAATGCTACCACGTTTTCCGGCGAAAATTACCGGCTAAGATCTCCCGCCCCGGGCAGTCCAGCCGCGACCGCATCCTCCCTCAACTTGTAGAAACTGCCCGCGTACCTTATTCGTTGCCTTGCTATCCCCGCACGCAGAGGAACCGCATCATGAAGCGCTTATACGTTTTTGATTATTGCCTGCTGCTTTCCTTCAAAAATCATGGCTCAATATCTCAGACGTACGGCGGCATAACTCACGAGCATAGTCGGTCCAGCGGCTTTGCCCCCAGTAGCGATAGTCGCTCGATTGCGTCAGTAGCAGATGAAAGAGAGCATTCCTAAAGCGTGATTCTTTCGGCGACACTTTTCCCAGTGCTTTCTCGGCAAACAAGGCGCTGACCGCCTCCATCGGCTTCAGCACATTTTCATACCCTTGGACCCAGGAAAGATTATTGGTCCAGCTGCCGCCCTCCATATGAAACCGGTGGTCGGCTTTCTTTCGCTCGGCGATAACCTGTTCGAGCTGTTTTGTTCCCTCACCAGGCCGGAAGTGATCCCAGATTTGCTTTTGGTGGAGCGGCCGGAGTTGCGGGAAGGCCGTATCCTTGAGCCCGAGTTGGTTCAAATACTCCAGGTACTCTGCGACATTGACCGGAGGCACGTCGCTGCCGGAAGCCTCGCGCATCACCTCGTGATATTTCGGCGGGAATTCATTCATCATGACTCCGCCATTTTCGCCGTCACCAATCTGCGCCGAAAGCGGAGGAACCTGCTTCCCAGCCAACGGCGCGCGATCGCGCGAACGCGCTTCATAGTAGGGCTGCATCTGAGCGACGAGCTTTGTGTCGCTGCCCTGAGTTTTGACAATCGCCACAATGCTCGCCGTCTTTCCGTCTGAATTCATGGCGATGAGCTGATGAGGCAGGTACGGGTGCTGTACTCCGCCTCCATCTTCGAGGCGCTCGACAGTGTGTTCCTGAACCAACACCCATTTGTAGCCGCAGTCATTCAACGTCTTTACAAACTCATAAGCGACATCGGGATGATTGGGAAGCGCCATCTCGGGCGGGGAGAAGCCGCGCACACGGCGAAGGGCCTCCAGTCCAAAAATAGCGGCGAAGTGCTGCTGCCAGGCTTGAACGTGAAGACGGAAGTCCTGGACCGGCGTGCTTGGCGCGACAGCATGTCCCCAAGCCGTTCCCAGCCATTCGGTGCAATGCCAATATGCGGGATCGCAAGTGATGCGCTGCAGGTTGTCGAAGACGTCATTTTGTCCCATGTCCCGCAGGCCGTGAAGTAGACATCCGGAGTAATCCAGCATCACACGCGGCTGCTTTCCTTCTTGTACAAGGTTGGGGATGAACTCTCCCATGCGTTTGTAACACCAGATGAAAACTGGGGCATTGTGATTGTCGCCGACGTTCGGATTCTCCATCATGTACTTGAGATTGCTGATTATCGGCGCGGTCCTGAGGTCGCCTGTCTCCGCTAGGATGAGAGGCTGGTGCATGTGCAACGCAATAGCAAAACAGCTACGCTTCCTGGCGAAATCGATGCCGCTCGACCGCAAGTCCACAGGCGTGGGCCTCGCCATCGCGGCAGAAATCTGATCTTCCATCCCGCAAATATTGGGCAGGCCATCGACGTACTCAGGAAATTCACTCATCTGGATTCTCCGCAACGCATGTTCTTGAATACCGCCTGTCACTGCATGTAAACGTGAGAAACGTGGTTGGCAACGGCGTCCCAGGAGAACGCGGTTTCGGCGGCGATTCGCCCGTTGCGTCCCATCCAACGCGCCCATTCGAAGTTCGTGAACAAGGTGCCGATTCCCCAGGCAACTGACTCCGCGGCTGGATAGATCTTCAGTCCGTTCACTTGGTGCCAGACAAACTCATCCGGCCCGCCGTTGCGCGAGACCACGACCGGTTTGCCCGCACTCCAGGCCTCGAGGACGGTAATTCCGAAAGGCTCGTTGCGACTCGGTACACACACGGTATCGCAGGCTTTATAAAGGTCTGCGAGTTCAGCTTCATTCTTGAATCCCAGAAACCGGGTCGCGTGAGCCACACGAAGCTGGTGCGTGCGCGCCTCCACGGATTGACGCATTTCTCCATCCCCCACAAAGATGAACTTGGCTGATGGATAGTTGGCGAGAATAAAAGGAATGGCTTCCACCAACAGATCCGGCCCTTTTTGAAAGACCACGCGGCCGCAAAAAAGAACTGTCGGATCCATGGGGCCGACGCCGTAACGAGCCTTCACCGCACCGGGATCGATACAGCCGTCGTAATCGTGAGCATTGACGCCGTTGTATATGATGGAGATTTTCCAGTCGGGTGTTTCGTACATCCACATAATCTCTTTCCGCAAGGAATGAGAGACCGTAATGACGCGATCGGCCCAATGGGTTGCCGCTCGTTCCTGCTCGCGCACTCCGCGAGAACGGCCCTCGAGGAAGCGGTTTCCGCAACGGCCGTATTCGGTGGAGTGCATCGTTACTACTGTCTTGCGGCCGCGTCCTTGCTTGATCCAGATCATGGCGTTCGCAGTCAGCCAATCATGCGCGTGGATCACGTCAAAACCGCCGATGTAGTTTTCTGTCTGAAATACCTCATGCACCAGGGAACGGCAAAGGTGATTGATCTCTTCCACAAAGTCAGGATCCAGCCGGAATTGGCAGCGATGGTAATGAACACCGTGGATGCGCTCGTAGGGAGGCTGCCCGCCGCGCATGCGAGTAAAGACGTGGACTTCATGGCCCTTCCTCTCCAGCGCGGCAGCCAACTCGGTTACGTGCACAGCCACTCCGCCCACCGGAATCGAATGCAGCGACTCCCATGATAGCAACGCCACTTTCATAAACAACTCCTACTTCTGCGCAGCTTCGGGACACCGTTGAGAGTAGCTTTTATACTTCTCATTGCTGACGCCTCTGAGGGCAGCTGCGCCGTCTTTAGCCCAAAATCGACGCCAGCCGGCAAACGTGTCGCGATCTCCAAATTCCTGCAGTTGTTTCGGGTAGTCAGTTTCCGTCTCGACCCGCTTCCCGGTAAACCGGAGTTGGATGTGCATGAGTTCGTGCACCATCAACGGCGCGTTTTCGCGGATGGCGGCGACAACCAGCACTCGAAATGGAGGCCGGTGGTGAGTGGAGTTGACTGCACCGTTCATTTCACGACATCACTATCGCGGGCTCCGTGCCTCAATCTGTGGGAGTGGTTACGCGGCTTTGTTGTTCTGCCGCATTCAGAATAAATTCAGCTCAGCTTCTGCACGGAACGCATAATCGCGAACGTATCGAGAACTGAGAAAGATCTCAGCGCGATGGTTTTGACGACGACCTTGACAACCCCAGTTGTTTTCTGGCCCTACACGTATTCTATTCCAGAACCTGGCCCCCCTTGGCTGACAAACGATAAATTGAGGGGCACTTGAGACCAGGATGTTCCACTTCAGGAATACGATTGCTGAATACTCGCGCACTTGTACATCGCTTTGCAGGCGCAAAAAATTTTGAAAGCAGCGGGAGAGTGTCAAATCATTTTAGGAGCCCCTCAACTCCTCAGGGATGTGAAACAGAACCAATAGCATTTCTCTAAAGCAACTGTTCGAAGGATTTTTTGCTTCTCCGAATTTTGTGCGCAGGCGCAAACTTGGGTTACCCCGGTCACTTTCGGCCTCGTTCAAGTCTTGTCAAACTCAGGCAAAGCTGCACTTAATACCAAGTTTGCTTGCGGAGAAATTATGTCCCAGAGCTCTATCCCCTCCTTCAAAGAGAAATTGGTGAACCGGACGGTGATCGTCAAGATTTCATTATTCACCCGCGCCTTTTCGGGAACCATCACAGCCGCGGACGACACCGGTTTCTGCCTGATCAGCGATGAGATGAACGCGGCGCTGCGTGAGGTCACCGGCGGTGCCATGGCCGATATGGACGCGCCCAGCGTTTACTTGCCCTTCTCAAAATTGGAGTGGCTGATCGTGTCTCAGCCCAAGGCCGCTGCTGCCTCAGCCTAGAGTATTCTGCCTCGGAATCGGAAATCTTTTCTGCCCAAAAGACTTGCCCGAAAATGTGTTTGAGGGTGTCCCAAGGGGCTACAACTACGGATAGCTACAGTCGTGCCAGACGGAGAATTAAAGTAGGGCATTGAGAGTCGTTGTCGAACTGACCTGCTGAGCGAGTAATTGTCGACGCCGGACCAAATACCCACTCTATGAAACCAGCCCTCGTCCTCCTTCTCTTTGGTTGCGTGGGACTCGCAGGCTGTGGATCCTCGGGCTCTTCCGCCAAAGGTGAGCAGCCGACGATCACCTCTTTTCAGGCAAATCCGGCGGGGATAAGCTCGGGTGCAAAGAGCACGTTGAGCTGGATTACGACTGGAGCCGCAAGTGTCGCGATCACGCCTGGATCGTTCACGTCCACGCTCGGAAGCGGTTCAACTGCCGTAAACCCAACGGCAACGACGATTTACACGTTAACAGCAACCAACACCTCTGGTTCCACTACGTCTGCGGTTACAGTGACGGTGAACTCGGCGAACCCTGTGATCAGTTCCTTCACCGCGACTCCTGCAAGTATCACGGCGGGCTCAAGCAGCACGCTAAGTTGGAAAACCACCGGAGCGACAAGCATTGGTATTGCGCCAGGGACTTTTACTTCCACGTCAGCCAGCGGTTCTACAAGCGTAAGCCCGACGGACACTACCACTTACACGCTCACCGCGACCGACAATGCTGGTTCGACCACGGCGACCGCGAAAGTGACTGTAATGGCGGCCGGCGGGTCGCTGACCATTGAAACGACTTCGTGCCCGGGTGGAATCCAAGGCGCGCCCTATTCCGGGTGCACAATTGTCGCAAGCGGCGGCACTCCGCCATACACCTATTCGGTCAGCAGCAACACCAGCTTTCCTCCGTTGCCAGAAGGAATGTCGCTCAACGCAAGTACAGGGATCATCAGCAGCTCATTGATAGGTGGACAGGGCACCTACGCGCCCGAGTTCGTGGTGACCGACTCGAGCTCGGAACAAGCAACTCGGCAAATCAGTTTTTCAATCAACGGTAGCAACGCATTTCTGGCGACGATTTTTCCAACGAATTCCATTTTTCATCACCGCGTTGATGCCTCGACCACCGGACTGTCCGTCGATGCTTCTCCGGCTGCACCGATCTACAGCGGATACTTGTCAGCCACGATCAAACCATTCTTCGGTAACAATTCCAACGCACCGTTTCCGAATGGAATTCCAGCGATTCAAGTTCCGTACAACCAACCTGATGTATCGGTGAGAACCACCGTGTATCAGTCCTACTTCGCCTCGGCGCCGATTCCGGCATATGCCCCGGTTGAGGGAACGAGTCACTCGACTGGAGATCGCCACGTCCTCGTCTATCT
>JASHPL010000236.1 GCA_030038125.1 Candidatus Sulfotelmatobacter sp.
AAAGCATGTGGATCTTACCCCGAAGTCCGCTCGCTCGTAGTGAAATTGCAACATCCACACTGGTCAGGCCCGAGCCAATCAGCAACACGCTGCTTTCCGGGGCGACTTCAGTGCGAGCATTCACCGACCACGGGTTTGGGATGAAGCGATGGCTGATTTCATCCCGCACGGAAAGTCGCAGATCTTTCGGCGGAAAATTGCCCAAAGCCAGAACAACCGCATCTGCGCGAATTCTGCCACCGCTCCTTAGATGGACCGTGGCGCTGCCTTCCGTAGGAGTTATGGAAAACGCCTCGTCGCGTTTCCATTCGAATCCGTGTGGATTCCCCTCGATGGCCTCACACAGGGTCGATTCAACGTACTTGCCATAAACGCGCCGCGGTAGATAATCGTTTGGTTGAACCTGATCGCTGTAGTGCTCTTTCGCCCACCGCAGGAAATGTGCGGGATCGTCCGCGACTGCGCTCATGTTCTTCGCCCTGACGTTGAGAAGGTGGCCCGCGAGTTGCGTGCTGTAAGCCACACCCCGTCCAGGGCACCCTTCCCGTTCGATCAACACCACTTTAATTGTCGGGTTGGCACTCCGCAGGAGTTGGCTTGCGAGAGTTGCCCCACTAAATCCGCCGCCAATAATGGCAATTGAGAACGAACCTGACTTGTCATTCATTTCCCGCATCATCCCCACTCCTCGCAAAAACTATAATGTCTATCATATTACTATGCAATTGACAAACCGTTCTGATTATTCCCAAAGTATTTGTAGATTCAGTAAGATCCGCGCGAGCCGGTGCGGGGCATGCCGCAGTTCAAAGTGAAAAACATTGCAGCGCTTGGAAATTTAGCCCTGCTTGAATCGCGCGGGCCTTCGCGCTTGGCGTATTCTTTTTCGGCCCGTAGCCAAAGCTCGTGACAAAAAGCTGTGGATCCTCAACAGGCTGGGTTCCGGCGCATCCGGGTTGGTTCTGTAATAGTCTGTGCTCGATCAATGACGCGAACAAATCACTGGATGGGCATGATTCATGGCAATAGCCACGCATTCGCACGTTCCATGCGATCAAAATCGGGGTAACTCGGAATGGCAAAACACTGTTAATGAGGAGATCAGCAACGGTGCGGGTTGACACCGCTCCAGAGGATATTCCCGATCGACTTTTGGCCACCCCGCGTTCCGGTCGATTGGCGGAGGGAACGCCGTGGCCTCAGCCGGTGGCCGCGCCCGTGCCGCGCCTGGAGTCGCTGCGATTCGGCCCTCAAATCCTCTTGCCACAATCCATCATGGCTTTTATTGGTCCTCTTGAGAAGAAAAAACAAGCCAACACGTCGATTCCGAGTTATGCTGTTCTGGCTTAAGTGCTTCAGCGGCATATATGGCTTGCCGAGTGAATAGCTTGGTACGCGACACTTATTTCGAGTTGCAGAATGGATGCAAGCTACTGTCGTAGCTTGGTCCTCACGCCCGCGCAGCCCACCCAGAATAAGCTTCATAGCAACAAAGCTAATCAACTCAATGGGGTTGGTTTCGCGGGGCTTTGTATTCTTTGCGTCTGTCTGGCCCTGTGCCGTACACAACCTGCCCATTCCCAGACGTCCGGCCCGAGTACGCTCGATCACGACCCCAGATTCGAAGTGTCAGTCGCTGAACTGAAAGTATCAAACAAAGTTTGGGTCCATTTGCAAGGCGCGCATAGGGCGCTCAGCGCAGGGGATCTGAATGAGGCGGCAAAACAGACCGATCACGCGCTTCGAATCGATCCCAACTGCGGTGCCGCTTTGGCGATGAAGGCGTTCGTCGATCTCGCGCGAAAGAATCCGGCCGATGCAATCCAAAATGCGACTCACGCAGCGTCGGTCGATCCTTATGACATAGGCGCGCTCCTTGCGCTCGCAACGGCCTACAATGCCGTCAATCGTTTTCCGGATGCTGAGCGTGCAGCCCAGGAAGCGCTTCGTCTTAACCCCAACTCGTGGGAAGCGCGTTTGGAACTTGCCAAAAGCTTCTACGGAGAGGAACGCTTCGATGCTGCCCTCGCCGAACTCGATGTCACACCCAAAGACTTTCCCGATGTACACCTTGTCAGAGCGAACGTGCTCATGCGTTTGAGCCGAAGCAAGGAGGGCGCAGCCGAATTTGCAGTCTTTGTGCAAGAGGCGCCCCATGATCCCCGAATTGACGCTATTCGACAGATTATCGCCCAGACTGCTGCTTCTCCCGGGCTCTAAAACCTATTGAAGGTCCCGCCAACGTCCACCTTGTGCGCGTATCGAGAGATTCGATTGTGAAAATCGAATTAATTTATAGTAAGAGTATTGACAAATCACAAGTAAGCCGGTAGAGATACTAGTGCTACTGTTATTCCTGTTCCGCGCCGCTTCTGAAAGGGTAATCATGTTAGGGTCCGCCCGCATAACGCCTCCTCCCGAACGCACCAGTCAGCGCTGTAGATCCCTGAGACAGAGCTGGGGTCGATAGAACTATCAGCTCGAGGTGCCGCAGTTCGGTCACTGTAGGGGAGCAGTTCTGTTGCTAGTATCACAAGTAATCTTATTCATTTAGTTCTACTGGAGATATTTCAATGAAACGATGGCGACATGTGCTTTCGGCTTTGTTGTTCGTTTTGGCCACTGCGTCGCTTACCCTGCGCGCACAGATCGTTGAAACCGGGACAATAACGGGCGTGGTCAGGGATAAATCCGGGGCTGTGATCGCGCATGCTCAAGTGAGCATTCAAAACATTGCGACTGGGGTGGTAACGAACACAGCGACAGATTCCGATGGCCTTTACGTTTCTCCCCCTTTGAACCCCGGAGACTACAGCATTGCCTTTGCAGCCCAGGGTTTTGGCAAAGTGCAGGAGCACGTGCGGCTCGAGGTCGGTCAACGTGCCGCGGCCGACGCCGTCCTGGCAGTGGGCAACGCTGCGACTCAGACGGTCACTGTTGAAGCGACCAACGAACTTTTGGAAACGGAAACTTCGACCGTTTCCAACCTTCGCACCGAGGAAGCGGTTAGAAATCTTCCTCTCAACGGCCGAAACTTCGCTGAGTTGCTCGGATTGGGTGCGGGGGTTGTGCCGGCGCAGACGCAAATCGTGAGTGTTCCATACACGCAGCAACGGGGCCCATCTTCTTACGCTTTCAACGGTCTGCGATATCAGGAAAATCGGTTGCTTCTGGATGGCATCGGCGACAACGAGAACCACAATGGCCTTGCAGTCGTCGTCTTTCCTCCCATTGATGCGGTCCAGGAATTCTCGGAAGAAACCACTGACGCCGACGCTCGCTACGGACGAGGCAACGCCGGCACCATCAACTTAGTCTTCAAGTCCGGCACAAACCAATACCATGGCGAAGCCTTTGAATTTCTTCGCAACTCCGCGCTGGATGCCAGGAACTACTTCGACACGGCTGGCAAGCCCGGATTTCGAATGAATGAATTCGGAGGCACTTTCGGCGGACCACTGTTTTCCCGGAGTGATCCAAAAACTTTTTTCTTTGCAGACTATTCGGGACAACGCACGCGCCAGGGTCTCACCTATGTGGATACGGTGCCAGATTTCAACCTGACCAGCACTGGTTATGACTTCTCCGCATACTCCCAAGCGATCAAAAGCCCAATCACCGGTCTTCCATACGCGAATAATTTCATTCCCCTGAACGATGCTGCCATCAATCGGACTGGGGCGAATATTCTGAGCCTTTATCATCAATACGCAGCCCCCAACATTTCTGGCGCTACTACTGCGAACAACTTTCTCTTCAATCCGGAGCGGTCCGTGACGGAGGACGCCTTCGATGTAAAAGTCGACCATCGCTTCTCCGATTTCGACAGCACCTTCATCCGTTATAGCCAAGCCCGCGACAACATCGGTCAGCCCGGCACCCTGCCAGTGCCTTTGGTTGGATCTGTGATTTGCGGACCCGCACGGGACCCGGCTCATCAGGCGGTTCTCAGCGAAACTCACGTTTTCACTCCCACCACTATCAACTCGGCGCGCTTCGGCTGGTCGAGATTTTTCGTCTACGCGGAGAACTGGGATGCGGGCTTGAATTTGCCTACGCAACTCGGCATTCCCGGCGTAGAGGTCGCAGGAGATCCTCAGTCCGACGGACTGCCGGTCATGAGTTTTGCTGGTGATACCTCAATCGGCGATGCGGGAAACAGCCCCACGCATATCGGGACCAATAACTACCAAGTGGATGACAACGTGAACCTCGTCCGCGGCAGGCATTCGCTCGATCTAGGTTTCGAACTCGTCCGTCTGCAATACAACATGTTTCAGACCGCCGATGAGCACGGGTCGTTTTCGTTCGGCACAGTTTACAGCGGATTGGCGTGGACGGATCTGCTTTTTGGGGCGCCGAAGACCGGCGTATACGCATTTCTCAGCAACAACGGATTCGGGTTCCGACAGACAGACCTATCGTTTTATGCACAGGACAATTACAAGGTCAGCGGCCGGTTAACCTTGAACCTTGGCGTTCGCTACGAGAACTTTCTGGGGTGGCCCTGGACTGAAGTCGAAAACCGGATGTACAACTTCGTTCCCTCGCTGTCCACAACGGAGCTGCTTCGGGTAGGAACCAACGGGGTGCCACGCAGCGGAGCTAATGGCAACAATTTGAACTTCATGCCGCGAGTGGGCTTTGCCTACAAGGTGACAGCCAAGACTGTCTTCCACGCCGGGTTCGGAACATACTACTCGGCGCCAAATGTCACGAATTCTGATGGCCTGTCAAACAACGCGCCGGCGATCGATTACTGGGCATTTAACAACTCGTCGATATACGGCAGCGCTGCCAGCAACGGAACTCCGTTCAACTACGCTTCCGACGGGTTCGTGCATACTCCCGCGACGGAA
Organism: Candidatus Sulfotelmatobacter sp.; assembly: GCA_030038125.1. Classification (GTDB taxonomy): domain Bacteria; phylum Acidobacteriota; class Terriglobia; order Terriglobales; family Acidobacteriaceae; genus Sulfotelmatobacter. The sequence goes on from JASHPL010000236.1 coordinate 4,860, forward strand.
GCCAGCAACCTGCCAGCGGGGCTGCCGGTATTTGCGCAGGATCCGCATGCCAAGACACCGTACAGCGAGCAGTGGCACGCGACGATTCAGCAGCAGTTGCCATCTTCTACAGTGCTTTCGATTGCGTACGTTGGAACCCGAGGTGTGCACCTTGATGATCTCGTGGATATCAACACAGGTTCGCCGGGCACCACCAACGTCACTGTCAATCGTCCGTATCCGTTCTTTGCCCAGATCTTCGAACTCGAGACCAATCAGATTTCCAGCTACAACGGTCTACAGGTGTCGGCCGAACGTCGTGCTCACGGACTGACCTTCCTGGCTTCTTATACGTACAGTCACGCGCTCGACGAGAACACAAATAGCCCTGGCACGAACAATGCAACCGGCGACGCCATGAATCCCTATAATCTGCGCGCCGAGTATGGGAATTCAGACCTCAACATTCCGAACCGCTTCGTGGGGAGCGTCAATTACGAACTCCCCTTCCAGACCTCAGGGAAATTGAAACCAGCGGTGCAGGGATGGCAGGTGAATGCCATTCTCAATTACTTCGATGGGTTGCCCTTTTCGGTTGTGTCGGCAAACGGCGTCGGCGACGGCCTGACGCCACGCGCCGAGTTAGTACCGGGCTACGGCAATGGGACCTTGCCCACCGGCAAGCGCAGCTTGAAAGAATGGTTCAACACTTCCGCCTTCGTGAGTATTCCGCTTACCGGTTCGTTGGCCAACGAGCAGTGGGGCAATTCAGGCCGCAACATTTTGCAGGGGCCAGGAACGAAGAACATTGATTTCTCCGTCTTCAAGAACTTTCAGGTGGCTGAGTCGAAGAACCTGCAATTCCGCGCCGAGTTCTTCAACCTCTTCAACACTCCGCAATTTAATAATCCGTCTGCGGTTGCTCCGGGTCCTGCTACTGGAAGCACGTCGCTATTGCCCAACATCACAGCGGGTGCGGCATATGGAACGATCGCTTCGGCAGGTTCTCCGACAACTTTTCAACGGATTTCACGCGAGATACAGCTAGCGGCCAAGTTCACCTTTTAGAAACCGAACCATGACAATGACGCTAACGGATACTTGGCTTCTCGCAAAAAAGATCGCGCTGGGAATTCTAATCAGCCTCGTACCGTTGACCATCCTCACAGGAGGGTTATGGATCATGGGGCGGCACACAAACATTCCGCAAGACCAACATCCATCGTCGGCAAAGGTGGCATCGCATGCAAATTGATTCAGCGGTTCGCAACAGTATCTACAAAGGCGTTTCGTTAAGTCTGCTTATCTATGCCTTACCGGTCGTGTTGCTTTTTCTGACGTTTTCGATTCGCGGGCAGCATCCGTGGACCAATCCGCTGTCGTCCAATCAAGCCCGATGGCTGGACCAATGGAATGACTGGGGCATTACGGGTTTCATGGTGCTGCTAGGCTTGGTCGAGTTCGTCTTGGGTCTCTATGACCGCGATCGCTGGAACGGAAACGAAAAGCTCACCGATCTTGCTTGTTTCGCTCTTCCTCGCCTCGTTTTCCGGCCGTTCTTCACGTATTTCAGCTTGAAAGTGCTGCCAGTCCTCTTGCCACACTCGAAAAATGTTTTCTCTTGGGTTCCGTTCTGGTGGGGATTCTTCATCCTCTGCATCGCAGACGACCTGACGCAGTATTGGTATCACCGTTTGCATCACCAGCTACCGTGGCTGTGGCGTTTTCATCGCACACACCACTCGGCGCCGTATATGGGCATGTCGATGGCGAGCCGCCAAAACGCCTTTTACACGATTTTCTTCTCGCAGACATACGTCACATCCACACTGGTTTATCTCGGCCTGGGACCGGCGGCGCTTGTCGTGCACGCCAGCAAAAGTATGATCACGACTCTGGCCCACTCCAGCATTCCATGGGACAAACCTTTCTACGAGCACAGAGTTCTCTGTCCCGTCGCTTGGATACTGGAACGTCTGATCTCAACTCCGGCAACGCATCACGCGCATCACGCCGCCACTACTGACGATGGAGTTGGCTACTACAAAGGAAACTTCGGCAACATGTTTTTTTTATGGGACGTGATTTTGGGAACAGCCCTGATCTCGCGCAAGTATCCGTCGGCCTATGGCATCTCCCACTATCAAGGCGATCAATGGTACGCGCAAGTCCTTTGGCCCGTTTTCAAGTCGAAAGTGCCGGGCAGTGAGTTAGCAGCCGACGGTCCAATGGTCAAGGAAGACGCGACCGCAGCGCCGACAGGCTTGCCGAGCCTGCCACAGGAGGCGCTGCCGGCCAGAGTCGTGGCGTAGCAGTTCGTATATAGGGAGCTTTTGCCAATTAGCCAGTTTTCAGGCGAGTTATATACCAGACAGACTCAGATTAATAG
>JASHPL010000237.1 GCA_030038125.1 Candidatus Sulfotelmatobacter sp.
GCGTAGCTCATGCAATGAGCCGTCTAAGCACAACTCGATTGCCGGCGCGCGTCTTGGTGGTGGACGATAGCGCCTTCATGCGCATCGAGCTGTCACGCATGATCTCTTCCGAGTCGGGCTTCGAGGTCGTGGGCACGGCGGGCAGCGGATTCGAGGCGCTTGAAAAAATCCCTTTGCTGAATCCCGATCTGATTACGCTCGATCTCAAGATGCCCGGTTTGGATGGATTGGAAACCCTGCGGCAGGTTATGCACCATTTTCCGCGGCCGGTGATCATTGTGAGCGGAAGCGGGGAACGGAATCCTGAAGTGGCTGCCCATGCGCGCCGCCTTGGTGCTTTCGGGTACGTCTCGAAACAGCTTTCTTCCTTTACACTCGACATCTTTCAGATCCGAGAGGAATTGCTCGCAAAGCTTCAAGCGGCAGCGGAGATGCGGACTTCCCACGCTGCAAGGACCCTCGAGGAAAAACCGTCGGCATGGATTTCACTTAAACCTGAGCAACTGTTGGCTGCGCCCGCGGAAATCGTCGCTATCGGTGCCTCTACAGGAGGTCCCAGGGCCCTGCAGCAGATTCTGCCGATACTCCCCACTGACTTGCCGGTTCCGGTTCTCGTTGTGCAGCACATGCCAGCCGGATTCAGCGAGCGGTTTGCGAAAAACTTGAATGCGATGTCCGCCGTCCAGGTGAAGGAAGCGGTTCACCGCGAATTTCTTCATCCCGGGGTGGTTTATGTCGCCCCCACAGGTACGCACATGACGGTGCAGCGTCTCTCTGACTCACAGAGCTTCCTCTGGCTTGACATCGAGCCTTCGAACCGCATGCACACTCCCTCGATTGACGTCATGATGGAATCCGTGGCGAAAGCTTTCGGAGATCGAGCCCTGGGAATCATTCTCAGCGGTATGGGCTCCGATGGTGCTGAGGGAATCAAAGCGATTCACCGAAAAGGCGGGCTTACCATCGGGCAGGATGAAGCGAGTTGCGTGGTGGCGAGCATGCCGCGAGCGTGCGCAGCGTTGGACCTTCTCAGCTGTGTGTTACCCCTCGCCAAGATTCCTGCGCAAATCGTCGATGCGACGCAACCTGGGAAGCGCGCTTAAAATGCGGACAGATTTTCGCAGCAAATCCCAAGCTGCGATGAGTTCGAGATTCTGCGCCCGTCACCGCCCGAGCGGGCCTCGCTGTAGGACACAGGCTCGTGCTATTTCGGGCTGGTCAGAATTGTTTGATAAGGGTCGAGCAAAATCTTGCGGGTGCCGACAGGAGCGGATATTTGGAAAGTCGATTCCGACCCGTCTGCAAAAACCCGTCCCAGAAAGCGAGGTATTCTGCTTGTAACTACGGCATAGATGGGAACGGATGTAACTAGGTCCTGCGGCGCTTCTTTCTGGAGAATTGTACCGATGACGAGTCGACCCGCTCCCTTTTGGCTAATGTGAACCGTCTTCAGCTCCAATTTCGGTAAAGCTGTGCCGTTTACCCAACCATCCAGGAACCACTCAAGCGATCGCTTGCCTTCGTAGCGCAGGGCGAGCGGCAGGTCTTGGGCGAAGACCTCCATCAATTCAGCGGTAGTGATTGACTTGCCCTCATATTCCTGTCGAAATCTTCGTAGGGCGCGGACAAACGGCTCGTCCGGCCCGGTTGGAACCTTGCCACCATGTTCCTGCGCTTCGGCGTCGTCCAACATGGTGCGAAGCATGTAAAAGAGCCAGGTTGCGCGACCGTAACTGATTGCTTCATAGCCTTGCGGAAAGCGCGAAGACAACAGTCGCACGCCCAGAGTCACCGGGCCCGCATCCATCGGCGCCATTCCGTCTTTATTCTTTTGCACCAGGTCGCGCCGATATTTCTCCATGACTTGCCGGAAAGCCGAAGGATTGCTGCCTTCGAGCATCATGAGAGCGCAGTAATTCGCGAGCCCTTCCGTGAACCACTGGTCACGATAGCTGCTCCAGGTGATCAAGTCTCCCCACCACTGGTGTGCGGTTTCATGCGCCGGGACCGATTGCTGCAGGGGTATCTCGTAGGGCTGTAAATGCAGCTGCTCCCGGTCGGGCGCACTCAGAAACGCATAGGACGATAGGAACACAAGGCCCGGCCACCCTTGACTCTCGTTGCCGGGCATTTGTGTCAACGCCAGCCTGCTGTAGGGATAAGGACCAAATCTTTCGCTGAAATAGCGGATCGCTTGGGCGGCAGATTCGCCGACGCTTACCTCGTTCTGTGCCGGGGACGGACGGCGGGGAATGATCAATTCAGGCGGAGGTGGAATGAAAGGAGAGGTTGGCGCGGCGGGAGCAGTCCCCAGTCGTTGAATAGGAGGAGTGGGAAAGCTTCGCTCGACGTCGAAGGTAGCATACGTGTCGACAATAACCTTGCCTGCTTGCGTGCTGGCTTCTTTGTATTTGCCGAGATTAAATCCGGCGACGGGGATCGGACGATCTGACACCCAACGGGACACCTGCATTCCGCTAGGTTGACCTGGTGAACTGAGGGGTGGCACAGGTGCTGGCTTTCCGGTTGCGACTAGAGTCCAATCTGGCGGGTACTTGAACTGCAAATCGTAGTCCACCATTTCCATTCCCCGATTCGGATACCATGTGCCGCGAGCCCCGACATACAGCAGTCCCCTGCCGGCTTCGTCCAAAACCTCGCCGCCATAGACGAATTCGAGATCAAGTTGTTGTCCGGCTCGCGCAGGCACAGGCAAAATTACCGCGACGGTATCGTTTCCACGACGAGCCAACTGGGTTCCTTCAACGGAAGGATTGTGAATGAATTCAATGTTGCGGCCATCGAGCTTTACGCTCTCAATCTGCAGGAAGCGCGAAAGCTCAAACAGCAGTACCCGCAAGCCTTCATTGTTGACTTCGATCTGCAAATGCGCCTGGGCATGAATCTGTTTCGGTGGTTGCACCTCGGTCGTAATCGCGTAATGGCGTATGCGGAACCAATCCCGGCGAGACAGTTCTTTCTCCAAATCTCTTCTTTGTTTCTCGCCGCCAGTACTCTGTTCTGGGCCGTCGGGCGAGAACGACGTCCAAACGTCGTAGTATGTAACCCCATCTTCGGCAGTGCGGGCTTGACCCGCCTGAATTTGTTCCTGAGCCAGAGAATCGAACGAAACGTCGAAAACTCCGAGCTTGGTTCCCTGCAGACGAGCGTGCAGGTATCGATCGACATTCAGGATGCCCGCAGTTCTTTGTGAGGAGGGACTAGCGTCTTTCACCGGCAGCAGGTTGCTGAAGCTCAACAGTAGGCGCATGGCATCAGCCGCAGCGAGATTCCGTGCCGTCATTTGATATCGATCGACGAATGCCTGTTTGTTTTCGGCTGCGCGCAGACCGGGCAGCAACTGGGAATAAACATCGTCGTTGAAACGGAAATACGCGCTCTCGAAGTGCTCTTCCAAGATGGCCATCCCGGTAAACAGGCTCATCGACTGGCGCTCGATGTGGTTGGAAGGGGCGAGCAACACCTCGCCGTCGCCTTCGAAAAAAGCGCCCGTGATCCGTCCCATCACATCTTGCGTGAAGGCGATGGTGCCATCCTCGAGACTGATGTGAATTGCAGACCGATCGAGGGATGCGTCCCTCACTTGATAAACACGCGCGGAATCCAGACCGACTTGCCCCAGCTGAAGATAGAGGGCTTCGCCGGGCTTGTCAGTGAGTGTTTCGACCGCATCCTTGGCCCCAGCGAGGGCGCAGAGCACGAGGCAGAGTAGCAGCGGGGCCGACAAGCGAATTGTGGTAAGTAGTACCTTGGTCACGTGGTATGGCTACTCTCAGTTGCTAGAATGCGCCTGAATGCGGCGCTCTGTCACCTTTTTGATTGTCGTGCTTACGATCTGCGCGGGTGCGTTGGCCGACACCATTCACCTGAAAAATGGCCGTACGATCGTGGCCGATCACGTTCGCGAAAGTGGCAGTCATTATGAATATGACATCGGAGACGACTCCTACGCGATTCCGAAATCCTTGGTTGACCACCTCGATGCCGGAGGCATCCCCGCGCAGGCCGGTTCTGGCGCAGCCAAGGTGGCGGATCTCCCGACCTTCACTCCTCCGGATACTCTTGCCAATGAGGGCACGGTTCTAGTACAGATCGTCAAAGAAGGCAAAGTCGATACCGATCTCATCGCCGGCCTGGAAGCCAAGCGCGATACCCAGTTGAGCGCGACGGCAAACTTCATCGCCGGTAAATTCGAATTTGAGCACGGCAACATCGCCAAGTCGCGGGAATATTTCGATAGTGCTCTTCGCTTCCAGCCAGAGAACTCGACGATCCTGATCTATTATGCTGCGCTGCTAGTGCGCACGGGAAATGCGGCACAGGCGCTCAGCTACGCCGAGCGTGCGGTCCGCTCCGCTCCGCAATCGCCGGACGCCTACACGATGCTGGGTTACGCGCGATTCGCCTCGGATCACACCAAAGACGCGGTGGAGTCGTGGAAGCGATCGCTGGCGTTGCGTCCCGACCCGGAGGTGCGGCAGCTTCTGGCGAAGGCCGAACGCGAGCAGAACGTTGAGTCGGAATTTTCCGAAGGAGAAAGCAGCCACTTTGTGCTGCATTACGAAGGCAAGCAGACTTCAGAGGTCTTTCGCGCGCAGATTCTGACTGCGCTGGAAGCAGATTACGACGACCTGTCGCGCGATCTCGGCAATCCACCCCGCGACAACATTCTGGTAACCCTCTACACGGAGCAGGCTTTTTTCGATGTAACGCGTGCGCCAAGTTGGTCTGGTGCACTCAACGATGGCAAGCTTCGCATCCCGGTGAGTGGATTAACTTCGCTCACGCCGGAACTGGCGCGCGTTCTCAAGCACGAACTGGCACATTCGTTCATCAACGCTCTCTCAGGAGGGCGCTGTCCTACCTGGCTTCACGAAGGCATTGCGCAAATGCTTGAGCCGAAGAATCTGGGCGGCGATGGCCATCAACTTTCTCTTCTTTTCAAAGCACAGCAGGAAATCCCGCTGAACGTGCTCGAAGCCAGCTTTATGAACTTCTCGGGCGTGCAGGCCTACGCGGCATACGCCGAATCGCTGGCAGCGGTCACGTACATTAACGAAACTTACGGGATGAGCGACATCCAACGCATTCTGCAGCGCCTGAGCGAAGGGAACTCCACTGAAGCTGCTTTACGAGCGACCATCCATTCTGATTATGGGCAACTGGAATCAGATCTGGGTAAATATCTCGCCGATCACTACGGCGAGTAGTTCGGGGCAGGTGCACGGTGAACCTGAACGCATCCCGAGATTCTTAAGGAGTGGCCATTTTGGCCATCGCTACTGCTCGGAATGTTTGCTCCGCTGACCTCACGCGAAGGACTTCCTCCGCAGGAGAGGAGAGCGCATCAGATTCAGACTTGCGGTTGTCCATTCGACCGATCAGCGACCATTACCTAGGTCATCTTGGGAAACATGAAGCTTCGGGCGATCATGGCTGAAGAGCGTGCTGCCCCTAGCGGCGAAAGTCGCTGAGTGTAGGGATGCACGATCGGCACGACTGAAGTCTGGTCCTTCCTAAAACAGAAGGGATGCTCGCGGAAAACGTCTCATGAATATTGATGATCTGCTGCGGATTGCAACTGAACGGCGAGCCAGCGACTTGCATTTAAAGGTCGGAAACTACCCCCACCTGCGCATTGACGGCGAACTGGTGCCGCTCACGGATCAGCCTCGCATCTCGGCCGAAGACATGCTCAACATGGCGTTCAGCATGATGTCGGCGCGGCAGAAGCAGAAGTTCAAAGAGACCACCGAAATCGACATGGCCTACGGCATCGCCGGCCTGGGACGCTTCCGCGTGAACATCTTCCAGCAGCGCGGCAATGTGGGGCTGGTGCTCCGCGTCATCCCCACCAAAATCCGCGCGCTCGATGAATTGTTCTTACCCAAAGTCGTGGAGCAGATTTGCGACATGCCGCGCGGGCTCGTGCTCGTCACTGGCGTCACCGGTTCAGGTAAGTCGACAACTCTCGCTGCCATGGTCGATCGCGTGAATTCCACGCGCGCCGAACATATCATCACTATTGAAGACCCGATCGAATTTCTGCACCGCGACAAAAAGGGGTACGTCAACCAGCGCGAGATCGGCGTGGATACGCCATCGTTTGGTGCGGCCCTGCGCGCCAGTTTGCGTCAGGATCCGGACGTGATCCTGGTCGGCGAAATGCGCGACCTGGAAACCATTTCGACTGCGCTGCACGCGGCCGAAACTGGCCACATGGTGTTCTCGACCCTGCACACGCTCGATGCCGTCGAAACCATCAACCGCGTGATCTCAATTTTCCCTCCGCCCGAGCAGAAGCAGATTCGTATGCAGCTTGCGGCAGTGTTGCGGGCCATCATCAGCCAGCGTCTGGTTCGGCGTTGTGATGCCGAAGGCCGCGTTCCCGCAGTTGAGGTCATGATCAACACCGCGTACATTCGCGAATGCGTGCTGGTTCCGGAAAAGACCCGCGCCATCCGCGACGCCATCGCGGCTGGCACTTCGCAATATGGCATGCAAACGTTCGATCAGTCGCTGTGGGATTTGTTCCAGGCCGGCTTGGTCAACTACGAAACCGCACTGGAGAACGCGTCGAACGCCGACGACTTCAAGCTGCGCATGCAAGGTATCGCGTCGACCGCGGATATTTCGCGGCAATCGATGCAATCGGCGGGATTTGGGGGAAGATAATCACAAGCCCGGAGTCCCGAGATAAGCCGGGGACCTGTTACTCACAGCAGGTTCAAAGGCGCGAGCAATTCGCGCCTTCTGTATTTTTCCTCTGCCTATTTCGAGACGCAGCCTGAGAGGCCGTTCTCGGACTTGGTACTCGCGACTCAGGACTCGCGACTCGGAACTAATTGCGCTATCGTTAGCGCGTATGGGGTTCTCCCGTCCCAGGAAGAAGTCGTATTCCGAAGAGCAATTGTACGAATACGCCGTGAACGCGCTGGCGCGGCGCATGCGCACGGTTGCGGAGTTGAAGCGCATGATGCGGGCGCGCGTGGAAGACGCCGAGTCCGACTATGGACAGACGCTGATCGAGTTGGTAATCCGGCGGCTCAAAGATCACGGCTATCTGAACGATTCGCAATATGCGGCTTCGTTTTCTTCACTCCGCCGCGACAACCAAAAATTTGGGCGCATGCGCGTCGTAACCGATCTGAAAGCGAAGGGTGTGCACGCCGATCTGATCGACAACGCCGTGGACGCGGCATTCGAGGGAGTAAATGAAGAGAAACAGGCGCGTGAATTTCTGCGTAAGAAGCGCCTGGAGAGACCGAACGATCATCAGCAGGCGGCGCGAATCTTCCGTCAGTTGGTGCGCGCTGGATTCCGGACCAAGACGATCCTGACTATCCTGAAAAACTGGAATGTGGACGAGGACATGTTGATGGCACTGGACAGCGAAAGTGAGTCGTAACGAATCCTGCCCATCCGCATTCGCATCTCGGCAAATGATGTGGATCGTTTGCGTTGCCTCAGGCGATGCTGCATACTTTGGAGCAATACCCGAACAGTTCAAGGAGGGATTATGAGGGCGAAATGGACTGGAGTCGTGTTGGCGGTGCTGCTGGTGGGGGTTCCGCTGGCCATGGCGCAGGATTCGACCTCCAGCGAGAACAAATCAGCTGGCACCGAAGTGAAGGACGCAACCAAAACAACCGGAAAAGACGTTGAGAAGGGCACAAAGACGGCTGCAAAGGACACAGACAAGGGCGCCAAGAAAGTAGCTAAGACCACCGACAAGGACGCGAAGGTCGCCGGCAAAGATACTGAAAAAGGTGCAAAAGTCGTTGGCAAAGATACCGAGAAAGGCGCAAAAGTCGCCGCCAAAGATACGGACAAGGCGGCCAAGAAAACAGGCAGCACCGTGAAAAAAGGCTTTGACAACGTGACGCACAAGGCAAAAAAGAGCGACGCGAAAACCGCGGAAGCGCAGCCTGCAGATACCTCAAAATAAAAATTTCTCCTAGATTTTCTACCGCGGGCGGGGAACATTTTCGCATTGGTCATCCCGAAGCCCCGCGTTTTCTTCGGCGGGGCGAGGGATCTCCCCGAAATCAGCGTCTTCCTGTGCTGTAGCACGCTGCCTGGCCTTCCTCATCATTTAGAATTACTTATCCATGCTGACTGGATCTGAAATCCGCAGAAGATTCCTGGATTTCTTTGTGCAGAAGGGGCACAGGGAAGTGCACTCGTCCTCGCTCGTGCCGCAGAACGACCCCACGCTGCTGTTCACCAACGCGGGGATGAATCAGTTCAAAGACGTCTTCCTCGGCCTTGAAAGGCGCGACTACTCGCGGGCGACCACCTCGCAGAAATGCGTGCGCGCGGGCGGCAAGCACAACGATCTCGAAAATGTCGGCTTCACCAACCGCCATCACACATTTTTTGAGATGCTAGGGAATTTTTCCTTTGGCGATTACTTCAAAAAAGATGCGATCGCGTTTGCCTGGGAACTGATCACTTCGCCGGCGTGGTTTGCGATTCCGAAAGACAAACTATACGTGACGATCTTTAACGGTGAAGGCGGCGTTCCGCGCGATGCCGAGGCCTATGACTTGTGGCTCGCCGAGGGCGTGGAGAAAGAGCGCATTTTCGAATTTGGATTGAAAGACAATTTCTGGCAGATGGGCGACACCGGCCCATGCGGTCCCTGCAGCGAGATTCATTACGACATGGGGCCGGCAGCTTCAGATCAGGGACACTCCGATTGCGCGTTTGCATGCGATTGCGGGCGCTATGTCGAGATCTGGAATCTGGTCTTCATGCAGTTTGACCGCGATCTGTCGGGGAAGCTGAATCCGCTTCCGAAGCCATCGATCGATACCGGGGCTGGACTGGAGCGACTGACGGCAGTGCTGCAGGGCGTGATCTCGAATTACGAGACGGACCTGTTCACGCCGCTGATCAAGCGGGCGGCAGAGTTGACGGGGAGTAGCCAAGAACATGTAGGGACAGCCGCCTCGGCTGTCCAAGCCGAGCAAAGCTCGGCAGATTCCCGCCACAGACCCGCTGCATCCTTGCGCGTGATCGCCGACCATTCGCGGGCCGCGACTTTTCTGATTTCCGACGGCGTTCTGCCGTCCAACGAAGGTCGCGGATACGTGCTGCGCAAGATCATTCGCCGCGCGATTACGCATGGACGTTTGCTCGGGCAGACAAAGCCGTTTCTGTACGAGATGGTCTTCGCCGTGCGCGATCTGATGAACGACGCGTATCCGGAGTTGAATGAGACTTCTGACCGAGTCTCGAAGGCGGTTCGGGCTGAAGAGATCAAATTTGCCAGTAGCTTAAAGGTCGGTCTGGAGCGTCTCGAGGATGACTTGTTTCAGATAGCAAAGGACAAGCTGGAAGACGGCGTAATGCTCCAGTTTATGAATGCCCCTGGCGTTAAGCCGCCGCCTGAAGGACAGAACTGGACCTTGGAGATGATAAAGGAGCAAGGCCTTTCCCTGACCTATCCGGGAGAGCGGGGGTTCAAGCTCTACGACACGTATGGCCTACCGCTCGATTTCATTCTCGACTTCTGCCGCGATCTCGGCATCGAGTTCGACCAGGCTGGTTTCGATCGCGCCATGGCGGAGCAGCGTGAGCGCGCACGCGCTTCCTGGAAAGGCGCGGCAAAGCAGACGGCCAATCCCTCGTATCAGCAGTTGCCGAAATCGCAGTTCGAGGGATACTGGCAGACTAGGTCGAATGACTGCGAAGTGCTGGCTATTATTAAGAACGGCCAGGGCGTGCAGGAGTTGAAGCCCGGTGAAGAGGGCGAGGTTATTCTCGATCACACGCCCTTCTATGCTGAGTCGGGCGGACAGGTCGGTGATCGCGGATGGCTGTATTCCGACGATCACAACACGGTCATCGCCGACGTTAAGGGATGCTATTACCCCGTTCAGGGCGTGCGCGCCCATCAGGTCGTGATGAAATCGACATTTCCCCGGCGCCAAGACCGTGCGAGGGAGGTCACCAACAAACTGGATGGCGGGGCCACGCTCAAGATTGGTGATCGCGTCGACGCCGTCGTGAACACCGAGATTCGCGAAGCGACGATGCGCAATCATACGGCCACGCATCTGTTGCATGCCGGGTTGCGCGAAGTGCTGGGCAAGCACGTGAAGCAAGCGGGGTCGCTGGTCGCGCCGAATCATCTGCGCTTCGATTTTTCGCACTTCACCGCGGTTGAAGACGAGGAGTTGCAGGATATCGAAGACATCATCAACAAACAAGTCCTGCGCAACCGCAAAGTGGAGGTGATCGAGAATGTGCCCATCGATGTGGCGATCAACGAGTATCATGCGATGGCGCTGTTCGGCGAGAAGTACGGCGATAAAGTGCGCGTGATCCGCATAGGCGATTTCTCGACCGAGCTTTGCGGCGGAACCCATACTGGCGCGACCGGCGAAATTGGCCTGATCAAAATTCTGAAAGAAGGCAGTGTGTCCTCGGGAGTGCGGCGTGTTGAGGCGGTAACGGGCGAGGGATCGCTTCAGCACTTCCGAAGAGATCACGAACTGGAAGAGCTTGTATCTGGATTTGCGGGTTCCCACCCTTCGAAACCAGCGAAGGGTGGGGCGGCCGAAACCGAGGAGATTTTTCCGGCGCAGGCTTTGAAGTTTGAACTGGAAAGAAAAGATGCCGAGATCAAGCGTCTGCAGCGCGAACTCGATCAGGCGCGGATGAAGTCTGCAACTTCATCGACCCATAACATCGGCGAGAAAGTCAAAGAAGTGAAAGGCGTCAAGGTGTTGGCACATCGCGTCGACAATCTGGAGCGCACCCAGATGCGCACGCTGGTCGACCAACTGCGCGACAAGCTAGGATCGGGAGTGGTCGTGCTCGGCTCAGCATCAAACGGAAACGTCGCGCTGATTGTCGGCGTGACCAAAGATCTGACTTCGCGTGTACAAGCAGGCAAAGTCATCGCACCCGTCGCACAAAAAATCGGCGGCAAGGGCGGTGGGCGTCCGGACCTGGCCGAAGCCGGCGGCAAGGACGCCTCCGCGCTCGATGCCGCGCTGGACAGGGCTTACGGCGTGGTAGAGGAATTGCTTGCATGAACCTCGACGATACTTCATCGAGTGCGGCAGCTTCCGCGGGAGCATTTCCAGATCGGTTGCGCTTTATCAAGCATAAAGGGCAAGTTATTTTTGATTGCGATTTCTCCCACTGCACTGCTAAAGAAATGCTCCTGCTGCTCGAGCAGGTGAAGGCGCACGTGGCAAGACACGCGCCGGGTTCGCTGCTGATCCTCGCCAATTTTGCGGACGTCGAATTTGACAGGACGGTTGCCACGCGCATGAAAGAAGTGCTGGTGCTGGATCGGCCCTATGTCAGGAAATCGGCATGGCTCGGCACCGACACCCTGCCCCACGTTTTCTACGAAAATTTCAAGACTTTCTCGCAGCGGGATTTTCCCACCTTCAAGACGAGAGAAGAAGCGTTGGACTGGCTGGTCGCTTGAGGTCCGCTGGTCCGTTTGCGCTTGCAAGGAGCCTCAACTTCTCCACTTCAGCTGGACCGGGCCTGACATTGGATGTTTCATCGGCGCGCCCGTGCGTTTTGCCTCGAGATGGGCGGCTTTGAGCTGAAAATACCATTTCGCCGGACGGTCGGCATCGTCAATCAGCATGAGATGGGGATTGTGCTTTAGTCCTTCGGCCTGCATTTCCATGGTACGGCGATCCTGCTCAACGAACTTTGCGAAGACGAATTTGAGTAGTTCGGGGCCAAACGGAACCCAGCGAAAGATGTTCCACGCGGCCACAACGTCGATCCGACATTGGCTCCGAGTGATCGGCGTGACTGTGGTTAGACTCGAGAACCAATATTTTCCGGCGCGAATCGTTTCGGTACGGATGTTAGGCAGCACGAAATCGATCGTTGTGGTGATCGACTCTGCGTCCGCATAGAGGCGCAAGAGTTTATAGGGCGCGGAATTTGAGCTGGGTGTGTGCGCGCTCATGCGGAAGCCGTTCGGGATGGGCTCGAAATTCTTTTGTTTTTCATGAATGCTGTGACGCGAGCGCCACCACCACGCCTGATGCACAAACGGGCCATGCGCGGGGTCCATCAACCCGATGATGCCGTGATCGATACTGACCGGCATTTCCGCCTGCAGATAAGCGAGCTTGTATTTACGGCTGAACTTTTCGATCTGTGGTGCCGGATCGGGAACTTCCGCTGGCGCGGTAAATCCCGCTCCTGGGGGGCCCGGATCGGGAATGTAGACCCATACGAAATCGTCCTGCTCTTCGCAAGGATAGCTGCCAGCGTAGATGCGATCGACTCTCAGAGTCTGATCGTGAGTCAGGGATGGAATCAATTGGCACTGGCCGTTGTGCACGTCAAACTGCCAACCGTGATAGGGGCATTCCAGATTCTCACCGTCGAATCGACCTTTGGTTAGCGGCATGCCGCGATGCGGGCAGGAGTCGCGCAGAGCGAACGGCTGTCCCTGACGGTCGCGGCCAATCACCAGCGGGATTTCCAGCAGCGAGGCCTTGTGCAGTTGATTGCGATGCACGTGGTCGGCCGGGAGCGCGCGATACCAGAAGCCCGTGAGCATGAGAGTATCGGTGGCTTGGCGTTGTGGAAGATCAAGTTCGGGCATAGAGAAACTGCGATTTTCGAGAACTGAAGCTTATGCTAGCATCCGCTGTCCGGGATGAACTGGAAAACAGCTCACCACAGATTGATCGCACCGAGTACGAATGGAATTCTTTGGACATTTTCGCCGGCTTACGCCCGTACAACGAAATACCTTCATCGCCTGTTTTCTGGGGTGGACCCTCGATGCGTTCGATTTCTTTATTCTCATTCTTTGTGTTCCGGCACTGGCCAATCAGTTCCAGATCCAGCCCTCAATGGTGCTCAATGCCAGCTTTCTCACTTTGGCGATGCGGCCGGTGGGAGCATTTCTGTTCGGATTTATCGCCGACCGCTACGGACGCCGCCCGGCGCTGACACTCGACATTGTTGCGTATTCGATCTTCGAGCTGGCATCGGCTTTTGCACCCTCGTTCACGATCTTTCTTGTTATGCGGGCGTTTTTCGGCGTAGCTATGGGCGGGGAGTGGGGAGTTGGCGCGGCTTTGGCGTTTGAGACCCTGCCTGCCGAAGGCCGTGGATTCTTCTCCGGTTTGCTGCAGGAAGGCTACGCGATGGGATACCTCATTGCCGCGTTGGTGTTCGGAACGCTGTTCAGCATGGTCGGATGGCGCGGCATGTTTGTGATCGGTGCCTTGCCGGCTTTGTTGGTCATCTACATCCGTACCAAGGTCGACGAATCACCCGCATGGTTACAGGGGCGAGTGTCGCGTGAGGCAGAGCTTCACCTGTGGAGGGATATTTCTTCCAACCTCGGATTATTTTTCTTTCTCGTTGTGCTCATGTTTGCTTTCAATTCGTTCAGCCATGGCACACAGGATGTGTATCCAACATTTCTGCAGAAGAATCTGCGATTCACCCCCCGCACCACCGGCGAAATTGTGATGATCTATAACGTTGGGGCGCTGCTCGGCGGAATCTTGTTTGGAACGTGGTCGGAGCGTATTGGGCGGAGGCGGGCGATCGTGGTTGCTGCGATGCTGGCGATTCCTGTCATCCCCCTATGGGCCTATTCGCACAGCCTCGGGATGCTCTCGCTCGGCGGTTTCCTAATGCAGTTCATGGTGCAGGGCGCATGGGGAGTGGTTCCGGCGCACTTGAATGAACTCTCGCCTCCATCGGTTCGTGGCACACTGCCAGGGTTCGCGTATCAACTGGGCAATCTGCTTTCGTCCAGGAATACGGTGATTCAGGCGAAGGTGGTAGAGACACACTTTGGCGGCAGATATCCGCCGGTGCTGGCCTGGACGGTAGTGGTAATTGCGAGCTTGGTCACCCTCGTGACGCTGATAGGCAAAGAACGGAGAGGAACGGATCTGACTAAAACTTGAAAACAGTTACCACGTAAGGAAATCGAAATCTCTCCCATGTGCAAGGTTTTGACACACCGGGTTGGGTGAAGTGATGAACATCATTGTCAGGGCTGGAATCCTGTGGTACGGTAAATGAAATTTCACGCCTTCGTTGATTTCTATTCCAAGCTTTATAAACGGAGTCGTTGTGCGAACGCGTACATCTGAGGGCGCCACTATGAAGGAAATCATAGAAAGTGTACCAGCCAGCGAGACTAGCGAAAGAGAGCACTTCGCAAATCGAAAGCTGATTCGTCCCATGCTCCCGCGAATCGAGAACCACAGCAATCATCTAGGGATATCTGCACCGGTTCAGGAGCGGCGCGATCGGCCCGATCGGCATGAACGCTCCGATCGGCATGAACGGCCGGATCGGCCGATGGGTAGCGGCGGGAGCGGGAAGAAGCCCGCGCCGCCCGAGCAGACCAACGCCGAGAATTTCTATTATCAGAAGCAGATGCAAACGAGGACGCAAATGGTGATCGTGCTGCGCGATGGCGAGGAGGTGCGCGGCGTGATCGAGTGGTACGACAAGAACTGCATCAAAGTAAACCGCGACGCAGGCGAACCCAACCTGATGATCTACAAACCAGCGATCAAGTACATGTATAAAGAGGGCGAGAACCAGAGATAGATAGTGGTTTTCTTCCCAGCTTGTGCCGCCGTTATCGACTTTCCGCCGGATTCGGGCTTGGCGTTAGAACCCGCATTCCATTAGCATCAAACACAAATGTCTTTACTTCGGCCTCCGCGCCTTGAGCCTGGATCTCCTGCCCATTCCAGATAAAGCTGACGCCTGCGGCATTGCCGATTCTGGCGATAATCTCGTGTTTGGCGCGGACGGATGTATTGGCTGGTGCGATCAAAGTTTCATGACTGACAGGTTGCCCGTCGGCCGTGACGGAAATCCAGGAATTTTCGTCGGCGCGAATAACCAGCGTAAGCGGAGCAGGTTCGACCGCCTCGGCGGGGGCGGACGATTTCGCGATCTCAGGCGCGGAGGGTTTTGCTGGCTGAGAGGAGGCAACTTCCTGAGTGTTTTCCTTTGATACGTTGGCCGCCAATTTTCCCGCGCCGGCCTCAGACGCTGGAGCTGCGTTTGGAGACGGGTTCGCTATCGCCGGTTGAGTCTTTGCTTCAGTCTTGCCGTCCGCAAATTTGTTCCCCGCAGTTTTGCTCGACGCAGGAACATTCGCCGAAGTGGCCGGTTCACCAACGGGCGGAGACGGTGCCGACTCTGTGGCGAGACTTGGCGGTCGCAATGCTGCCGCTCCTTCCACGCGAGCGATGCGCGCATGGCGCTGCCAGAGGACGACCACCATGATCACCAGCAGCACCGCTAATACTGCGGGACGCCATGGAATGCTCGAATCGCGCGACCCGCCGCGTGCCCGGCGAGGAGGACGCACATCTTCGACGCGGGGCAGGTGCAGTTCCGGCAGTTCCTCAAGTCCTTCCGAAGTCGAGGAGTGCCGGATCGCCGCTTTTCGCGCAACTTGATGAGCGGCAGTCTGGCGACTTACGGTCTGGTTCGCAGCGATCTGTCCCGCTGCTCCCTGCAAGCGCTTTTCATGTGGACCGCCGGTGTCAGGTTCCCACACGGCCTGCGCGTCAATTTGCGCCTGTCGCAAGCACGCCAAATAATCGTTCACGGCCTGCTCGGCGTCAAGGCCGACATGCTTGGCGTAGGCGCGAATAAATCCCTTGTTAAAAACTCCGCCCGGAAGCTGATCGAAGTGTTCTTCTTCAATGGCTTGCAGCATGCGCGCACTGATCTTGGTGACGTTGGAAACGTCATCGAGAGAGATCTCCTTTTTCTCGCGCGCCTTGCGGAATTTATCTCCGAATTGGCCCACTCAACACCCGCCGACGATGCCACCCTTCCTTATCAGGGCGTTATCCATGATAGGGCATCGCGAAGGGCACGCGCTATAGCCATCAGTGAAACGGTGAGGTAACTGGAAACGGTAAGGTAACTGGAGGCAGACAGTGATCAGGGGATATCCGTTGTCCCGCCATTGGTACGAGCGCACGTTGCCGTCCGCCGACGGCAAGAATGGCTGATTCGCAGCACGGTTTCGTCTCACTGACGGCGTTTGCCTGTCATTTCGAGTTTTTGGCTTGGAGCGTTATGCGCAGGCACCTGTCGCCCTTTCGAGATGCACACGGTCGTAAGGATAAGAAATCAGGGATGTTATTGAATTGAATAGTCGATGATACCGTTCACAATTCTTGCTTGACCGCTTCGTTGGCCTCGGATTCCCGCAGCGCCCTCACTTCGTCGGCTATCGCGTATTTCAACGCGTCGATTCCTTGCCCGGTGACAGCCGAGATCTCGAACAGCTTCAGCTTTTTCTTTTTGCAGTACTTCTTTAGCGCGGTCAGCTTATCTTTGTTGGCGATATCGATCTTCGAAGCGACCATCAGCATGGGCTTTTCTTCCAGATGGGCACCGAAGCTCCCTAACTCTCCCAGGATCACCTCGACATCTTTCACCACATCGTCGCGTCCGTTGCTGTCGGAAACGTCGACCAGATGTACCAGCAGGCGCGTACGCTCGATGTGTCGCAGGAATTGCGTGCCCAGCCCCGCCCCGGTGTGGGCGCCTTCGATCAAGCCGGGAATATCGGCGACCACGAAACTGATTGCATCTTTTTCGTCGCCAACCACAACAACTCCGAGATTCGGTTCCAGAGTAGTGAACGGATAATCCGCAATTTTCGGCCGCGCCGCGGAAATGCGCGAGATCAACGTCGATTTACCGACATTGGGATACCCTACCAGGCCCACATCAGCGAGAAGCTTAAGCTCCAGGCGGTAGGTTCGTTCCTCGCCAGGACGTCCGGGCTCATGTTCTCGCGGCGCCTGATGAGTGGAGGTGGCAAACTGCGCATTGCCGCGTCCACCGCGGCCTCCGCGGGCGATGACAATGCGCTCGTCGGGACCTGAGAAGTCAAAGACTTTTTCTCCGGTCTCGTCGTCATAGAGAATCGTTCCCACGGGAACCTTCAAGATGACATCAGCGCCCTCTCGGCCCGTTTTGTTGGTGCCTTCGCCGTGCCGTCCGCGCTCGGCTTTGTATTCGGGATTGAAACGAAAATGAACCAGCGTGTTGTGACGCTCGCTCGATTCCATCACGACGTCGCCGCCCTTGCCGCCATCGCCACCGGAAGGGCCTCCGCGGGGAACAAACTTCTCGCGGCGGAAGGCCATGCAACCGTTGCCGCCGTCGCCGGCTTTCACGCGAATTTTGGCTTCATCGATGAACACGTGCTAGGCCTGAGTCGTGAGTGTTGAATCGTTATGGGTTTGCGCTCCTCAAGCTAGGCTAACGCCTCAGGACTCGAAGTTCGGAACTACGGGAAAAGCCTCGACCCGAAGGCGAGGCCTGCTGTGCTACTCGGTCTTCATGCGTCCGCGAGCGAGAGCACCCGCGCCACGGGCTTTGGCGGGCAGGCGTGCCCGCGACTTACTACTTCGCTTCGGTCGGTTCGATCATCACGAACTTGCCCATCGAGCCTTTGTCCTCGAACCTGATGCGTCCGGTGATTTTGGCGAAGAGCGTGTCGTCTTTGCCCCGGCCCACGTTGAGCCCAGGCTTCACGCGCGTGCCTCGCTGCCGCACGATAATGGTGCCGCCGGGGACGAGTTGCCCGCCAAATGCCTTGAATCCGAGCCGCTGGGAATTCGAATCGCGGCCGTTACGGGAAGTACCCTGCCCTTTTTTGTGTGCCATAAAATCCAGTCATCCGTGGCCAGTTGCCAGTGAAATCAATGGTTGTGTGCCCATACTAACGTCGCGTTGACGTTGGAATGGGGAAGTTCCAAATCACTTTTTCTTCGAGGTAGCTTTCTTTGCCGTCTTCTTGGGAGCTGACTTCTTTTTTGCCGTGGAGGCTTTGGCTTCGACCCTGTCTCCTTCGCTCTCGGCGGCTTTCGCTTTTTTCGGCTTCGCTTCCTTCGCTGGTAGTTCGGGAGCTTTGAAGCTCTGTCCGTTGGAATTGATTTCGGTGATCCGGACCGCGGTGAATGCCTGGCGGTGACCGCGCAGCTTCTTGTATTGCTTCTTGCGCTTATAGTGGAAAACCAGAATCTTCGCGCCCCGGCCTTCGTTGAGCACTTCGCCGACGACGCGCGCATCGGCCTGCTTGGAGACTTGACCTTCCTCGCTCGAAACCGCCAAAGCCGGGAACTCGATCTGGCCGTTCGCGCCCAACTTCTCGACTCGAATCACATCGCCCGGCGCCACCCGGTACTGCTTGCCACCGGCGCGGATAACCGCGTACATACCTCTGCCTCCGAAGAAATGTCTTTGAAATCAGCCCAAGAAAACACTCGAAGCGCGCCAACTGCGCAACCGAGGGACACGCTGATTGTCGTATGCTTGCTGTGTTTTCCGCCCCGGCGCCTCAGCAGCCAAGGCACGCGCCCCAGAACGGAGCGATTACAGGCAAACTCAACCATTCTACGTGTGGCCAGGAAAATGGTCAAACTCAACTAACTCCGGGTGATGGGCAGCTTGCGAAAAGAGCGCAATCGCACTCAAGCACAGGGCCATGGAAGTTACATGAAGGTCTCGTGTTTCAATCTTGATCTTGATCTTCGTGATCTGATGTCCTTTGTCGCTTGGGGCCGCAAAAGCAAAACCTTCTAGTAGAATCAAGCGTCTGATCCGCATGGCTGACGTTCGTCGCGGTCTGATCATCGTGAATACCGGGCCGGGCAAAGGCAAGACTACGGCTGCGATGGGAACCGCTTTGCGCGCGGTCGGTCAGGGCATGCGCGTGCTGATGCTGCAGTTCCTGAAAGGCTCGTGGCATTATGGCGAGCTCGATGCGGTCGAAGCCTTCGGCGACAGGTTCATGATGAAGCAGATGGGCCGAGGGTTTGTGAAGGTCGGCGCCGAGAAGCCCGATCCGGAAGATGTCCGAATGGTCGAGCAAGCGTGGTCCGAAGCGGATAACGCCATTCAATCGGGTGAATGGGATTTGGTGATTCTCGACGAGATCAACTACGCCATCAGCTATGGCATGCTCGACCCGGCGAAGGTGGTCGAAAGTCTGAAACGGAAGCCGGAGATGGTGCACATTATCTTGACGGGGCGCAATGCGCACCCCACAATTGTCGAGATTGCCGACACAGTAACCGAAATGCGTCAGGTGAAGCATGCTTATGAGAAGGGCGTGATGGCGCAGAGAGGAATTGAGTACTGATGGTAGTCTCGAGTAGCGGGTCACGGGTCGCAAGGAAACGCAAAACTCGCGGCCACGTTTTGACTCAAGCCCAGGGGCTCGGGACTCCGGACTGGTATGGCTTGGTTTAAGCGAGAATCCGGCGAGCTGGATACTTCGGGCGTGAAGAAAGTCCGCACCGAAGGGCTGTGGGTAAAGTGTGACAACTGCCGGCAGATCATCTGGAAAAAAGATCTGGAAGAGAATATGAACGTCTGTCCGAAGTGCGAGAAGCACTTCCGGATCGACGCCCGCACCCGCCTGGCTCACTTGATCGATGACAACAAGTACGAGGTTTTCGATGGAAACCTCGCCTCCACCGATCCGCTGAAATTCGTCGATCTTAAGCCTTACTCCTCGCGATTGAAGCAGGCGCAGAAAGATACCGGCTTGAACGATGCGGTCATCAATGCTGAAGGCAAACTGCAAGGGAAGCCGATCGTTGCCAGCGTGATGGAGTATTCGTTCATCGGTGGCAGCATGGGTGCAGTGGTGGGCGAAGCGATCGCCCGCGCCATCGAACGCGCTGCCAATAAGCGAACGCCATTGATCATCGTTTCCGCCTCCGGCGGAGCGCGCATGATGGAAGGCGTCATCAGCCTGATGCAGTTGGCCAAGATTTCAGCAGCATTAGCGCGGCTCGATCAAGCCAAGGTTCCGTATATTTCTTTGCTGACAGACCCCACCACCGGCGGAGTCACGGCGTCTTTCGCTATGCTCGGCGATCTGAACATTGCCGAACCCGGGGCACTGATCGGTTTCGCCGGTCCGCGAGTCATCGAGCAAACCATCCGGCAAAAGCTTCCGCCCGGATTCCAGCGCAGCGAATTCCTTCTGGAGCATGGCATGCTCGATGCCGTTGTTCCCCGGAAGCAGCTCAAGCCGTATATCGCGCGCGCTCTGGACTTTAT
>JASHPL010000238.1 GCA_030038125.1 Candidatus Sulfotelmatobacter sp.
GGCCATCATCCCCGTCCATCTCTACGGCCAGCCCGCAGACATGGACGCAATCCTCGAAATTGCGAACCGGCACAGCCTGATTGTCATTGAGGACGCTTGCCAGGCGCATGGTGCGAGATACAAAGGGAAAAGAGTGGGTTCGTTTGGCCATGCGGCGGCGTTCAGTTTCTATCCCGGCAAGAATCTCGGTGCTTATGGCGATGGCGGTATGGTGGTCACCGGTGATTCTCAGATCGCAGCAAGCTTGCACAAACTTCGCAACTATGGACAGGAACAGAAATACAAACATGTGACGCAAGGATACAACCGTCGCCTAGACACTCTACAAGCGGCGATTTTGAAAGTGAAACTGCGTCATCTTGAGTCATGGAACAGCAGTCGGCGGCAGCTCGCAAATTTGTATAGTGAATTTCTCGGCAAAACTGCCGTGGTCACCCCCACTGAGCCTTTGTACGCGGAATCGGTATGGCACTTATATGTAATCCGCTCGAAGGATCGTGACGCTCTTAAGGCTCACCTCGCGCAATCGGGAATTATGACCGGCATTCATTATCCCGTTCCCATTCATCTCCAACCTGCATATGTCTGTCTGGGTTACAAGGAAGGGGATTTTCCTGTAACAGAGGCTTATGCGCAAGAGATACTTTCTTTGCCAATCTATGCTGAGCTGGGACCCGAAATAGTTGAGCAAATAGCCGATAGCATCAGAGAGTTTACACCCTAGTTTTTACTACCCCTCCTCAATCGATATGTCGGATCACATCGCGATATCCCCGTCTGGGCGTTTAACGGATCTCGACAAGCGCGGTTCATCCGGCGCGACGGCGAGCCTACCGGGCAGAACTGCGTCTGCCCTCGTAGCAGTATTTGTTACATCCATCTTGCTGCCCTTTGCACTGCTAGCGATAAAGGGGCGGCGCATACTGTTGGCGATAGTTGTCCTCGATCTTCCACTGCAGGTCTGCACTCACTTTTTCTGGGATGATGACGCCGCCAAACTAGGAGCGATAGGTGGACTGGAGATTTCAGCATCACTGATAGGGTTGACTCTTCTCTACGTTGCGTGGATTGTTGGCTACGCTTCCAGACGTGAACTCTATCCTCGACCAACCTTGCGTACTAGTTCGCCACTGTTTCTCTATCTATTTTTCTTTACCCTCTCGATATTTGCGGCTTCAGATATTCGACTCTTTAGTTTCGAATTTTGCCTCGTGCTCCAGGCGCTGCTGCTCTATATTTATCTTATTAATTGGATTCGCACTCCCCGCGATGTAATGTTTGTCATCACCTTAGTTCTTATCGGAATGATTTTAGAAAGCGCGATAATGATCGCGGTACGAATTAAAGGGCCAACCATACTCCCTGCGATTTTCAAAGCCCGCCTAGATGATCCCTCGGCAACCGGTTCAGTCCCGCGAGTCGGTGGCACTCTGGGATCGCCTAATACAGCCGGAACCTATTTTGCTGTGTTGCTCGCACCTGTGCTCAGTCTCTTGATCATGCGGCTTGGTCAGTTTTGGGACCTGCTGGCAAGCCTGGCGTTCTGTCTCGGTAGCGTAGCGCTGGTGCTGACGTATACGCGAGGGAGTTGGCTGGCATCCATTTGTTCGTTGGGAATTGTGGTTTTATGGGGCTGGCGCTTGCTTCGTCCCAGCCACAAGGCTTTGTGTCTGTTCGGAATCATAATCCTTGCATCAGGCATATTAATTCAAAAGGCAGTCTCCGATCGCCTTCTCGACAAGCAAGCGGCCGAATCGCGTATTCCACTGATGCAGATGGCTCTTCGTATGATTGCGGACCATCCGCTGCTCGGAGTGGGAGCAAACAACTACACAGTTCAGATGGAGCAGTATGCCACCAAGAATCTTAGCGGAGACTGGATGTATGCGGTTCATAACAAATACTTGCTAATCTGGGCCGAGACTGGTCCCGGCGCCTTGTTAGCATTTCTATGGTTCATTGGAGCGACGCTTAGACGAGGATGGAATGCGTGGAAGGTGGGAAGCCCTCGATTGTCGCCATTGGCGTTAGGGCTAACTGCGGGTTTGATTGGCCTTTCGATCAGCATTCTTTCGGAGCCGGCGCGAGGCGTCATGTTTCTGTTGTTGTTAGTAGCCAGCCTCATTACAGCCATAGATAGGTGGGTCACACAGGCGCATCGACAGCACACAAATGATAGTGCGCGCGCGATGGCTAACTCGAATGCGCTGTGACGTCTGACTCGAAGCCGAGGTATCAGCTTGGAGTTCTCACCTGACTGTGATTCGCCTACCAGCGAATAGGACTAGCAGTATAGTCGCTTCTCAAATTCACGAAACAACCGTCGCGCCCCAGAACTCTACGCACACATTGTTGATCAAAGGCTCGCGCAAACTTTGCTCGCAAGCGGTAAGTAGCCCAACAAACGGCATCAAGATTGCGTTCTGCGACTTCCTCTGCGACGACTATTTTATCGAGAGTTATCGTTCCTTTCTTCATCCCTCAGTTGATCTACAGACTGTCCCTCGCTACCGTCTGCGCAACGCCCCTCGCCCAATAACCACGATTTGCAGACTGCCCGAACGGATCCGGCAAGTTCTCCCCGGTCCCGGTCTATTTTCGACAGCGGCACTTCTTGATCAATCTCTCTGTCGACCTGTTGTCCTGCCCATTAGTGCTTACCATCCATGATTCGCGAAGCGCATCTGGGGGGATGCGTCATCCAACAGAACGTGTCAATGAGCAAGTGGCTTCGGGTATCGACGAACCCAAGAAGTCATCGTGGATATTGAATGTGTGAAGAGATGACTAGCCCACACTATCTAATCGGTTCTGAAACAGTGAAGGTTCAGTCGTAAATATTGCTCGCCCTACTCTCGACGAGGTTTACCCTGGAACGATTTGATGTAGGCTCCAAAAGTCACATCGGTAGTTGCGATAAGTAACCGCATGTCATGAAGGTCCTCATTACAACGGCAATATACCCAACAGCCGAAAATCCGGCGTTCGGATCATTCGTACGAACCCAGGTTGAAACCCTCCGAAAAGCGGGAGTCCACGTCGACGTTCTTGTGCTCAATGGAAGGGTGCGGAAGCTTATCTACCCTAAGGGTATTTTTCAACTTCGGAAGCGGCTTAGGTCGGGCCCCGGTTACGACGTGATCCATGCACATTACGGCTATGTAGGAATGGTAGCTCGAACTCAATTCAGACTACCCGTGGTCGTGACTTATCACGGTGACGACCTTCTGGGAACGGTGAATGAGCGCGGGAAAAAGTCCCACGCCAGTACACTGATCGTGGCGGCCGGGCAGGTCCTCGCTCGGTTGGCTGATAGCGTAATCGTCCAAAGTGAAGAAATGGCGGACAAGATCCCCTACCGTGACGCTGTTTACGTGATCCCCCATGAAATCGATCTGGACGTGTTTCGGCCAGCACCACGCGATATTGCGCGAGCTGCGTTAAAGCTCGATCTGAACAAGAAATACCTCTTGTTTGCTGCGAATCCAGCTGTTCCAGTCAAGCGTTATCCTTTTGCGAGGCAGGTCGCCGATCATTTGCGCAACGAAGATCCGAGTATTGAACTACTCGTTGCATATCGAGAACCCCAGGAGAGGTTAGCTCTTCTCATGAGCGCGTGTGATGCACTCGTTTTTCCTTCATACCAAGAGGGATCACCGAACATCGTGAAACAGGCGATGGCTTGCAATCTGCCCATCGTGGCGACAGACGTAGGCGACGTACGAGGGGTGATTGGAACGACTGCACATTGCTACATTTGCGGTCCTGACGTTAGCGAGTTTGCGCAGCGACTCGCGGGAATTTTGCGTTGCCCCTGCCGGACAAATGGCCGCCAACAGGTCCAGCACCTTGCCGGTCCCGTGGTGGCGAAGCAGATTATACGGGTGTACGAGGACACCCTAAGACGAGTGTCAGCCTAGAAATACTAGCGATCTATCCTATGTGCGGCATTTGTGGAGTTTACGAGTACGAGAATAAGCATTCCGTCTCACGGGATCTGTTACCCGAGATGTTGGCCGCGATTCGACATCGTGGACCGGATGACCAAGGCACATATTTTTGCCATAACCTCGCCATCGGTATGCGTCGCCTTAGCATTATTGACCTTGTAAGCGGACAGCAGCCGATCACCAATGAAGATGGAAGAGTGATCGTCGTCTTCAATGGAGAAATCTACAATTACAAAGAACTTCGCCACAACCTCGGGCAACGCGGCCATATCTTCGCTACTGCGAGCGATACCGAAGTTATCGTTCATCTCTATGAAGATCTTGGCGAGGAATGCGTGAACGAATTGCGGGGAATGTTCAGTTTCGCATTATGGGATACCCGGCAACAACGGCTGTTACTAGCGCGCGATCGGCTTGGAATTAAGCCGCTTTATTTTTCTAATGTCGACGGATGTTTGGTGTTCGGCTCTGAGATTAAAGCTCTCTTGCAACACCCCCAAGTGCAAGCCCGTCTAAGCCTTGAGGGGCTCAGCAGCTTTTTATCTTT
This sequence comes from Candidatus Sulfotelmatobacter sp., assembly GCA_030038125.1. GTDB lineage: Bacteria > Acidobacteriota > Terriglobia > Terriglobales > Acidobacteriaceae > Sulfotelmatobacter. The sequence goes on from JASHPL010000238.1 coordinate 4,498, forward strand.
ACGGTACATACCGGCGCCACAAACGATGTTTGCTGGTATCGCGTCTCTTCCACCTGGTCACACTCTTAGCTGCGATAGATACGGAACAAAGGTGAAATGTTATTGGGATTTATCGTTTACCTCTGTACATATGCCGCAGAACTGCAATGAGCAGGAGTACGCTGAGCAATTGGAGGAACTCCTGCAAGAAGTTATTCGACTGCATCTAATGAGCGATGTGCCATTTGGAGCGTTTTTGAGCGGCGGCGTGGATTCCAGTACTGTGGTTGCGCTTATGAGCCACATCCTGGAAATGCCGGTAAGAACGTTTTCAGTCGGCTTCGAGGGTAGCGGAAGCTTTTCCGAGTTGCCCTATGCACGGCTTGTTGCGAACCGCTATCATAGTGATCACCACGAAGTACTGATGACCCCGACAGACTTTGTTGAAGTTGCGGAAAGAGTGATTTGGCATTTGGACCAACCGATCGGGGACATGGCCGAAGTTGCGAACTATCTGGTATCTGAACTGGCAGCGCGACACGTTAAGATGGTGCTTACCGGCGAAGGAGGAGACGAACTATTTGCCGGGTATGCGCGCTATTCGGGTGATCGACTCTCGGCAATTTCGAACCTGATTCCTCGCCCAGCACGTAATCTGGCGGCAAAGGTCAGCACACGCCTGCCGGGGATGCGGCGGCAGAAGCTAGCTATTTATGCCTTATCCCAGCCGCACGAGGCGGGACGTTTTGCTAACTGGTTTGCCCTTTTTAATCCAGACCTGAAACGCGAGTTACTGACCCGTGAAGCAAAAGACCAACTCAATGGTTGGAGTGCAGAAGAAATGTTTGCAAGTTATCTTGAGCGCACCGATGCCAAAGACCGTCTGAATCGGATGCTCTACGTTGATACTAAGCTGTGGCTCGCCGATGACCTGCTTTTGCGTGGCGATAAAATGAGCATGGCTGCCTCATTGGAGGCCCGTGTCCCACTACTGGATCACAAGTTAGTTGAATTTGCCGCAGCTTTGCCCCCTCACCTCAAACTCAAGGGCTTGCAACGGAAGTATCTTCTTAAGAAGGTTGCACGGAGGTGGCTCCCAAACGAGATCATCGATCGAAGAAAGAAAGGATTTCCTACCCCTCTCTCGATGTGGTTTCGCAAGGAAACACTCCCCTTCGTGCGTGACATTTTGTCGGTCGACGCGATGCGCCGCCGTGGCTTGTTCAACCCAAGGTACGTCGAGACTCTCCTTGAACAGCATGTTGCCGGAACAGCGGATTTCGGATTACAGCTCTGGGCGCTTCTCGGAGTTGAACTTTGGCATCGTGTCTTCGTCGATGCAAATTCAAGACGGTTCCAAGCTCCTTGCAACCCGGTTATTTCATAGTTCTGATGACGTTCAGGTTCATACTATGAAACCGGAAAGCGGTGCCCCAGGGCGAGTGCTGATGATGGTGGAAAACAACTCCTACCCGCGGGATCCAAGAGTTCGTAGAGAGGCCCAGGCTCTGGCAGCAGTAGGTTGCACAGTTTGCATAGTCAGCCCCGCACTCCCTGGCCAGCTTTGGCACGAGACCATCGGTGCGGTTGAGGTCTACCGATACCCTGCTCCTCCACTAGCCAATGGCTTTTTAGCCTACCTTTACGAGTACTCTTATTCGATGGCAGCACTTTTTATCTTATCGTTTTGGATATTTCTAAACCGCGGTTTCGATGTAATTCATGTAGCCAATCCACCGGACACGCTGGTGTTGATTGCGGCGTTTTATAAATTGTTTGGGAAGCGCATCATTTTTGATCATCATGATCTCGCTCCGGAGATGTACTATGCTCGTTTTGGCGGCCAGGGCAATCATTTGGTTTATGCTGTACTTAGGTGGTGTGAGAAAATCTCTTGTCAACTAGCCGACCAGATCATAGCGACTAACCAGTCTTACAGGAATATCGAAGTCAAGCGCGATCACGTGCCGGCGGAACGAATCACGATTGTTCGCAATGGGCCGGATCAAAATACGATGCATCTCGCGGACATTGATGCGTCCTTGCGGAACCGGGCCGGTACGATCCTTGCTTTTGCCGGCAGCATAGGCGGACACGATGGTGTTGACATCCTTTTGCGAAGCTTACACTATCTCGTGTATGACCTTGATCATCACGACGTTCTGTGCGTGATCGTTGGAGATGGCGACTCACTGCCGGACTTGAGAAGTCTGGCAACTCAACTCCGCCTTGATGATTACGTTTGGTTTACTGGCTGGATTGATGATCCGGCCGTCTACATGCGGTACATTTCAACTGCGGATATTTGTATCGAGCCCACTCCCTCCAACGAATATAACAACGCATGTACAACGATTAAAATTATGGAGTACATGGCACTAGGAAAGCCGATTGTTGCTTTTGATTTGCCCGAGCATCGTTACAGTGCGCAATCGGCTGCTTGTTATGCCAAGCCAAACGACGAGAGCGATTTGGCGCGAGCTGTCGCCGGGCTGATTGCGGATCCACAACGGCGGCAGATCATGGGCGCGGCGGGGCGCAACAGAATTGGGAAAGAGCTTGCTTGGCAGTACTCGCTACCCAATCTCATGGAGGTTTATCGTCGCCTATTTCCACGTATTCCAATGCAGAAGTGCGCGTCCCAAGCAAGCGATTGAGTTACCATGTAAGAGCATCTTTTTTGTCCGGAGGCCTGATATCCGTGTTCAATCGATACTTTGCGGTCTTGCTGCTGATTCCGCTTGCACTGGCGATTACTGCACTGCTCATGCCGCTCGCTTCGAATGCTTCCGGAGAAAAGATTCTCTGGTCTGCCGACATGGAAACCGGCGACATGAGCCAGTGGTATGCGCCCGCGAGGCAAGCAGGCAATAATAATGGCGGGGGAGTGTTTAACAGCGGAATCGCCGACGCAGTTGCGTCTACAGACTACGCTCATTCCGGAAAATGGTCGGCCAAGTTGACCATTACTGCTCCCCCACCGGGTGCGCGCTCGAGTGGCGCACGCTTGTTCCGTTGGAAGGAAAGCCACGATCCGGCTTATTTCAGCTCCGGTTTGTACTATAGCGCATGGCTTTATTTTCCTCATCAATATCGTCTTACGGGCGACCCCCGTACCGGAAGGTTCTGGAACTTAGTTCAATTCAAATCCAAGCACGGGTCAGGTAGTGATCCGGTTCTGTTCCTCGATGTGCAGAATCGGCCGAACGGCGGTATGTACTCGATATTAGGCTGGTGGAACAACCTGCAGATGGAAGGGCCACGCCCTGGCCAATTCGGCGGCCGGCGATTCGAGCAGAGAAATGCTGACCTTCCTGTTGGGCGCTGGGTGCACATTGAGACCTATCTTAAGCAAGCAGACGATTTTTCTGGCCATATCACAGTCTGGCAGGACGGCGAACAAATCTTCGACGAGGATAATATCAGGACAAAATACCCCAATAGCGATGATGGATGGTCCGTGAATCTTTACTCCGACGGGCTCGATCCGAACCCTTCAGTTATCTACGTAGATGACGCCAAGATCGCAACCTACAGGGTAGGTCCCTGAGGTTTCCAGGCAAAACCGCACTGACTCTGTACTGGGGTGTGGTGGTGGGAGGCTGAAAACGTTTGCCCATCTCAGGCTCAGGCGTCTCAATAGTTGAGTCACGCTTGAGCGCAACTTATGCTGGTCAGCATCTTAATTAACAATTTCAACTATGCTTGCTTCCTGCGGGATGCGATCGACAGCGCCCTGCAACAGAACTATCCGTCTGTGGAGGTTATCGTCGTTGATGACGGATCAACGGATAACTCCCGGGAAATCATTGCCTCCTACGGAACTCGCATCGTTGCATTATATAAGGAGAATGGCGGGCAAGGCAGCACTTTTAATGCCGGATTCGACCGAAGTAAAGGCGACCTAATCTGTTTTCTGGACGCTGATGATGTATTCCTCCCAACCAAGGTGTCCTCTGTAGTCGAAGCATACAAACAAAATCCCCACGCCAGTTTGATATATCATCAACTTCAGTTTGTCGATGCGAATAAGAACAAAACAGGCAACCCGTGGCCACGCTCAGTCTTACATAGCGATATCAGACTGAAAGTGGAGCGTACGGGAACTTGGTGGCCACACCCCACTACCACTGGGTTGTGTGCATCCCGTACCTTCCTTAGCAAAGTGGTTCCACTCCCGGCCGACCTCTATAGACTTTGCGCTGACGCCTTTGTCGCTGGACTTGCGCCCTTTTTCGGTCCGGTCATCGGACTAAAGCAACCATTAGCGATGTACAGGTTGCACGGTGCAAACCACTTCAATTTTCGCGGTCTAACTCGTCAGCAAGAATCCCGGAGGAGGCTCGAACAATTGGAGAGAGAGTTCGCGAGCATAATGTCCACCCTGCATAACTATCTCCCATCCAGCACTGCAATATCCCTCGATGACCACTTCCCTTATCAATTCCATCTCTACGCGGCGGGATTGTCGCGCTCACCATCGAAACTCTTAATGACCATGCTCCGCACCCGGACCCTGCCGTTTTCCATGAAATGGCGAGAAAGCATCCGGCTTTCGATGCTGTTCGCAAGGAGCGCCTTGCAACGCGGCAAAGGGCTAGAGATCACGAACAAGGAAGTTTTGCACTAAACGAAGCCACGGCCGATTCGGAGTACGTAGATATGAACGATAAAGCCTACATCCATCCAAACGCGATAGTCGAGTCTCAGGATATCGGTGAAGGCACTCGCATTTGGGCTTTTGCTCACGTTATGAAAGACGTTGTGATAGGAAGAAACTGCAATGTCGGTGAACATTGTTTTCTTGAGACGGGAGCAATCATTGGAAGCAATGCTACCATCAAGAATGGAAATATGATCTGGGACGGCGTCAAGTTAGAGGACGGAACATTTGTTGGTCCCGGTGTCCTATTTACAAATGACCTCTTTCCCAGATCGCCACGTCTGCCGGAAGCGAAAGATCGATACCAGGGGACTGATTGGCGTGTGCCCACATTGGTAAGAACTGGTGCGTCAATTGGCGCAGGAGCTGTGATCATCGCCGGCGTCACGGTTGGTTCGTTCGCGATGGTGGGAGCCGGTGCAGTCGTCACTAAAGACGTTCCCTCACATGCTCTAGTGGTCGGGAATCCGGCCCGAATTGTAGGCTGGGTCTGCAAGTGCGGGAACCGCCTCTGTTTCGAGGAGGAACAGCCAAAGTGCGAACAATGCGGATCTCTGTATGCGAGGACCGTATTTTCTGATGGTCTGGCACTCAGCGAAGTGAGGGTTATATCAATACGGTGAGCCAGTCGCGCACAATCCTGAAGAACACGTTCGGAGTGGGTCTAGCTCAGATCATTGAGCGGGCCTCGACCGTCTACTTGGGGATATTGGTCGCCCGCAAACTCGGGGCAGACGGTCTTGGTGTGTACTCGGCGGCGATGGTGTACTACGGATTGCTGTTTCTTGCGGCCGAGATTGGTTCGACTACCTACTTGACACGTGAGATCGCTCGCGATCCCAATCAGACCAGCCGCTACGTTGTTCACCTTGCGGCGATGAGCAGCGCATTCGCAATAGTCCTGGCCGTGATCGCGCGGATGGTGATGCCATGGTTTGGCTACTCCCAACAACTCCAGGGCTGCTTATACGTGATCATCTGGGCCATCATACCTGCTGTTTTCAAAGCCATTCAGGAGGGCGTTTTCATCGCTTATGAAAGAGCGGAGTTCCTGACTTACTCAGCGGTGATCGCAGGCATTATCAATGTAGGGGCTTCGCTGTACCTACTACTCAGAGGCTACGGGGTGTTGAGTCTGGTGATTGCTTTCGTAATCGTTCAATTCGCGGTGGCGGGGTTCTACTTCATCGTAATCCATCGTATGGTGGAGCTTCGCTGGGAATTCTCTTTTCCTTTCGCTTGGAAAATAGTGCGCGAAATGAGAGCGTTCACGGGAGTCTCGCTCGTGCAAGGTTTTCTATCCCGCCCAGAGATAATACTGTTGTCCTTTACTAAGAATGACGCTGAGATCGGGTTCTACAGTGCAGCTCTACGCATCGTCGACCTATGGCAACTGATCCCGAAATGCTATATGACGAGCGTGTACCCCGTTCTTTCAAAATACCATCACACTGGAGACAGCAGAGCTCACCTGCTGCGGTCGAAATCGATCAAGTACTTATTGGCGACATCGTTCCCACTGACCGTCGGAATGTTTGTCCTCGCGCGTCCGATTCTGCAGGTGTTATATGGTCCGGGGTTCGGGCCATCCGAGCCGGCGTTGCGCATCCTCTCGTGGACCGTGCCGCTGGCTACTTTGTGGCATATTCTGTGGCGCGTCCTCTCCGCCCGAGGTGATCATGGCGACGTCTTTAGTTCCCAGATCATCTCCTTGGTGGCGCGTTTCGGCGGCGGATACCTGCTGATACGCTACTTTGCGTCCTCAGGAGCAGCAATGTCTAATTTGGCCAGCTCCCTCGTGATCCTGCTGCTCCTCATATACCAGTTGCGCCGTGACGGCACTCGTCTCAATTTTCTTCGCCTCACCGGAAGGCTGGCATTGGCGGCCGCTGGTATGGCAGGCGTAACGTTCATTCTAGAGAAACATGCCAATTTGTGGGTGGTGGTATGTGCTGGTGCGGCCAGCTACGTTGCCATGGTGCTGCTGTTCAAGGCTTTCTCTGCCGAAGATTTCTCGACTTTCCAGAAAATCTGGCGTGTTCAAAGTACCTGATATTCACGTTTAGTATTGTGGTGTAGGGCAAATGGATCCTAGAGCCGACGGCAGCGAAACATTGCTACGAAGAATCGATGCGTCACTGAAGCGGAACGGTATTCGCGGTTTCGTCAAGGTTTGTATCCGGAAAGCCTGGCTTTTTTTCGCGTGTCAGGGTCTCGGGCGACAATGCCCTTTCTGTCATATGAGCCTCCGCCGCTTCATTCCATATCATGCTAAACCCTCGCCGCTTTTCACGCAGGAGCACATTATCGGGGGCGGAACTTTCGATCAATCGTTCTGTCCTTTCTGCAAGTCCCACGCACGAGAACGGCATGTCTACCTTTTCCTGAAGACCTGCACCTCGGTATTTAGGAATCCGCTTCGAATGCTGCACCTCGCACCCGAAAAGAATCTACGGCGGGTCTTGCAGCGTTGCGAAAACATCCAATACGTCAGTGCCGACCTTGCGCCTTACGCCTCCGTGCGAACGGATATCAACGCGTTGTGCTTCGGGGACGAGAGCTTCGATGTGGTTATTTGTAATCACGTTTTGGAGCACATTCCAGACGACTGCCGAGCAATGCGCGAAATCATTCGTGTTCTGAAGTCCGGTGGTTGGGCCATACTCCAGGTTCCGATCGCTGCGTCGCGGATTGCGACTGTGGACGGGCCCCCGGCTTGCAGCCCCAGCGAACGCCTCCGACTCTTCGGGCAGGACAATCATGTCCGGCTGTACGGAAGGGATTACGCACGTAGACTTGAAGCTGCAGGGTTCTTCGTAGAACTGCACTGCCTCCCGAGAGAGAACGGTGATTCCTATGCACGTCGTTTCGGTCTGTTGCCAGACGAAGATATCTATTTAGCCAGAAAGCTGACCCAGCATTCGCTAACCCCCGAAAGAGCACGCAACGATGCAACCATTGAGTACGCGAGCAATTAACCAAACCGCCGTCGGGTGGGGAGCTGAAATAGACAAGAGAGTCCAGAAGGCTACGGGGCAGTTATTGTGCGGTGCATGGCGTGACGAGCTGGTTTGGACTGAAAAGCACTCAGTCGGCTCGCGTTAAAGCTAGGATTGTGTGTCCCCGCAAATGATTTCGGTCAAGTCGACAGGGGCAGCCATCGCGAAGGGTGCGCTCCCGTATCTCTGCAGATACCTAGGAGTGAACGCTGCATTCAGAGCCGCACGGTCAAAATCGCTCCTTGTGCTTACTTATCATAGCGTAGTGCGCGACCAGCATTACAGTGGTGTTCATTCCGACTATACCGTCAGTTTAAAAACTTTCAGGGAAGAAATGACGATGCTGGCTCGCTCCTGTCAGCCTGTCAGCATCTCAGACCTGGCAGATTGGTGGACAGGGAAAGCCGACTTACCAAAGCATCCGGTTCTGGTCACGTTCGATGACGGCTACATGAACAATCTGACCAATGCGGCACCCGTATTGCTGGGGTTGGGCATACCCGCGTTGTTTAACATCTGTACCGGATACATTGAAAGCGCCCAAGCGCTTTGGATACTTGAGATCTACTGGCGCGTGTTGCATTGGCCGAATGCGACTATTCCAACGCCAGGTGCAGGAATCGACAGGACGGTCGATCCACAGGGGCGTGCTCTGTTAGCGGGTTCTGTGCGGGAAGCATGTAAGAAGCTACCCCATGAGGAATGTGAGCGATACTTGGACCGACTGCGTGAAGTTGAGATCTCCGATTCCCGGGAGGAAAAAGAGGAAGTTTTCGGCTTTCTCGACTGGGACGGTGTCCGACGTTTGAAGAATAAGGGCTTTGAGATTGGATCGCATACTGTGGAACACCCTATCTTGACCAGGATATCGCTAGACCGTGTGGACCATGAGCTTCGCGCGAGTAAACTTGCCATTGAAGAGCAAATCGGAGGTGTTTGTCGCTGTTTCGCCTACCCAAATGGCTCGGAACCAGATATCTCCAGTGCAATTGCTGGACGCGTTCAAGAAGCCGGTTATGATTTCGCCTTCACGACCATTGGCGGGTTTTGCTCGAGGAATGTAAATCGATTTGAGTTGGGGCGAATCTGCATCCCTGGTAACCTGAGCCCATCTGCTTTCCTCAACCGAATCAGTGGGTGTTATAGTTTGGTGAAACAGTACGTCGGCTGACTCGCCACACCAATTCATATTCGAGCCAGAAGGTTTCTGGGCTATTCAGTAATCGCGCGAGCAAATAAACATAGCTTCTAGATTGGGGGCTTATGGCGGCAACCGACAATGGGCTTTTGGATGTGGCTACCTTCAAATCAGGATCGCAGAATGCACGGGTTGTTTTCATTCTCGGCATTGCCGAGCGCAGTGGTACAAACTACCTGCAAGACCTCCTCCGGTTGCACCCTGACTGTGATGTTGACGGAATGGAATTAGAGGAAGACCATTTTGTCGAT
>JASHPL010000239.1 GCA_030038125.1 Candidatus Sulfotelmatobacter sp.
TACTTGGTTCTTCCACCCTCGACTTTCAACTTGTCGCTGGCGCCGGCTTGGGCGGCCGCCAGGCGGGCGGTCAGCACGCGGAACGGTGAGCAGGCAACGTAGTCCATGCCGACCTGGTGGCAAAACTCCACCGAGGAAGGCTCGCCGCCATGCTCGCCGCAGATGCCAACTTCCAGGCCAGGCCGTGTCTTGCGTCCGCGTTCAATGCCGATACGAACCAGTTCCCCCACCCCGTCGCGATCGATCACCGCGAACGGATCCTGCTTCAGAATTCCCTCCGCCAGATAGGTGGGCAGGACTTTGTTAACGTCGTCGCGCGAGAAACCGAACGTGGTCTGCGTCAGATCGTTGGTGCCAAAGGAAAAGAACTCGGCTTCCTTCGCGATTTCGTCGGCCACCAGCGCGGCCCGCGGCAACTCGATCATGGTGCCCACAAGGTAGTGGACGTGTTTCCCCTTTTCCCGGAACACTTCTTCGGCCACCCGGCGCACTATCGCAGCCTGGTTCTGCATTTCCTTCAGCGTCGCAACCAGGGGAATCATGACTTCGGCGTGCGTCTTGCTGCCTGCCTGTTCCACCGCTACGGCCGCTTCGAAAATGGCGCGCGCCTGCATCTCGGTAATCTCCGGATAGGTGATTCCTAACCGGCAGCCGCGATGCCCCAGCATCGGATTGAACTCATGCAACTCTTCCACCCGGCCCAGCAGCCCGGGTAAAAGCTTCTTGAGATCACCTGCTCCTTTGGCGCCATATTCGCGGTATTCCTCCACCAGCGCTTTCTTCTGCTTCCCATCCGCATGGGAAAGGCTGGCGATGTCGACCATCAGCTTCTCGCGTTTGGGCAAAAATTCATGCAAGGGCGGATCCAGCAACCGGATGGTCACCGGCAGACCATCCATTACTTTGAACAGACCTTCGAAGTCTTCCCGCTGATAGGGCAGCAGCTTCTTCAATGCGGCGCGTCGGTCTTTCTCGTTGTCGGCCAGAATCATCGCTCGCATGTGAGGAATGCGCTTGGGAGCAAAGAACATGTGCTCGGTGCGGCAAAGACCGATGCCTTCGGCCCCGAAGGCGCGCGCCTGGATCGCATCCCGGGGAATGTCGGCGTTGGCGCGCACCCCGATTTTGCGGAACGGCTCGGCCCAGCCCATAAGCTTCTTCAGTTCGGAATTTTCGGCAGACGCCGGCAGGGTGTTGAGTTTCCCCCTGATGACGCGTCCGGTGGTGCCATCGAGCGAGATCCAGTCCCCCTCGTGGAACACCTGCCCTTTGACCCGCATCTCGCGGGCCCGTTCGTTCACCTCAATGTCGCCCGCCCCGGCCACGCAGCACTTGCCCATTCCGCGAGTCACGACCGCAGCATGGCTGGTCATGCCACCGCGCGAGGTCAGAATTCCCGCCGCCACTTCCATGCCGTGAATATCCTCGGGCGTGGTCTCGGCCCGCACCAGAATCACAGGATTCTTCTGGCTTCCCGGACCGGCTTTCTCCACCGCCTGGTCCGCGCTGAACACGATCTGTCCAACCGCCGCTCCCGGAGACGCCGGCAGACCGGTCGCCAGCACTTCCACCTTGCTGCTCTTCTCATCCAACGTCGGCACCAGAAAGTCATAGAGCTGGTTGGGATCGACGCGGAAGATGGCTTCGTTTTCGTTTATCAATCCTTCCTCCACCATCTCGATGGCGATACGCACTGCGGCGCGTCCCGTGCGTTTGCCATTGCGCGTCTGCAACATGTACAACTTGCCGTCCTGGATGGTGAACTCAAAGTCCTGCATGTCACGATAGTGGGTTTCGAGCCGGGTGGTGATTTCGCGCAGCTGGTGATAAACCTCGGGCATGATCTTTTCGAGCTCCGAGATGTGTACCGGCGTACGGATGCCCGCAACCACATCTTCGCCCTGCGCATTCATCAGGAACTCGCCGTAGAACTCCTTCACCCCGGTGGCGGGATTGCGCGTGAACCCAACCCCGGTGCCGCTGGTCTCGCCCAGATTGCCGAAGACCATGGCCTGCACGTTGACGGCGGTTCCCAGCATGTCATCGATGTTGTTGATACGCCGGTAGTGCTTGGCACGCTCGTTTTGCCACGAGCGGAACACTGCATCGCGCGCCATAACCAGCTGTTCGTGCGGATCCTGCGGAAAGTCGCGCCTGGCGTACTTTTTGACCACCTTCTTGTATTCGGCGATCACTTCCTTGAGCGCCTTGGCGTCGAGTTCGGTGTCGAGCTTCGCTTTTTTCTGCTTCTTCTTCGCGTCAAACACCTCGTCGAAAGCCGATTTTTCGATGTCCAGCACCACGTTGCCGAACATCTGAATCAGACGCCGATAGGAATCGTAGGCAAAACGGGCATTGTCGCTGCGCTTCGCCAATGCCTCCACGCTTTGATCGTTGAGACCGAGGTTGAGGATGGTGTCCATCATTCCCGGCATGGAAAACTTTGCTCCCGAACGCACGCTCACCAGCAGCGGATTGTCACCGCCGCCCAACTTCTGTTTCTGCAACTGCTCCAGACGGCCCAGAGCGGATTCCATCTGCTGTGTGATCTCCGCCGGTACCGAGCCGCCACTGCGCAGGAACTCGCGGCAAGCTTCGGTCTGGATGGTGAAGCCGGGAGGCACCGGCAATCCGGCATTGGTCATTTCGGCTAAGCCCGCGCCCTTGCCCCCCAATTCGTCTTTCATCTTGCCGTTGCCTTCGGCCTTCCCGCCCCCGAAAAAATA
>JASHPL010000240.1 GCA_030038125.1 Candidatus Sulfotelmatobacter sp.
CCTGCTCACGATGCGCCAAGCGCCGTTCCCCAACTTCACCGCTTTCCGTGTCCACAAAAGCAATCTGCTGAAAGCCCGGATGATAATCACACCCTATAATGAGCATGTTCGGCTCCTTTCCTCCGAGCCCTTTGGTGGTTAGCGCTTCCAAAGTCTACTCGGGCCTGGGAGCCGACATTGTTTATGGAATCATTACGCTCAAAACCGCCAAAGCAACGCAAAGGGGCTGAATGGCAACCAACCTGTCTGCCTGAATCGTGGCAAGGAGGATGTCTCATGCATCGTGGCAGCAAGCTTTTGGGTTCGTTGCTTCTGGGATTTGCCCTGATGTTGCCGCTGGCAACGGTCGGCTGCGCGCACCACTACTACTACACTCCGCAGGAAGACGTTTACTACAACCAATGGGTGGTCGAGAACCACCGGGACGCGCATGTGGACTATCAGCATTTGTCGAAAGAAGATCAGAAGCGTTACTGGGATTGGCGTCACAGCCACCATGATCACGATAAAGACCACGATCAGAACCACCAGTAATCCCGGACATTCACGGCGGACGTAAATCGCGTTGAGCGGCAAGTTGGCCGGCCATCCGCGGACTTGAGCGCAGAGGCGTGGTTCCATTCGATGATTCGATTAACGCAACGAGGCCTTTCCGATATGCTAATCATCGATGACGGAGCAAAGGACTGGCTCAGATGCGGATGATGTTAAACAGTCGTTGCTGGCCGCCGCGAACCGGCGTCTGTATCCTTCGCTTTCTGACCCGAGCTACCTGGTGCTGCGCTCGCGACGGCTGATTTTTTCCCGGTGGATCGAGCGGTTTGAAGGCAAGAAGCTAAGGGTGTTGGATATCGGCGGCAGATACCAACCTTATCGACCGCTGCTCGACGGACGCGTTGACAGCTACATTGCGATTGACCTGATCCAAACGCCGTTGGTGACGGTAGTGGCGGATGGCGAGAGGTTACCGTTCCGTCCGGAAACCTTCGACCTGGTGATCGTCACACAGGTGATGGAATTTTTCCGGGATCCGCTGACTGCGGTGCGGCAAATCCACGCCGTACTGAAACCTGGTGGAGTGCTGCTTGCCAGCCTGGTGGCGTGCGCGCCGCGGTTCATTGAGGAGGAACTGTGGAGGTTCACGCGGCCAGGATTGTCGAGGATGTTGGCTCCGTTTGCGCAAGTGGAGATCGTTCCGGAGCTGTACAGCGTGAGCAGCGTTCTGCGAACCATGAATCTGGCTATGAATGTGTTTCTACATTACGAGGGGGCGAAAGCGGTTTTTCGGCGAACGCTGTGCCCGCTGGTGAATGTCCTGGGATTGGCGATGGAAGGAATGAGGCTCACCAGGAATGATCAGTTCACGGCCAACTACAGCGTGTTCGCGGTAAAGGGCTGAGGATCGGAGCAAGCGACTGAACCTGTCGACGTTTCCTTGCGAACTTGCTCAGATCTTACGTGGTCTACGGCAGACGTGGAAAACTGCGGAGCTGAGTTCCGCCGGACGGCCGAGGGCGATTATTCGGGCATGAGTCGGCGGCTGTCGCGCGTGAGTCAGCGGCTATTCGCGCATGAGTCAGCGGCTATTCGCTGCGTAAATCATTCGCTGGTGAAGTAGTCGACGGTGACGGGGTTTTCGAACAAGGAATAATCGCGGGTCACGACGGTGATGCCGCTCTCGGTGACGAAATAGCGCTGACGGTCGGCTTCGGCGTCGAAACCGATGGTGGTGCCTTCGGGCAGGTGCACGTCGCGATCGATGATGGCGCGGCGGATGCGGCAATGGCGTCCGACGACGACGTGGGAAAAAAGAATGCTCTGATCGACTTCGCAGTAAGAATTAATGCGCACGTCGGGAGAAAGCACGGAATTCTTGACGGTTCCACCGGAGACGATGCAGCCGCCGGAGACGATGGAATCAAGGGCGGTGCCGGTGCGACCGGCTTCGGCAAAAACGAATTTTGCCGGCGGGTACTGGCGCTGATGGGTGCGGATCGGCCACTGCTCGTCATAGAGATTGAAAATCGGCGAGACGGAGACGATATCCATGTTGGCTTCGTAATAGGCTTCGAGCGTGCCCACGTCGCGCCAGTACAAAGCTTCTTTTTTATTCTCGTCGACGAAGTCGTAGGCATAGACGCGGTAGTCGTTGACCATCTTCGGCAGAATGTCTTTGCCGAAATCATGGCTGGACTGCGGATTCTCGGCGTCTTTGAGCAGGACGGGGATGAGTACGTCGGCGTTGAAGATGTAGACGCCCATGGAGATGGCGACTTTTTCGGGGTTGATGGGCGAGCGCAGCTGGGTGACCTTGGGCTTCTCTTCGAAGCCGTTGACGCGGCCGTCCGGGTCGACGTCGACCACGCCGAACTGGAAGGTTTGTGAGGGATCGACCTGAATGGTAGCCAGGGTGATGTCGGCAGCGGAATCCTGGTGCTGCTTCATCATCTTGCCGTAATCCATCTTATAAATGTGATCGCCGGAAAGAATGAGAACGTGCTTGGGCTGCTCGGAGCCGATGGAATAGATGTTCTGGTAGACGGCATCGGCGGTGCCCTGATACCACTGGTCGCTGACCCGCTTCATGGGCGGGAGGACTTCGATAAACTCGCCGACTTCGCGGCCAAAGATGTTCCAGCCTTCGCGGAGGTGGCGGTTGAGGGAAAGGGCCTTGTATTGGGTGAGGATATAGACGCGGCGGAGATCGGAATTGAGGCAGTTGGAAAGGGTGATGTCGATAATGCGATAGATACCGCCGAAGGTGACTGCGGGTTTGGCGCGATCACGAGTGAGAGGATAGAGGCGCTCTCCTGCGCCTCCGGCCAAGAGAACCCCGAGAGTGTCTTTCATAACTACCCCTGAATTCCGCGGCGGCGGCGCTCAGACGCACGGAATCACTCTTCTTAGCACGGCGGGTGCGAAGCGAAAACATTAGATGGTAGCACAGGCAGAAACGCTGTGAGGCAAATTGGCATGGGGAGGAAGGCGGTTACCTGCAGTGGTTCCTTTGCCGGGCGGGAGATGCGGAGGGGAGCTAGCTCTCCTTGTTTTCTTCTTCGATCTTGATGCGCAGGGACTTCAGAAACTTCAGATCCTGATCGCTGACCTTGAACTCGGGGTTGGTGGAGAGGGTGGTGATGAGCGAGGTCTTGTCCGAGGGTTTTTCGCCCTGCTTGCTCACGCCGATGGTGGCTTCGAGCACCAGGAAAATGTCGTATCCGCCATCTTTGATGCGGGCGACCACTTCCGAAATCTGCTCCGAGTCGGAAAGCGATTCGTTGATAGCGTCGCCGAGTTCCTTCATCAGTTGCTTGAGTTGCGGATCCACATATCCCCCTTGGCCTTTAGATGCTCGCGCTCACGCAACGGTTCGCTGGCCGGAGCTGTTGGGCTCATTGTAGCGCCGCAGGCTGTTAAAATCGAGGCTGTGAGCAAAGTTTCGACCTGGCGAAAGGTCGGCGTGGTGGCGCGGGTTGCGGGCGAGCAGGCGGGACGCAGCCGGACGCTCAATGCGGCAAAACGAGCCGTCGGTGCAACCCTGCGCTCGTTTGCCGGCGTGGCGCATCAACTCTGGCTGGAAGTAACCGGAACGGTATTTTTGGCGATGGCGTTCTTTGGCGCGTTCGCTTTCGGCCGCGAGTACATGAAGTATCACACAGGACACGCGACGCTCGGCCGGGTTGCGGTCGCGATGGGTTTTACTTTGGCGTTTGGCTGGTTTGGACTCAGCTCGTTCTGGAAGGTGCGGAAGAGACAGTAGTAAGATCCCCACCCTACGAAAATCGCGTAGGATGGGGCACTGCGTTTTGAGGGAAGCGGGTTCGATGACTTCCAAGTCGACAAGGAGTTCGGAAACCTCTGCTGAGATTGAAACTTCGTCGCACATTCCTGTTCATCCGCTTTATACGCCGGCCGATGTGAAGGGCTCGGATTACGAAACTGAAATCGGATATCCGGGCGAATATCCGTTCACGCGCGGCGTGCAAGCCACCATGTATCGCGGACGGCTGTGGACCATGCGCCAGTATGCCGGCATGGGCGACGCCGAGGAATCCAACAAGCGCTACAAATACCTGCTGGCGAACGGGACGACCGGGCTTTCGGTCGCATTCGATCTGCCCACGCAGATCGGGATGGACTCCGACCATGCGTTAGCGGCAGGCGAAGTCGGCAAGGTGGGGGTGGCGATCGATTCGATCGAAGACATGCAGCGGCTGTTCGACGGCATCGATCTCACCGAGATTTCTACATCGATGACCATCAATGCGACGGCGTCGATTCTGCTCGCGCTGTATGTCGCGGTGGCGCGGCGGCAAGGCGCCGACATCCGCAAGTTGTCGGGGACGGTGCAGAACGACGTGCTCAAGGAATATATCGCACGCGGAACCTATATTTATCCGCCGCAACAGGCGATGCGCGTCATCACCGACATGTTTGCCTGGGCCAATGAGAACGTGCCCGATTGGAATACGATTTCGATTTCCGGCTACCACATGCGCGAGGCGGGATCGAGCGCGGTGCAGGAAGTCGCGTTCACGCTGGGCAATGGCATGGCTTATGTGCAGGCCGCGATCAAAGCGGGTCTGAACGTGGATAAGTTTGCGCCACGGGTTTCTTTCTTCTTCAACGCGCACAACAATTTTCTGGAAGAAGTAGCCAAGTTCCGGGCAGCGCGGCGGATGTGGGCGCGCATCATGCGCGAGCATTTCAAAGCGAAAAATCCGCGCTCCTGGATGCTGCGTTTTCACACCCAGACGGCGGGCTCGACTCTGACCGCGCAGCAGCCGGAAAACAACATCGTGCGCACGGCGATTCAGGCGCTGGCCGCTGTTCTGGGCGGGACCCAGTCGCTGCACACGAATTCGTACGATGAAGCGCTCGCTCTTCCCACCGAGCAGGCGGCGCGCATCGCGCTGCGCACGCAGCAGATCATTGCGTACGAGTCGGGCGCTCCGCAGACTATCGATCCACTGGCCGGCTCCTACTATGTTGAGACGTTGACCAACGAGATCGAGAAAGGGTCGGCGGAATACCTGGGCAAGATTGAAGTTCTGGGCGGAATGCTCAAGGCGATCGAGCGCGGATTCGTGCAGCAGGAAATTCAGAATGCGGCGTATGAATATCAGCGGCGCGTCGACAGCCAAGAGGCGATTGTGGTGGGAGTAAATCGTTTTGAAGTGGAGGAAGAGAAGGCGATTCCGATTCAGCGGATCGATCCGACGCTGGAGACAAAGCAGGTGGAACGCGTGCGGGCGTTGCGGGCGAAGCGGGATGCGGGTGCATGGAAAGCAGTTCTCGCAGGAGTAGAGGAAGCCGCGTGCTCGGGAGCGAACCTGATGCCGCGGATCGTTGCCGCAGTGGAAGCGTACGCGACCGTGGGAGAAATTTCAGACGCGATGCGGCGCGTGTTTGGGGAATACAAAGAAGCGGTGGTAATTTAGGTCCGGTCTGCGGAAGCTGGCTGGGTGACCCGGCAAGTTTGGCGGGTTAGTCGGCGTAAAAGCTCTCCATTGCACGGTTTGGAGTCGACGTAAGACCTCTCGCTTGGGCTCAGTTGGCGGGGTCGTTCCCGCGCACAATTTGGCCAACTTTCCATTTGGCGGTGTCATCACACAGAGCAAAGAAAGCAAATTTATGAAGGCGGGCGAAAAACCCTGCACTCTTGAATTGACAGAATTTCGAAACGCAAGAGTGGAGGTGCAGTATGTCAGAGTCACGCTGGTTCAGATGGCGCGTTTGGTGCGTCTTGGCGATAGGGTGCAGCCTGGGTGTTTTTTCCTGTGGGAACTGTGTCGAGACGCCATCGGTTGCTTCGCTTGCGCCTAGCAGCGCAAAAGCGGGCACTCCCGGCATTGAACTTGTAGTGAACGGAAACCATTTCCAGAACAATTCGACCATCAACTGGAACGGCTCGGCTCTCACGACTACGTTCGTGAGTGGGCATCAACTGAAGGCCACGATCTCAAGCGAAGATCTGGCTACACCGGCCAGCGTGGCGGTTACAGTGGTGAGCCCTCCGGAATCGCAGCCGGTGACGTTCAGCAGCGGGGCTGCGTCGTCTTCGGCGACAGATTCGATGACGGCGGATTGTGCGGGGGGAACGTCGCAACCGATGAACTTCGCAGTGAGCCGGTGAAGTGAGCGGGCCGAATGCCGATCATGATGGTCAGCCATTGCGAAGGAGAGCTTTTGCGCTGGCTCTAAGGTTCCTTAGTGTGCTGGTACCAGGCCATTAGAGCGTCGGTGCGGAAGCGGCTGGTCTTGAGCTGGCGCAGAATTACATATTCGTTGACCGGGCGATCATCGCGCATGGCTTCGGCGTTGGGATCGAGGTCGATGAGCTGAGCGATGGGAATCTCATTTTTCAGGACAAAGTTGAATTCCTGCGCCGCCGACGGCTCAAACGGCCATTCCATGATGTCGCGCGTTGCCGTCTCGGGCAGCTTTGAAGCCAGTTGCTCGCCCGAGCGAATAGGAATCGGCTGGCGGCTGGCCAGGAACTGATAACCCCAGTTGCGAAAATATCGAAACGTGCGCACGTAAGGGAAGGACTCCTGGAGAGCGCGCGCCACGGCGCTGCGCACGACCGGATCGCCCTCGGGCAGCCACTGCTGCAATATGCCGTCGGGCCGCAGCCGCTGGCCGAGCACGGTGTAGAACTCTTTGGAGTAGAGCATGCTGGATCCTGCGGCCTCAATCGGCGGAGGGGGATCGATGGCAATCAGGTCAAACTGCTCGGAGGTGCGTTCCAGATACCGGCGTCCATCGTCAATGACAATGTGCGCCAGCGGGGACCGCAACAGCTGATCTCCGTCCGCATGGTAGTAGGAGAAGACGCGAGGAACGCTCGGCACCAACTCGACGGCAGTAGTGGAAATGCCCCAGGACATTGCCGAACGGAAGGTGGTGCCCATGCCGAAGCAGATGACCAGGGCATTCTGCGGAGGGCGGTCCAGAAAAGCCAGCGGCAGATGAGCCATCAGCTTGGTGATCGGCGTCAAGCCGGTAATCCCGACGCCATTGACTAAGAGTCGCTTGTGCCCCGTTTCGGTGGTGGCGACGATGGTGGCGGTACTGTCACGGAGCACGATGGAATCGCCCGAGAACTGGGTTTCAAAGTCCTTAGAGACCCAAGCCAGCTGAACCGCGAGCACGACGAGGGCGTAGGCTACCCAACGGCGTGCAGATTTCTGGGGCGCCGGCTGCCGCAACTGGAGGTCGAATCCGAAGATCAGCCAGGGGAAGGCCAGGATGCAAATCACCCAGTGCTCACTTGCCAAGGGCAGCAAGATGAAACCGGAAAGCAACGGGCCGAGGATGCATCCAGCGACGTTCGTGGCGTATGCCGTGCCGGCGCGATCGGGATTGCCGCCCGACCAGCGGTCCACGAGCAGAGGCGTGACAAATCCCAAGATGAGGGAGAACGGGGCGATTCCGAGGATCGGGCGCAACGCGGTGAACAGGCGAAAGCTGGGATCGCTGGCCGCCAGCGACAGAAAGCCGCTCACACCCAAAGCCAACCAGATCAACTGCGGTTCCCCGGAGTGCTTTCTGTTCCAGACGCGGTAGATTTTCGAGCCCAGCAGAGTGGAAACCAGATACAAGGCGAGGATCGCGCCGAAGGCGTAGACCATTGTGCCCAAATAGGGGGTAAATTGGCGAATCCAGACAACCTCGAGGCCCATGCTGGTCAAGCCCGTAGCAAACAACAGCACCAGCGGACGCCGGCTCTGGGCGGGCGAGTCGGATGGCGCATCCTCTGCTGTTTGTGGCGCAGCCGAAGCCGGTTGCCCTTGACTCATCCGCGTGGAGAGTGCAAACGCCGAGAGCGCGAGCACGCCATTGAGGACAGCACCAACGCGGAGGGTGCCATGGAAGCCGAGGATCTCGATCAAGAGCAGCGGGAGAATCGCGCCCAAGGTCGCTCCGACGACGTTGGCAAGATACAAATAACTGAACGAGTTCGACGACTCGCCCTGAAAATTCCGCTTGATCGATTCCATCGCGAGAGGGATCGTGGCTCCCATGCAGGCGCACCATGGAACCAGCGTGAGTCCAACCCACATTGCCGAGCCCAGGTAGTAAGCCCCGGAGGACGGGAGCCCAGTGCGTTCGAGCAGGGTGCGCCCCCACTGCAGTTGCAGAGGCACCAGCAGCGCGGAGACGCCGACCATAAGTTCCGCCAGCGCATACAGCCGGAGACCGAGGCTGCTGGCCCGGTTGCCATACCGCCGCATCAAAATTCCGCTGCCCCAGGAACCCAGACCCAGGCCTGCCATGAACATGGAGAGAACAATCGACACCAAGGCGCTGGTAACACCGAATTGCGCCATGGAAAGCCGCAACCAGACGATCTCGTAAAGAATTCCGCAAAAGCCCGAAATAAAGAAGAATACGAAGTACCAGGTCATCGAGCGCACCTCGGCGTGAGGGAAGACCAAGAACACTTTCCCAATGCTCGATCACATCACAGGGCGGAGGAGGTAACAATGAGTAACCACTGCGGGCCAATAACTTAAGTCACTCGGACACTGAAGGACGATGGCAAGGAATGTGGGTTGAAAGACTCTTTCCCCAGGCGTCTGACGGTGATCTTGTGAGCGATATAATCCGCTGCGTGAAATGCTCTTTAAGAATTGCTTGCAGTGGATTACTTTCATTAGCAGCTCTCTCGGCTTCGGCGCAGTCCGCCACTCCCGACTGGTGCCGCGCTTTGCCTCGCGCCGAATACAAATCGCTCGAGCGCGTGCCCGTCAGCGATTCGTGGTTCGAAGTCTACAAAGTCGCGCAAGAAGTCTTTGCCATTTACGAGCCACATCAATTTGAGGAAACCATCAGCTATCTGATCGTAGGGGAAAAACGTGCGTTGCTCTTCGACACGGGCATGGGAATAAGCGATCTGAAGAAGGTTACGACCCAGCTTAGCGGCTTACCTATCGTGGTACTGAACTCGCATACCCACGACGACCATGTCGGCAACAACTGGCAGTTCGACGCGATCTACAGCATGGATACTGCCTTCACTCGCAAGAATGCCCGGGGTTCGCGCGACGACGCTCAAGCCGAAGTTGCTCCGGGCGAGATCTGTGGCGATCTTCCCGCGGGATTCGATCCGAAAACCTACGTGACCCGCCCCTGGAAGATCACCTCGTATGTGCACGACGGAGATCGCATCGATCTCGGTGGGCGCTCCGTCGAAATCATCGCGACGCCCGGTCATACGCCCGACTCCATCTCGCTGTTGGATCGCGGCAACGGGCTGCTGTTTACCGGAGACACGTACTACCCGGCGCCAATCTGGCTGTATCGTCCCGAAACCGATCTTGACGCGTACGCCCGGTCGATTCGCCGCTTGGCCGCGCTGGCACCGGAGGTTAAGCTCGTGCTCGGCCAGCACAACATTCCGGTCGCATCGCCTTCCGTGCTTCCTCGCCTGGTTGCCGCTTTTGACGCCGTGCGCAGCGGGAAGGTTCCAGCGAGGCCCGCCGATCCCGGCCAGGTGGTGTACACCGTTGACGGCATTTCGTTTCTGATGCGGGCTCCTGAAAACAAGGCTAAGTAGATTTGAAGTCTCGGTCTCTTCGGACGGTCGTCCGGCTACTTCGGCGAGGGCGCCCGCCGCTCCATAATTGAGATGAGTGAAGAGGCGATTTTTCGCCAGCCGTCAGTCTGATTCGCAGTGGAAGGTCGGAGGGGCGTTCGCGAGCGACTCGGGCCAATTAGACGGTCGCACGCTTTTTCAGGATGGTGACCGTCTCTTTCCGGTAGAAATGGGCGTTCCAGAATACAACAGGTTCCCAATCCAGGCGCCACACATTTCTTGTGTACTCGATGACTTCGCGGAGGTCGCGATCAATCCAAACGTGATAGTGGATGCTGTAATTTTGAGCCATTAACTTTTGCAGTTCCCGCTCGAAGTCCGCACTCTGCCGTGGCTTCCCATTCACCAGTTCGACCCACTCACCATAGTGTGCCCGTAAGTCAATGCTGTCCGGGTTTTCATACTCTTCAATAAGGTGGGTGAGCGACGTCCGCTCACGCCGATGATCGAAGGAGAATCGTTTGTCCGGCACTTTGAGCAGCAGACAGCCGCCTCCGCGCAAAGCCTCATACCACGACTTCAAAGCTTTTAAAGGCGAAGGCAGATGTTCAAGCACGTTGCTGGCAACAATGAAGTCAAGTCCTCTGAGCGGGAGTGACTCGCCATCAGCAATGATGTCGGGGGCGACGATGCCGGTGTGAATCGCGGAGTAGTGTTTCGTCAGATCTTCCATAGACATACGGTCCACATACCAAACTTTGGAGCTGGATGGGACGGTGAAGCGTCGCCACAACCCGCCGATCTCCACCCCGCGACCCCCCAGATGGGTTCGGAGATAAGCGTTTTCGATCCAGCGAAGCGCCGCGCTTTTCTGCATATAGTTGGTAGTAGCCCCGTCTTGCCGCTCCCAGCGGACCATCATAAGCAAAACCCGCCGTGAGGGCAGCCTGCCGCAAGTTCATCCGCCTCCCTACGACGGGAAAGCCATCGATCCTACCGTGACAAACTGTGCGAAAGTGTCAAGAGGTTGTAATTTAGTTCGAACCCAAACAGTCCGCAAAAGTTCTGGATCGATGCGTGGCTTACGTGACCGGCTACTTCGGCGGGCGAGGGTGCCCGCCGCTCCATGATTCATAAGCTCTAGCCGCCGGCTTTGAGTTCCTGGAGGACTTGCTTGGCGATTTCTTTGAGAGTTTCGAAGACGCCGACGCCCTGGAAGGCCACGGCTTCGACGACTGGTTCGTTTTTGCGGCGGAGTTCGGTGGCCAGAAGATCGATGGGAAGAATGTTGGGCAGGTCGCGCTTGTTGAGCTGGAGGACGTAGGGAATCTTGTGGAAGTCGTAGCCGTGCTCTTTGAGGTTCGACATGAGGTTGTCGAGGGCTTCGACGTTGGCGTCCATGCGCTGCTCCTGCGAGTCGGCAACGAAGACGATGCCATCGACACCGCGCAAAATCAGTTTGCGACTGGCGTCGTAAAAGACCTGTCCGGGCACGGTGTAAAGGTGGATGCGGGTTTTGAAGCCGCGGACGGAGCCGAGATCAAGCGGAAGGAAATCGAAGAACAAGGTACGCTCGGTTTCGGTGGCCAGCGAGATCATCTTGCCCTTCTGCTGATCGGCAGTTTTCTGATAGATCAATTGCAGATTGGTGGTCTTGCCACCGAGGCCGGCGCCATAGTAGACGATCTTACAATTGATCTCGCGGGCTGCGAAGTTGATGAAACTCAAAGGCTTTCCTCGACGCGCGGACACCTACCGCAGGCCACTGCGCGCACAACGACCCAATTGGCGGTTCGAGGTCTTTATATCACACGAGAGGTACTGGAGGCAGGTTACTCCGGTGACCCCCGGGGAAAGCGTCGGGCTCGTCGCTGCGCCGTTGAGGAAAGCGTGGCGCATCGGGATGACGACAGTCGGTGATGGCAGTTGCAACTCGTCGCTGCGCGAGTCGGGGCGGACGAGGGCGTCCGGCCTTACACAAGCTATCGGGGAGTGGGGGCGGGATAGTAGCCGTCTTTGGCGGAGATTTTCAGGCCGCGCTTATCGACGATGACATCAATGCTGTGATAGGCGGTGCTGGGCGAGGACTTGATGGGATATCCCATGGTGTACTGGTTGCGGACGTCGGACGTGATCTGCGAATAGGCTTCTTCGATGGAGTTGCGGGTCAACTCGGCAAAGATCTGCCCTCCACCGGTGGCTTTGGTGTATCTCGGAAGGAGATCCCAAAACCCCTGCTCTTTGAGATGAAATCTTCCGACCTGGCGGAATACGGGCAAAGCTCCGCCGCCCACGACGACGGCCTGCACCTGAATGTCGTGGGTTTCGAGAACGCGGAGGACGTCGCGATAGCTGGCATTACTGCCGAGTTCCTGGCCGTCACTTACAACGAGAATGACTTTGCGGCGAGCCTTGTCGCGCTTGCCCAGGTCCAAAGCGGCGCGCAGAATCGCGTCGTTGAGCACATGCGATTCCCGCGTGGGCGTTTGCACCGGGGCGATGGGCGGGCCGCCAACCGGAACTCCGTTGACCGTCGGGCCCATGGAGAATGGGCCATTGAGCACCTCAGGCCCATTGTTGCGCCCCGAGTAAGTCTTCATTTCGTTGAGAGCTACCGTGAGCAGTTGAGGCTTGTTGGTGAAATCGAGAGTTTGGGTGACTGTGCTGCTGTAGGTGTAGAGAGAATATTCGTCGTATGGACTGAAGGCGCCGACCAGCGAAGTCAGGGTTTCATAAACCGTTTTCAGAGTGACCTCGTGCATGCCCATATCGACGACGATCGCGGCAGAGAGCAGAAAAGGATCGCTGGTGAAGTAGGTGAGCGTCATTTTTCTGCCATTGTCGAGAACGTTGAAATCCTTGGGACCGAGGCCTTCGACCAGGCGTCCGTCGGTGTCTTTTACCATGACCGGGATGAGCACGAAACCGACCGACACCGGAGGAAGCTTGTAGACGCCTTCCGTCGGATTGAGCTGGTTGCGCGGAATGGTTCCGGGCGGCACGGTCTGGACCGGCGGCATCTTGGGTGGAGGTTGAGTGGCGGGGTTCGAGTGCGATGCGGAATCCCCTTCTTGTTGTTGCTGGGGAGGCTGGACGGCGTGGCTGGGATTGGTCGGTTGCGGAATGGCCGAGGGAGGCGGGGGCGGCTGAACGGTCGAAGGCGCGTCGGGAATATCCTGATCAGACTGGGATTGATTGGGCTGGGGTGGATTGGGTTGCGACTGGTCCTGCTGCGACTGCGCCGATGCGGGCGATTGGCCCTGATTTGCGTTAGACTGCGCCCAGACGGCGGGTATAACCAGACCGAGGACGAGCATTAGAATGATGGCCCAGCGAGACTTGTGCGCAATTCGCCAATCCAATGTGAAGTTAGCCATGAGATTATTAAACGCCCGAGAAAAATAGTACCTGCAGACCCTTGGGATGCCCAGACCGCCCGATTTGGTGCATCTAAGCTACAGGATTAGACTAACAAAAACACCCAGAGAGAATCGCCCGATGTTAAAGAATAGCATCCTTCCGCGCCGAATCCTGTCCGTGGGAATCCTGACTGCTCTGTGCTTGGTGTGCGCCTTAGGACGAGCGCAGTCGGACAGCCAATCCACGCCCAATCAGTCCTCGGGAACCAGCCAGCAATCCACCGGCGGGCAGCAATCGGATCAATCGCAGCAGCCGGTGGCGACGTTCAAGGCGGCCGCGAACGTCGTGTCGGTTTTCTTCAATGTGAAAGATAAACACGGCGTGCTGATCCCCAACCTCACCAAAGACGACTTCACCGTCGCGGAGGACGGCAAGCCCCAGACGATCAAGTATTTTACCGCTGAGTCGAATTTGCCATTGACGCTGGGGATCATGATCGATTCGAGCGCCAGTCAAACCAACGTGCTCGACATGGAAAAGCAGGTGGGCGGCGCGTTTCTGCGGCAGATCCTGACGGACAAGGATGAGGCCTATGTGATCAGCTTCGATATCAGCGTGGACCTGCTGCAGGATTTCACCCGCGACGTGCATCGCCTGCAGAACGCGCTGAACAAAGCCAAGATCAATGCGGATTTCAGCAGCGGCGGCATTCCGGGCATGGGCGGCGGGCCGGTGCCCACACAAAACGCGCCGGGAACGCTGCTGTATGACGCCGTCTATCTTTCTTCGCACGATATGCTGGCGAAGGAAGTTGGGCGCAAGGCGATGATTCTGCTCACTGACGGCCAGGATGAGGGCAGCCGGCTGAAGATCCAGGACGCCATGGAGTCGGCGCAGAAAGCCGACGCTATTGTTTACGTGCTGCTGTGCGCGGATCGCGGCTTCTACGGCGGATTTGGCTACAGCGGTGAGGGCGAGATGCACAGGCTCACGGAAGCGACGGGCGGACGCGTGATTAACGTGGGCAACAAGTTCGATAAATTGCGGGACGCTTTCGATCAGATCGCCAACGAACTGCGCAGCCAGTACAACATCGGTTACACGTCGACCAACACGAAGATGGATGGCTCGTATCGCAAACTGGAAATCAAAAACAAGCAGAGCTACAAGATTCAAGCGCGGGCCGGGTATTACGCAGGAGTTTCATCATCGGACTAACCGTGTTTTCTTCTCACCACAGTCCGCGAAGATGAGGTCCGCTTCAAAATCATTCGAGATACGAAAGGCCGAAGCCAGCGATGGAGGCGCGGTTCTGGCTTGCCTAGCGGCGGCATTTGCGCCGTATCGCAGCCTATACACGCGGGATGCGTTTTCCGATACGGTGATGGACGAGTTGAGCGTAGGGCAGCGGCTGCAGGAGATGTGCGTACTGGTTGCGGTTGCCGACGCGAACATTGTGGGCACGATCGGATGCCAAGCCCGAGGAGAAGAAGGCCATTTACGCGGAATGGCGGTCTTGCCGGAGTGGCAAGGGACCGAAGTAGCGTCGAAATTGTTGGCAGGGGCCGAAGCGGAACTGGCAAAAGCCGGATGCAAATATGTTTCGCTGGATACAACCAAGCCGTTGCGGCGGGCGATCCGGTTTTATGAGCAGCACGGATTCGCGCCGTCGGGGCGGGTGACGGATTTTTTCGGCATGGAGCTGTTCGAATACACGAAGCGGCTGTAGGTCGCTGCCTTCGACGCCCGAGATGCGCTGGCGGTGGGCTATCCTGATACACTCTCTGGCTACACTTTCTGGCTTGGAGGGTTGGCATGCCACGCTTTTCCCGCCGGTCCTTTCTGCAATTCTCCGCTGCGGCGTCGGCGGTTGCCGCGTTTCCGGTTTTCACCGAAGCGATGCTGGCTCAGTCCGCGCGACCGCGGAGGGAAGCGCCGCCTCCGGGCGCGGTGGTCATTGATTCCAATGAGAATCCGCTGGGGCCGTCGAAATCCGCGTGCGACGCGATGTCGGCGATTCTTCCGCGAGGCGGACGCTATGCCATGAACCTTACCGACGACCTGATCAGTACTTTTGCGCAGATGGAAGGCCTGAAGCCGGATTCCATCCGCGCGACCGTGGGTTCAACTCCTGCATTGAGCCTGGCGGTACTGGCGTTTACTTCGCAGCAGAAAAGCTACGTAACTGCCGACCCGACTTTTGAAATCGGGATGATGATGGCGGACCGCAACGCGGCGCGGGTGGTGAAAATTCCGCTCACAAGGACGTATGCCCATGATGTACGAGCCATGCTGGCGGCGGCTCCGGATGGCGGCGTGTTTTACGTTTGCAATCCAAATAATCCGACGGGGACGCTGA
This sequence comes from Candidatus Sulfotelmatobacter sp., assembly GCA_030038125.1. Taxonomy (GTDB): domain Bacteria; phylum Acidobacteriota; class Terriglobia; order Terriglobales; family Acidobacteriaceae; genus Sulfotelmatobacter. Next base: position 15,261 of record JASHPL010000240.1, read on the forward strand.
CGCCGTTGAGCGATATCGAGTATCTGGTCGCGAACAAGCCGAAGGATTCTGTCGTTCTGGTGGACGAGGCTTACATTCACTTCACGGAAAAAGCGCAGAGCGCGCTTGAGTTCGTGAAAGCGGGGAAAGATGTAGTGGTGTTGCGGACGTTTTCAAAGGTCTACGGCATGGCGGGACTGCGCTGCGGATTGGTGATTGCCCGGCCGGACCTGCTCAGCAAGATCCTCGAACGAGGCGGATTCAACTTTAATCCGGTGACGGCGATGGTGGCGGCGACGGCAAGCCTGAAAGATCCGCAACTGGTTGGGGAGCGGCGGCGCATCAACACCAGCGTCCGTCAGCAGACTTTTGACTGGCTGGACCAGAACGGATTCACGTACATTCCATCGGAAGCGAACTGCTTCATGATCGACACGAAGCGGCCCGGGCGGCAGGTGCAGGAGGCGATGGCGAAGGACAATGTTTTTATCGGCCGCAGTTGGCCGGTGATGCCGACCTGGGTGCGAATTACCGTGGGTACACAGGAAGAGATGGAGAGATTTCAGACGACATATCAGAAGGTGATGAAAGCGTAGTGCCGGAAAGTCAAAATCCCCACCCTACGAAAATCGCGTAGGGTGGGGCACCCGACTTCTAGTCCACCGGTTCGTCCCAGCGCACGACTCGAGCTTCGCGGCTGCTTTTGTGGGCAAGGAGAAGTGCGCGCATGGTGCGCAAAGCCTGTTCTGGAGTTACGTCGAGCGGGGCGTTTTTCTCGATCGCATCCCTGACGTTGGCATAAAATCCGCGATAATCGCCGCGCTGGGTTTTGATTTTCCGAGGCGGTTCGTTAACGCGGGTCAGCGTTCCCCAGCGCTGTTCGGGTTCCAGACCCCAATCTGCACCCCAATCGAGCCCGTCGGGACATTTCGGGCTGCGGAGAATCTCCTCTTGCGGATCCATCCCATACTTGATGAATGAGCCTTCGGTTCCATGAAGCAGGACGTGCGGTCCGGGAGCGTAAGCGATGATGCGGGCGCGCAGACTGGCGCGCGGTCGCGGGTACTGCATGAAGACGTCGAAGGCGTCGTCGATGGTGGAAGTCGCGCGCTGGCAAAAGGCAGTTGCGTCGATGGTCTCCGGTTCTCCGAACAGGACGAGCGCGCCATCGAGGAGGTGCGGTCCAAGATCCCAGAGCACGCCGGCCGCGGGAAAGTTGGAGCGCTCACGCCAGGCATTGGGCTTGGCGTCGAGACGAAAGCGGTCGAAGCGGGATTCGTATTCCGCCACTGCGCCTAAAGCTCCCGAGCTGACCAGTTTCTTCACGGTGAGAAAAACGCCATCCCAACGGCGGTCCTGATAAACGGTGATGATGCGTCCACGGGAGGCAGCGAGCGCGACCAGTTGCTGCGCTTCTTTCATGGTGGGGGTGAACGGCTTATCGACAACCACGTGGCGCCCGGCTTCCAGACAAGCCTTGGCGTAGGAGAAATGGGAATCGTTGGGCGTCGCAACCACGCAAAGGGAGATGGATTCGTCGGAAAGCATTTCGTCGAGCGTGCGCGCGACGCGCACTTCGGGATATCTGTTTTTTGCGTTATCGGTATGACGCTCGAGAATGCAGGCGAGTTCCATGCCGGAGATGCCGCGAATGACGGGGGCATGAAAGGCTTGCCCGGCCAGTCCAAATCCGATGAGTCCGACTCGTACCATAGATTTTGTCTCTCTGGGCGATCTGGTGCGACGCAGTTTCGGATTATACGTAGCGCGCCCTTCGCTGCGCTCTGGCCCGGGGCGAGATTCTGGGATGTAGAGCAAGTCAGAGTCCCCGCCCTGTCCGTCCACAAAACAGGCGGACAAGGACGGGGCACCCTGCGTTTAACCTTTTACGATTTTCTTTTGACTGTCGTCCCACACGGCAATGGACTTGTTGAAATAGGCAAAATTCGCCAGATGGCAGCCGATGGCGGTGTTGTTGCCGAAGACTTCATTTTCGACCACCGGTTTGCGGGTGCGGACCGCGTTATAGAAATTGGCCTGGTGGTCGACGGTGTCGCTGTATCCGTGAGGCAGGGCATAGGATTCAACTTCGGAGTCGACTTCCCAGTTCAACGCCTCTGGTTCAGGATGCTCGGCGTGCCATTGCTTCAGATACTGATCGCGAAGAGATTTCGGCCAGCCAAAAATAGAATAGTCCTCGGGTTGCGGGCGCGTATTCTGCGGCGAGTAGGTGAGAGTTGCGTCTTTGATGATCATCGTGCCCTGGGTTCCGTAGAAGCCGATGAATTCGCCGCCGTCGTTGTTGAGGTTGCAGCGCAGGGTGACGCGGAAGTTGGGATAGTCGTAGAAAGTTTCGATCAGATCGGGGAAGTCGCGGCCATCTTTGAAGTGATAAAGGCCACCGGTGGATTGGGCGCGCAGCGCCGGAGTGTTGGTGCCGGTGACGAAGTGAATTCCGGAAAGCAGGTGGACGAACAGATCTCCGCCTAAGCCCTCGCCGTAATCGGTGAAACAGCGCCAGCGGAAGAAACGAACGGGATCGTAGGCGCGCTTGGGAGCGTTATAGAGGAATGCGTTCCAATCGATGGTCGTTTCGCTGGCGTCCGGCGGAATGGGATAAACCCAGGCTCCGCTGGGCGAGTTGCGATCCCAGTAGGCGTTGATGCAGAAAACTTCGCCGAGCTTTCCGGAGTCGTAGATTTCTTTCGCCTTGGCGTAGAGAACGGAGCTGACGCGCTGGCTGCCGATGGCCACCATGCGATTGTGCCTGCGGGCGGTCTCGACCATGGCGAACCCATCTTCCACGGTGTGCGACATGGGCTTTTCACAGTAGATGTCTTTGCCGGCGGCGCAGGCGTCTTCGAAAATATGACGATGCTGGTGGTCCATGGTGGCGATGAGGACGGAATCGACGTCTTTGCGGTCAAGAATAGTGCGATAGTCGCGCGTGACGGCGACATTAGGATTATTCACCGCCTCGGCAGCGGCGATGTGACGGCTGTCGTAGAGATCGCAAACGGCAACGCACTCAATGCCGGGCACGCGAAGCGAGGCCTCGAGGTGTTCGCATCCGCGAATGCCGGTTCCGATGGAGGCAAAACGAATGGTGTCACTGGGCGCGACGGGACGAGGCGAGGCCGAGAGTACACGCGGCTGCAGCACGACTTTCGCCGCGGAAGTGGCGGCAAGGGCTCCGGTGCCAAGATGAATGAACTTACGGCGAGTCAGGGGATTGTTGGACATGAGATTTGTTCCGCCTTTGAAGTCCTGGAGATTTTTCCGTGACAGCGAGCGGGCCGGCGCGGAGTTTGTTCGGGCTGGAAATTATCCCACAGGAAAAGGCCAGCAGTGAAACGATTTTCTGGCTTGCGGGGAGGGTGGAGTGTCGATGGCCGCAATTTCTCGCCACGGAGGCACAGAGACACGGGGGAACACCCATATGGGTTGGCCCTGCGGGATCGTTGATGAAGGTCCTGTCTTTAACCGGCTGAAGATCGAGGCGCTGCGGAAGCGCGAGCGCCAAAAGAGCCGGCGGTGTGCGACTTACTAAAATTGCAGGAAATTGCGATAACAAATCGTGGCATCACAGAAAATGGTTTTCCTCATTGCCAACGGTCTTAGAACCGCGCTAACATTGGCGCCCGCTCGCGAAGTTGGGGGCAGCGGGTTGCCACTTCCGGCGCGGGTTTGCAAGAGAACTTCGGGTTCCTGACTACATACAACGGTTCCACCCCATATACGTTTCCGCAGGAGAACCCATTTTCGTTGCGGAAACCCGTTTCTGACAATTTGCCCATCTCTCAGGAGGGATCATATGAAACAAGAAGCAGTCTGCCTCGCAGTCACTTCCGGTGGTACGAAGACCGGCGGGTTCTGTTTTGTAATTCTGTGCTTTATAGCGGCGATGGCGCTTCCAGCCACCGCGGGTAGCTTCATCGCGCACAACACTCCGAATTACGTGCACACCGCGAAGAATCTGGGGCCGGAAGATCCCAACAAAACGATCGAGGTCAGCCTCTGGCTCAAGCCTCACAACCGAAGCCAACTCGATCGGCTGGCGCAGCAACTTTATGATCGCAACGCGCCCAGCTACCGGCACTTTCTGAAAGGCGCAGAACTGGGGAAACTGATTGCACCCAGTAGTGAGGAAGTGGCGACGATCGAAAAGTTGCTGGAGTCTCAGAATCTCAAGGTCGTGCGAGTCGGACCCAACAACCTGTTCGTACGAGCACGCGGGACGGTTGGAGATGTGGAGACAGCGTTCCACGTTCAACTCAATCAATACCAAGTATTGGGAAAGACCATTCGGGCCAATGCCAGCGATCCTTATGTAGAAGGCGATGCTGCTGAGCTGGTCTTTTCTGTGTCGGGTTTGGACAGCGGCGAGTATGAACATCCCGCGATGCAGCGGGCGACTCCACCGTCGTCGTCACAGGGATTCGGAACGGTTGCGGGCATTCATCCGTCCTCGGCGGCGGCGGCCAACGCGTCGAACCTTTTCTCTTCCGTTTGCTTCAATGGTACGGAAAAGGAAACCTACTCGACCGGGAGCAACGGATCGTTGCCAATTGGGACGTACTCGGGCAATCACCTGAATCTGCAAAGCCTGACCAGCAACGGCTGCGCCTACACGCCGCCGGCGATCCAGACGGCCTACAATCTTTCGGGCCTATACAAGGAAGGGTATAACGGTAAGGGCCAGACGATCGCGATCATCGATTGGTGCGGGTCACTGACGATCGCATCGGATGCGAATGCGTTCTCGAAGGAGTTTGGGCTGCCGGCTCTGACTTCGTCGAATTTCCAGATTATCTACACGCCGACCGTCAGCACCTGCCAGTCGGCGGATCAAGTGGAGATCAACATCGATGTGGAATGGGCACATACTGTTGCTCCGGGCGCCAACATCAATTTAATTGTGCCGCCGTCGGCGAGCTTTCAAGACGTTGACGAGGCCGAGTACACGACGGTGAATTATGGGCTGGGAAGCGTGATCTCCGGCAGCTATGGTTCGATTGAATCCTTAACTCCGGCATCGGTGCTGGCCACCGAAAATCTGATCTCGGAAATCGCGGCCGTCTCGGGGATTTCGACGAACTTCTCCACGGGAGATTATGGCGACTTCACCATCGATGGAATTCCAGCCACGGTCAGCGCACCAGCAGATTCTCCGTGGGCAACGGCTGTGGGCGGCATCACACTGGCGCTGAACAGCAGCAACGCGATCCAGTGGCAAGCCGGCTGGGGAAATAATCAGACTGTGCTGGCCGAACAAGGAACCATTTTCGTTCCGCCATTGGCCACCGGATTCTATGCGGGCGCGGGGGGTGGACCGAGTAACTGTGCGACTCAAAATTCGAAAGGCGATTGCCTGGCGGGTTTCCCGAAGCCCTCATTCCAGAAAAGTCTTCCGGGCAGGGCACGGTTGTTGCCAGATATCTCCTGGCTGGCCGATCCTTACACAGGAGTAGCCATTCTCATTTCAATGCCGGGACAAGTGCCGGAGCAGGTCTGGGAGGTGTATGGAGGAACGAGCGTAGCGGCTCCGATGTTCTCGGCATTGTGGGCGATTGCCAATCAGGAAGCGGGCGCACCGTTGGGCGATGCTGCACCGTACATGTACTCCATGCCGGCTGGAACGATCTACGACATCGTGCCAGTCGGATCCGGTCACGACGTCACCGCTTCGATCGAATTGTCGCCGACAACCAGGGAGACGTATACGCCGAATGAAGTGCTGGGAGGGTCCGCACCCGGAACCTTTGTCAGCGCGATCTGGGATTATCCGTCGCTAGAGGAGACTCCGCTGACAATCTCTTTCGGCACCGACTGCACAGCTTTTGCGGAAGGCAAGGTTACGCTATGTACTTCGAGTTCGGCCCTGAAAACGAATAAAGGATGGGATAACGTGACGGGAGTGGGGGTTCCAAATGCCAAGCCTTTTGCGGACTCCTTCCATCGGGCGCCGTAGAGCGTTCGTAAAATCGGTCGATGTGAACTCTGTGATCGCCGGTGGATTGGAGAACACCAATTCACCGGCGGGTTAACGATCGCGTTTGGCTTTCTCAGACTGGTCTTGTCGCGCTCCGCAAGTATGTCCCAGACCGTTTCTTTTGCTATGCAGAAGATCCATTTGCTTCAACCCCAGCCCCTGCCTCGGTGACCACGGCATAATCCACAGTGCATCCGGATCGCCAAAATGGGGTTGCCGCTGGAACGGCTTCTTCGGGAGTCGGTGACAGAACGAGCTCAAAGAAAGTCGTGCGACCGACAGATGTCCACATTTGGACTGTCGCGAATTGGCATTAAATTTTGCGTTCACCGGTACGAAACGTTGGACTTTCGTACTAAGAGTTGTTGCTCTCGCGTTTTGGAACGTCAGTTGCTGACAACATAGCCGTGCGGTGTTTTTCATTTTGGAGTCGCGGTTATGCACGCAGCTGAGCTTCCCACAGTGCTCTACGCAGTCATTGAAATACGGTGGGCCGGAAGGCCAGCCGAGCGATTTGCCCTTGCTTACCAGAGCGAAACATCCCTCCGAAATGTGATAGCCCGGCCCAACATCGTCGCCTCCGGTTTCGTTTCCCGAGACGACGCCGTGGCCATACTGGAAGGGGGAGTTATGGCCGGCGCTTCAAGGCGTAGGCCTGCGGTCCAACCGGCCTCCGATCCTGTAACCAACGAAAGCGCATTCATTGATGAACCGAGAGGATCGTACAAGCGACTTAGACCGCGAAGGGCATGGTCGGCTGCAAGCGAACTCCTTCAGCAGTTGCTCTCCGCAATCGTGATCATCGTCTTTTCTGGAAGTCTTTTCGCTAGAACACTGCGCGCTTTTATTTCATTTTGATTCTTCGCTATGTCAGGAAAGCCCAAATTAAAGAAGAACCTTGAGGAGCTCAGCGACGCGGAGATTTTCGCGGCGATCCAATACCTCGACCCGGGTGCAACCGCGGAAGCAAGACGTGAAAACAACCAGCTTCTGTTCGTGATTTGCATCGGCGTCTTGGTTCTGTTGTTGGGCTGTGCTGCGTTTGTGTGGATTTATAGTCTCGCTCCCGGGTAAATTCCCCGCAAGGGGTTGGTATCTTGTGGAGGGCGTTATGGGTCTGAGTCACGCCCCAAATTAGGACTCTGGTAAGAAATGCCCCACCATGCCAGCAAATGTATTTTTGTCGACGCGCGGCTGAGCGTCACATCATGTTCGTTCCAGGCGCGGCCGTTGTTGGATCAGGCGGCCGAAGTCGACGATGACGTCATTTCGACGGGAAGCGTGAACTGAAAGGTTGCGCTCCGCGGTGAGTTGAGGCTAGCCCACATGAGCCCGGGGTGCGACTCAACAATGGAGCGGCTAAGGGGGAGCCCCATCCCGAGACCATGAGGCTTGGTGGTAAAGAACGTATTGAATACCTGTCCCAGGTCCGGCCGAGTCTAAGGTTTCAGGGAAGAAGCCAGCGTCGCTTGTTCTTGCGACGAGGCTTTCCTCTCGAAGACCAGGGAACCGAGCGCCACCAGAGCCCATATCTCAAAGAAGCCCTCCAGCATTCCAATGACGGCTCGGATCGCGTCCCATCGGTAAAATCCTTCAAAGGCCTGCTGAAGTGCTCGAGGATCATCCCCGATGCGACGCAAACTCTGCATGATTGGAGCGGCTTGCGTCGTGGTGAGAATGACGCAGATGACCATCAGAGCGGCGCCATAAACCGGAATGGCGAGAGACCACGGTCTTCGCGGACCGAGTCGAAAGACGATCGCGGCTGCCAAAACCAAGACAAGCCCGCCAATGCCAGCCACAGGATAGAAAATTGTGCCATTTCCAAGATCCGCGAGTCGGCTGAAATTGGCCCACGCCTGCACCCCAAGATGTCTCCAGGCCGGCATTTCTACTAACGTGCGGTTCAGACTGTCGATTATGGTCCCTAATAGCTGGTCTACGACGATTAGACCAAGCGTTACGCCGAGAGCAGTGCGAGTTGTCACGATAGGCCTCCTCTTGCTTATACATCGTTATGCGATGTATAAATGAACGAGAGACGACTGTCAATCAATCACCAGGTTGCGTATGCAACAGCCGACGGTGGAAATCCACGTCTTGTCTCTGAGCGCGCATCAAAATACAATACCTTTTTAACCGATGTAATTGGTTGCCGGAGGTGCTGTAGGAATGGCGTTCGATCGAGAATTGCTCAAAGGCAGCATCGCGCTCTTACTCCTCAAACTCCTATCCGAACGCGACATGTACGGATACGAGATCATTCAGGAATCGGTGCGCCGCAGCCAGGATGCATTTGAGTTCAAAGAGGGCACGTTGTACCCAGCCCTTCACCAACTGCACAAACGCGGGTACCTCCGCTCAGAGTGGCGCACCGGAGAGAACGGGAAGCAGCGGAAGTATTACGGTTTGACAGCCGCGGGCCGACAAGCCGCACTCCGTAGCGAACAAGAATGGCTCTCTTTTACGAAAGTAGTGAACGCCATACTTTCAAAGGCCAACGCATGATGTATCTGGATCACATCGTTTCCCGAATAATTTCGCTGGCCAACCTTCCGGGCAACAAGCGCCAGCGCGAAATCGAGAAGGAGTTGCGCGCTCACTTGGACGACCTCGCAGCGGAGGTGCGATCCCAGGGCTACAATGACGAGGCCGCAGCCAGGATCGTCAGGATACGGTTCGGCGGGCCGCAGGAGATCGCCGCAGGGTTCGCTTCTGTTTACGCACCGGAACGATGGGCGAAGCGAATTCTTCAGTCGACGATCCTATTCGCCGCCTCCACCGTAGCTGTGGCTATTGTGGTCAGCACGGTGCAGTCCGTCGCTGCCATGTGTACTGCCGGGTCAGTCCTATCGACCTTGCGCGATATCTATCAGGAAGTTGTCGGCTTCGGCATGATCACGGCTGGCTATTGCAGCCTGTACGCAGGGGAACGCATTTTTCCGACCTCCTTGGTGAGGGCCGCCTTGCCAAGCGTGAGTTTGGGTATGTGTCTCGCCGCAGTGCTCGCCTGGCTGATCCCTCAACATGCCGTCCTGCCAATGGTCGCCTTCGCCTGTGCCGCCTCCGCTCGCCTGCTTCAACGCCTAGAGATACCTTTCCTTTGGTATGCCGGAACCGCGCTGCCACTGCTGATCGCGTGGATGTTATTTGGTCGACTGATTCCTTGCTGGGAGTTCCCATGGTTGGTGTGGTTAGGCTTGACAGTTTCTTGCAAGGCGCTGCGGGAAATTATTGGACTCTATGAAAGAGTTATTGTTCAGGATCTTGCTTAGGCGACGATGCCGTCAGCTTCGCGGATCACCGGCAGTCGCCTAGCGGCCCAGGATATTCCCAAGAAGACGATCGGGCACGTTGGACTTCGCCAAACGGCTGGCAAGGCATCTTTCGTCAGCGCGGGTTATGATGCACGGGTGAAACGTGTTCTCGTCTCATGGAGCAGCGGAAAGGATAGTGCGTGGACGCTGCATCTCCTCCGTCAACGTACAGATTACGAGGTCATCGGGCTGCTCACTACTGTGAACTCCCAGTTTGGCCGGGTGGCGATGCATGGCACGCGGCAGTCTGTACTGGAAGCGCAAGCGAACGCGGCGGAGTTGCCGCTCTGGATCGTGCCTCTGCCCTGGCCTTGTTCCAATGAAATCTACGAAACACGGATGCGCGAGGTCTGCCAGCGGGCCGTGGACGCCGGAGTCGCCGGAGTTGCCTTCGGAGATCTCTTCCTACGCGATATCCGGAGCTACCGCGAGGCTCAATTGAAACCCACCGGACTCGAACCGTTGTTTCCTGTCTGGGAGCAACCCACCGCGGCACTCGCGCGCGAAATGATTCGGGCTGGGCTCCGAGCCAGGTTGACCTGTGTCGATCTCAAGCAACTTTCGGCGAGCTTCGCCGGGCGGGAATTCGAGACTGAACTACTAAACGATTTAGCACCTGAGATTGACCCTTGTGGCGAGCGCGGAGAATTTCACACCTGCGTCTACGCGGGACCGATGTTCAAGGCGCCTATCGCTCTGGAACCGGGAGACACGATCATGCGCGATGGTTTTGCCTATGCAGACTTTCGAGTTACAGAATAACTGTACCGACGACGTATCCGATGCGATTTTCGGGTATATTTGGAGGAGATGGAAGCAGAACAGACTATCGCTGAAATCGAATGGTTGGAGCGCATGTTCGCGGTCCCAGACCCGAGGGCATTGAGCGCTAGCGATCTCGCCGCGGCGAATCGAAGGCACGATGAAAGGCTCGCGCACAGCCCGTGGTTTCGGATTTGGCAGCGGTATGGCATCTGCTGCCGACCCGAACCGCCTAAGTTTCAGCCCGGGGAGATCGAGAGTTAACCTTCCGCGCTGTATTTTGAGAATGAGACGTTCTACGGCTTTCTAAGAGCACGACCACGTGGGCGATCGCTGCATTATCCAGGTTCAGCCCTTCAGGGGTTTTTGCCTTTAATCCCAGGCAATCGCAGGGAATTCCAAGCATATCAGCAACACGCTCGCGTATGGCGGAACTATGCGGGCCGATTTTGGGCGAGGCTAGAATCAAGCTGGCATCAACATTGGCGACTTTATAACCGGCTTCGTTGACGCGTTTCAGAGCTTCGCGCACAAAAATCCCCGAATCGGCCCCCTTCCATTTCGCGTCTGATGGCGGGAATAGCACGCCAATGTCTGGAGCCGCGATCCCGCCCAGCAAAGCGTCAGTGAGAGCGTGCAGCAACACGTCGCCGTCGGAATGTCCGCCAAGTCCTTTGTCGTGCGGAAGCGTGATTCCGCCAATTTTCAAAGGTATGCCGGGACGGAATTCATGCGAGTCGAAGCCGTAGCCGATTCGAGTCCTGAGTCGCCGGTCGCTGGTCCTTGGCATGGTTGAAGCGCTGCTAACTACTTCCCTAGATAGAACTCCGCCAACTCCAGATCACTGGGCGTTGTGATTTTGATATTGCGCGGCGAGCCCATCACGACCGCAACCTCTTGGCCGGAGCGCTCGGCGAGCGACGCTTCATCGGTGCCCATGAATCCATCCGCGACGGCTTCATCGAAAACCTTCTTGATCACGCCATAGCGGAATCCTTGCGGAGTTTGCGCCAGAACAATGCTGGCCCGCGGGATCGTCGCTTTGATGATCGCTCCCTCGGCGGTGCGTTCCACTTGTTTGACGGTGTCGACCGCGGGCAGGCCGGCGATGGCAGCCCCGTATTTCGCAGCCGCTTCAATCACGTCGCGAATAATTTGCGCACTTACAAACGGACGGACGGCATCATGGATTACTACGATGTCGTCTGGTGCAGCAGTTATGGCGTTGAGAGCATTCGCCACCGACTGCTGGCGATGTTCCCCGCCCACCACCAACTCGACGCGCCTTTGCCGGACATTCGCATTTTCCTTGTTCAGACGTTCTCGAAAACCCCCAATTTCGCTTTCGCGGAGGGCGATCCATATTTCGCTCACCTTTTCCATCGCGATGAACTTGCGTAATGTATGAACCAGGATCGGGGTGCCTCCGAGTTCCGTAAATTGCTTGGAAGGTTGCGGCTTCTTCTCTTTTGCCTCTTTGCCGGTTGGAATCGGAGCACCGTGGACCGGCGCCATGCGCGTTCCGAGGCCCGCAGCGGGAATGATGACGATGACCTTCATCGCGGGCTGTAAGTATACGAGTGCGCTGGCGGGAGTTCAAATCTCGCGGGGGATGCGTTTACGGAAGGATGACGCCCACACGAAGGAAAATCGGTGATGGTCTCGTTCGACAAATTTTCTCAAGAATTCCAGCCTTCAACAGGCTCAGGGCAGGCTTTCTCGCAGAAAGGCGAGAAGTGGGGCGCACCATTCTCAAGTTGCATTGTCAGCTGGAAGCCAACGGCGATGAGGGCAAGCTGCCCTCGCCCCCTGCACTGCTTCGGGGGTTTCCAAAGCTCGATGCGATTGCCATGTGATGGTTGCAAAGCGGCGTGACAGTGGGGGTTAGTGAATCGTTCCCGAATCTGTGGGGGCAGTTCGCTCTTTCGCTGCTGGCATTTCGCGTTCCAGGCGTTCGTCGAGCCAACTTTCGAGTTGCTCTTGCGAGCTCTTGGGAAGGTTTTGGAAGCGAAGCCCGGCGCGACCTTTGATGTCGGCCCAGACCACCTCCGCATCGATGTCAAATTTCAGATTCGTGTGTGGAAGCGTGAATTGCAGGCGCGGCAGAGCGCCCTTCGGCAAAGCTTCGTGGAGCATGAGGGCGATTCCGCTCTCGCTGAGGTTGGTACTGGTCGCGTTTATGGCTCTTTCGCCGAGAACGATTCGCACCAGCATCTTGATGGGATGGCGGAAATAGCGGCGTCGCTCGCGGACCATAAAATTCAAAGCGGCATGGAAGCAGCGCGAGGCGTTCAAGGCGCTGATCGGCTTCTGGAGTACGAAATTCGCACCCATGCCG
>JASHPL010000241.1 GCA_030038125.1 Candidatus Sulfotelmatobacter sp.
TCAGGATGCGGCCACTTTGACTACGTCCGAGTCGAATCTACTCTCCGCCAAAGCGGCTTACGAGAAGTCCCGAATCGAACTGGAACGCTCAACCGGATTGCTGCTGGAGGATAACGGCATCAACATCGATGAGGCCACCCGCGGTCAGGTCACGCGCTTGCCGACCGTACCGTACGTTGCCCCGCGAGCCGAATCGCAGCCCGGCCAGCAAACCCCAACCTCGCCCTCGACCAACGTGCCGCAAGGAGGCCAACTGTAACTCGGCAGTATCGTAATTATCCACAAAGGGCACCAAGGCACGCAAGGGAATCCCTGCGTTCGTGGCTTCGTGTCTTCGGTGCTTCGTGAATTTATGAGACCATCGCCGATTCCTGCCGCTCAGAAGTCTGATCCTGCGTGCGATACACTATCGCTTTAATGGTCACTCACTCCTGGCCCGCCCTTCCTAAATCTTTTCTCTGGCTTCTACCGCTCTCATTTGTTTTGCAACTGGCATCGATTGCCGTACTCCACGAATACCGGATGCGTCCCGGCGACGACAACTTCGGTTTCGGTTTCGAGATGGGGCGAATCGGCCGCTCCATCGCGCAGGGGCGCGGATTTGGCAGTCCATACGAAGACAACACCGGACCGTCCGCTTGGGAACCTCCGCTTTATCCATTCCTGATCGGGAGTGTATTCAAGCTTTTCGGAATTTATACCGTCGCCTCGGCGTGGGTGTTGCTCGGCATTAACTGCCTATTCGCAACTCTTACCTGTATTCCGGTCTATTGGATCGCTGAGCGAACCTTCAACGAACCAATCGCAGTCTGGTCGGCATGGATATGGGCACTCTGCCCCTACGTCTGGTATTGGGGTGTTCATTGGATTTGGGATGTTACGTTCACTCCACTTGTCTTGGCCTGTATTTTTCTGGTAGCGCTCAAGTTGCAAGATTGGCCGGGCTGGCGAGGATGGGCGCTGTTTGGCGCGTTATACGGCGTCGGAGCGCTCGCCAACCCCACGATGCTGGCGTTCCTGCCATTTTGCGGGCTGTGGATCTGGCGGCAGCGCTATCGCCGCGGGCTCGGTTCCTTGCCCGGCGTGGCGCTATCGTCTTTGATTTTTTTCCTCGTGCTCTCGCCGTGGCTGATTCGGAATTATGAAGTTTTTGGGCGCTTCGTTTTCATCCGCGACGATTTTGGACTGCAATTCCGCCTGGGCAATGGTCCTTTCGCCGACGGTATGCTGATGCCGTATCTTCAGCCCAATCTGAACAAGATCGAACTGGAAAAATTCAAGCGCATGGGCGAACTGGGCTACTCTGCCGAGTGCAAACGCCGGGCGTTTAACTGGATTCACGCGCATCCGGGGCGCTTCGCCATCATCAGCCTGAAACGCTTCTTTTATTTCTGGAACGGAGTGCCGCGGCCAACCAGTAGCATGGCGCCGGTGGATTTTCGCAGTTCCGCATTCCTGGCTACCTCTGTGCTTGCGATCTGGGGACTGGGTCGCGCTATACGGCAGAAACGGCCCGGAGCCTGGCTTTATGGGGGATTGGTGATCCTCTATCCTGCTGTCTACTACTTCGTTTTTCCTCACGCCCGCTACCGCCATCCCATCGAACCAGAGTTGCTGATTCTGATCGTGTTCCTCTGTTCTGAGGTAAAGATTCACCGTGCGAGTTCCGAGCGGCAGACAATTTCCGTGTGAGACAATACCGCGTCGCGACCGCATCCGATCTGCGACTTTCTTTATGACAATCTCCGTTGCCATTGTTGCAATGGACGAAGAAGCGAACATTGGCCGCACGCTCGCGAGCGTCGCCTGGGCGGATGAAATCGTGCTGGTCGATTCCGGCTCAAAGGATCGCACCTCCGACATAGCTCATGAACGCGGAGCGCGCGTTGTCTTCGAGCCCTGGCGTGGATACGTCGCGCAAAAGCAGTATGCCATCGATCTCTGCACCAAAGATTGGGTTCTCCTGCTCGATGCCGATGAGGAAGTCAGTCCCGGCTTGGCGGAGGAAATTCGCGCCGCGATTTCCGATCCCGATGCTGCCAATGGCTACAAGCTGCCGCGTAAGAATCTTTTTCTTGGACGGTGGATGCGATATGGCGGCTTCTATCCCGATCCCAAGCTACGCCTGTTTCGCCGAGGTCAGGGATTCGTAACTGGCCATGATCCACACGACCGCTGCGAACTCAGACCGGAAATGCCGCAACAGACGCGCCAATTCAAGAACGCGCTGGTGCATTACACCTATCCAAATCTGAGCCTTTATATCGCTCACATGAACCGTTACTCATCGCTGGGGGCGCAATTAGCCGTTTCCAAAGGGCATCGACAATTCAGCTTCGCAAATATTGTTCTGCGTCCGCTGGCGACTTTTGTCTACAACTACGGCTTCCGCCTTGGATTTCTTGACGGCCGCGAAGGCCTGCTCCTGCATCTCTATCACGCCGTTTATGTGTCCTGGAAGTATGCCAAGGCCTGGGAATTGAGCCCGGATGCGTTAGAACGCTAGAAATCATGCCCGGAGAAGGAATTCCAGCGCCGGCGAGCCCGCCTCATATCTCTATGCCTCGGTGGTGAAAACTTCGGCCCAGGCGCGAGCCATTCTGCTGACTCTACCCAATTTTGCCAGCGGCCCTTTCTTGTTTGTCCCTTTTTCCTGGAATTCGTCGCGCTTACCAGTGAAGGCCGAGATCAGACCGGCAAACACACCTCCCAGGAGAGACATTATGAAAAGCAGAAGCAAAAAGGCCATCGCCATCGCAGCCGCATTCGTGTTCGTGGCACTCTGGGCGTTACCGCACCTGGTGGATATCGATCGCTTCCGTCCGCAGCTGGAGTCGAGTCTCAAATCTGCGCTCGGTCGAGAAGTGCATCTCGGCCACATGGAGATTTCCCTGCTGGCGGGAGGGGCACGTGTAAATCAGCTGTCAATCGCCGACGATCCCGCCTTTCATCGCGGCAGCTTTCTCGAAGCAAAATCGCTGGGGGTTGGAGTCAGCGTACTATCGCTCATTTTTTCCCACGCCCTGCACGTCACCTCGATTACGCTCGACGAGCCGCACATAGTCGCGATTGAGTCGGCAGATGGGAAGTGGAACTTCTCCAGCCTGGGCAGTACCGAGAACGATGACGAAAACGCGGAGGTGACCGAGTCGCTTGCGCCATCGATGACCTCGATCGTGCTCGATCACTTGAAAATATCGAACGCAATCATCGAGATGTCATCGTCTGAGCCGGGAAACCAGCCGATGATCCTGAAGAACATTGACGTCGATCTCAAGAACGCGTCCTTCGACAGCGCGATGTCGTTTGCCCTTTCGGCTCATAGCGACTCCGGGAAGTTGGAGATCCACGGAGAAGCCGGACCCATGAACCACGCCGATCCCGATCAAACTCCCTTCCACGCCAGCATTGAAGCCAACAAAGCCGATCTGGCGCAGATCGCATGGCTCGGTTCTTCTCCGGCGCTCAGCGGCATTCTCAGCGTGGACGGAACTGTAACGTCGGATGGCAGCACGATTCGCAGCGAAGGCAAAGTGAGCGCCGAAAAGTTGCGCCTGATCCGCAATGTCCGCCCCGCGAGCCAGACGGTGTCTCTGCGATACGAGACCGATTTTGATGTGGCGCGGAAGACGGGCGTGATTCGAGACGGAGAGATTGCAGCTGGCAAGAGCGCGGCCAGCTTGTCGGGAAGCTACGAGAGCGAAGGGGAAGATCTGATCGTTCACATCAAGATTGCTGGCAATCATCTCGCGCTGGACAACGTCGAGAGCGTTCTGGTGGCTACGGGTATCGATTTGCCCGCTGGCTCGAAGATTCACGGAGGAACGATCAGCGCCAACGTGGCATTCGACGGTCCGGTCAATCATCTGGTCACTTCAGGCAACGCGGAAATCGCCAATGCGCACGTCACAGGAATTGATCTCGGCTCGAAATTGTCCCCCCTGCCCGGCATGAGCGCGCTCAAGAGTATTTCTGAATTTCCTATCGTGAATTTGAATACGCACTTTCGCGTGAGTCCGCAGAGCACAGAAATCAGCGGCTTCAACGGCCAGTTCAGCGGAATCGGCAAGATCACTGGAGGCGGCGAGGTGACGGCCAGTCATCGTCTTGAGTTCAAGATGGTGGTGCGTATCCCGAACGATGGCGCGGTCCGCTTTGGACTGAATCATGTTGGCTTGCGCAATCTCCCCAATGAGATTCCCTTTCAAGTGGTGGGAACGACGACGTCGCCGCTGATCATCCCCGATTTGAGTGCGATGCGAAAGAACGCCACGAAGACGGTCGCGAAAAACTTCGCCAGCAATGCGTTGAAAAAGGTCAGTGCGTCACAGACAAAAACGCAAGCCTCCACGCCAGCACAGAACGGTAAGAAGAAGAAGAAGGACGGATTCTTCCATAAGCTCTTCAAGGGGAAAGCGTAGGAAAGACTTAGTTCGGAGCGGCAAAAGGAAAGCGGGTTTCTCGACTCCGCAGGATTGCCGAAAGGCAATCCTGCGGCGGTTACTTGACAACAAGGGTCGAGTGAATCGAGACTTAGCGGCCACCAGCGATCTGCCGCTCGGCTTTGCTTGCGATCAAATGAAATCCCTTCTGCTGCGCCTCTTTGCGAAGCTGTCGTAGCACACTCTGCCCTGCCACAACTTTGCCCCCTGCGATCTCGATCTCACCTAATGCGAGCTGAGCTTCCAGTTGAAATCCGAAGTAACCCGACTTGGCGGCGTTTGCAATCGTCTCTTCGAGGCTGCGAATCGCTTGTTCTCGCTTTCCAGACGCTGCTTGCAGTTGAGCTTCTGGAATCGCTGCTCGCAGATGCACCGAAAAGTCCTGGCTCTTGGCCAATAGATGGTAAACCTCAGCGGTTTCCTGCTGCGCTTCGGCAACTTTACCGTGAGAGAGCAAAATTTGCGCCAGTAGACAGTCAGCCAGGATCTCATCATCGCTGAGACCCTCTTTTCGAAATTCTTCCCGCGCCTGGCGGATCGTGGTCTCAGCCTCTCCAGTCCGTCCTTGCTCCAATGCAAGCGAGGCCACCGCCATCTGAGTCTCAGCGACATTTCCCTTCTCGCCAATCTGCGTGCGCATGGTCATGGATTCTACGTATTTCTCGTGGGCCGCGTCCAAATCTCCCTCCGCGGTCGCAACATCTCCGAGACTAAAGAGCACGTAGGCGACGCCGCTCTGATCGCCAATTCGTTTGGATAGGCCTTCCGACTGCTGATACATGCGGCGAGCGCCGGCCAAGTCCCCCTGCCAGCGAAGCACCTCGCCGAGATTGTAGAGCGCTGTGCTGGTGCGTTCCTGATCGCCGATTTCTCGCGATGCGGCCAGGCCTTCTTCCAGCATTTTCTTGCCTTCCTTCAAGTCGCCCTGCTGCAGTGTGCGCGCGGCAATACTGCCCAGGACTGCGGCCGCACTGTGTTTGTCGCCGACTTCGCGGAAAGTCCCGAGCGCTTCGTTCAGCATCCTGATCGAGGCCGAAAGATTTCCCTGTTCACCGAGTGCATTGGCAAGATCATTGAGAGTGGTGGCCGTGGCGCGTTTGTCGCCGATTTCGCGCTCGATCGCCAAGGCGCGATTGTAAGCATCGGCGGCATCGGAAAAGTTGCCCTGATCGAAGCGCACGATGCCCGTTATGGTCAGCGCCTTGGCCACCTCGGCGCGTTCTCCCGCCGAATCGGAGATGCTTGCCGCCAGCTGAGCGCTGCGCAGCGCATCGTCCAGTTTGCCTTGCTTTTCCAGCGAGCGCGCCTGCTGGTTCAAGGCGCGGGCGAGGATCAATTTCGCTCCTAGATCGCGGGCCCGGTTGGCAGCGGCCTCTGCGGCGGCCTGTTGTTCCTTGTACGCCCCTTTGATATCGAAAACATCGGCTTGCTGCAGATCGATGCGAGGATCGTTTTCGTCGGGAGCGGGCAGTCGCCGCAAGACTGCCAGCGTGGCCAGCGCCTCATTGACAGTTCGCGCCCGTATCTGGGCGTTCGCCAGTCGCAAGCCGTACTCGAGGTTGTCCGGGAAAAATTCGAACAGCGTGTGATAGATTTCGACCGCTTTATCCCACTGACGATTCAGTTCCCAATCCCTGCCTTCGATCCACAGTTGCTCTTCATGCGATAGACCGGAAGAAAGATCCCGAGCTTTCCTGGATTCCTCCCGCGCTTTCTCGTCGTAGCCCATCGCCTCCCAGGCGTCGGCCAGTGCGGAGTGTCCCAGCGCGAACTTCGGATCGGCAGCTACGGCTCGTTGCAAAAGATCGCGCGCGGCCAGCGCGTCGACCACTCGCAGTTTCTCTAATCCTTCGGAATACAGGCGCACCGCTTCAGGATTAGACGGAAGAGAAGCACGTGCCAGCGCCGCATCACCGGGAGTCACTTCACCAATCCCGAGCTTCTGGCGAAGATCGGCGCCGGCACGGGTTGCGAGATCATCCAATTCATTTTCACCGCCCTTTTCCGAAAAGCTCGCGGCGATCTCCCCGGTTTTGGTGTTCTGTAACCAAAGATCGACTCGAACCTGCGACAGAGACGTGGTGCCCTGATCGAGATAGGATCCCAGCACGACGTAATCGCTACCCAGATACTGGCGAAAACGCCCGAGCGTATCGCGAGCCAACGTCTGCCTTCCGGTGAGTCCCAGGTCCGCTGTGGCACGAGCGATGTTCTCTCCGGGGAAAGTGCGCAGTTTCCCTCCCGCGGCAAGTTCCGCCGTAAGCATCTCGGGCAGAGCAGTTGAGACCCACAGCGTGTCGGAGCGTCCCGAGAGATTGTTGAAGGGCAGGACTGCAATCGAAGGCCTTGTCACGACTGACTGTTGGTTCGCTGGCAATTCGCCGACGACTGGCGCACGACGGCGTATCGTCGAAACGGTGATCGCACCGACAGCAATCACGATGGCCAGAGCAAACGCCGCCGCAACGATGCGCCAATCAAAATTCAGGCTGGCTGGCTGCCGAGTCTCGCCGCGCAGCCCCACAGCGACTTCGTCTCCATTTTGAAAGCGATCTTTGGGATCGCGCGCGAGACATTTCAGGATGATCGACTCCCATCGCCGATCGAGGTCGGGAACTAACGTTCGCGGCGGCACCGGGTCTTCTTTGATTCGTTTGACCGCCGTTGAGAGCGGCGTGGTGTCTTCGAACGCCTGCGCCCCGGTGACCATTTGGTACAGAACCAGGCCCAGCGAATAGACGTCCGATGCCGGCGTTAGTTCCTTGGCTTCCACCTGCTCCGGCGACATGTAAGCCGGTGTGCCAAGCAACTCTCCGGCACCTGTGACCGGAGCACCCAAACTTGAATCCCGATTCGCGCGGAGGGCGAGACCAAAATCTGTGATGACGGCGCGCATGCCCTTCACGCCGGCAACCAGCAAAACATTTCCCGGCTTAAAATCCCGGTGCAGGACACCGGCCGCATGTGCGGCGCCAAGGCCCGATGCAATCTGTAGGGCGATCGAAAGTGCCTCTTCCGCGCTCAAGCGTGACCGCTGGCTGAGGAACTCTGCCAGCGTTGCTCCATCCAGCAGCTCCATCGCGACGAACGCGACCGGACCGCGATTCGATCCTCCGCCGGAAGACTGGCGAAACAGATCAAAAATCCGGCAGACATTCGGATGGGTCACCTTGCGGGCAAGGTGAACCTCGCGTTTCAACCGCTCCAGGGCCCTGGCGTCATTCAGCAATTCATTACGAATCGATTTGAGAGCTACGTGCTCGTGCAATTCCAGGTCTTCTGCTTCGTAGACTTCGCCCATGCCGCCACGCGCCAGAAATCGAGTGATGCGGAATCGCTCGGCAACTACCTCGCCAGCGACGAAGGCATGGGTTGGTGCGGAACCTGTACTGAGAACATTGGCCTGAAGCACAGCCTTGGAGAGAAATCCGCCCGATTCGACATGATGGGCCAGCAGCCGTTCCACTTCCCGGCGCACCTGCGGGTCCTGGGTCGTATCGGCGAGAAATGAGCCGCGCTGGCTCGGAGTTTTTCCGAGCGCGCCCTCAAACAGTGCTTTGACGTTCTCCCATTGTTGCGGCGTCAATTCCATAGCGCTCTTTTAGATCGGCATAGAGCCAGGCTTTGGCAACGCTCCAGTCGCGTTTGACTGTTTTGGGGGAGACTCCAAGCACCTCAGCGGACTCTTCGACGCTCAAACCGCCGAAGAAACGAAGTTCGACCACGCGGCTTTGTCGCGGATCGATTTTTGCCAGGCGATCGAGAGATTCATCGACCGCCAGCAGTTCATCAGCTTGCTGTTCAGAAAAAACGAAGGCTTCATCCAATGCCACTTTCTTCTGTTCGCCACCGCGCTTCTTTCGGGAGTGCCCGCGCGCGTGGTCGATCAGGATGCGGCGCATAAGCTGCGCGGCCACACCGAAAAAATGCGCCCGGCTCTGCCAATTGACCGATCGCTGCTCCACCAGCTTCAAATACGCTTCATGCACCAGCGCAGTCGCCTGCAGCGTATGGTCGACTCGCTCCCGGCGCATGTAACCTCCCGCCAGCCGCCGCAACTCGTCATAAACGACCGGGATCAGTTTGGAAGCAGCACCATCGTCGCCCCGCGTCAGGGCTGACAGCAAGAGCGTCACTTCCTGACTCTCACTCATGGCGATGGGCTCACATTTTACCCCGATTCCGCCGGTTCCTGTCGCGGCAATTTTTCGATTTGCCCCCGCTTTTCCACACGAAGTTGATCCAGAGTGCAGCAGTCTTCGACAAAGTCGTCCATTGGACTTTGCGGTCTACCCGACTGAATGAAACTCGAAGCATGTGGAGGGGCGGACGCCTCGTCCGCCTGCGACCCCGAACAACGTTGCTCGGGATGTGGATGGCCCCGGTGGAGATGAATGACTCGACCGCAGCGGGCTACTCCGGTTTTAGAATCACCCAATTTCTGCCGCCGTAAAGCTTGTAGGAACCGGCCTCTTCCACCATCTTGAGCGGGACAGGGTGAGCCAGTTTTGTGTCCCTGCTCGCCGACGCACTCAACAGATCATTCGCAGCCACGTCCATGACTCCGAATTTTCCATCCTTGCGAAAGCCGAACCCGTACTCGCCCGGCACTAATTCCGAGCCCCCAATATCCAATTTGGTCTCGGTGATTAAGAAGCCCTGATATTTTTGTTGAATGTCGGTCGCGTATCCCGATGTATCCACCAGCCCAGCTAATACGATCTTGCCGGAGGAGGTGCGGAATCCCACGCAATTGCGGACTTGCACCGGCGCCGATTGTGCGGCGAAGTAATAACTTTCCGGCGCCAGCTTCTTCACTTCCTGGGCGTCCAGAACGCCGGGCTTCTTTGCATCTTGCGCGGAAGCCAGCAAAGAAGCGAACAGACAAGCACCAACCGAGACAATAGAACGTCTAATCATAGATTCCTCCGATCAGCAAAACGAGGTCGCGATCACTCTACGCCGCGATTGTTGCGACGAGCAAATGGGGACAACTCGGCATGCTCGCGAGAAGGCGACGAGCAGACTGCCTCCGTGCCTCCGTGGTGAGAAACAATGGTTCGGACGTTCGTCGGAGAGGAAATTCTCAGAAACGCATCCAAGCCTCGATAGGATTTGCGGAGGGTTGGAGGCGGCCGGGATTCATCACATTGGCGGGGTCAAGCCCGCGTTTGATCGCCGACACAGCTTCGACGCCAAGAGGAGAAATATCGGCCGTCAGCCAGGGCAGATGCTCCGTGCCGACCGCATGATGGTGAGAAAGCGTTGCGCCGTGATCGATGAACGATTGTTGCACCGCCCGCTTCACGCGAAGGTATTGCTCCATTTCATCTTCAGGCTGTTGCCGGAACCCGAATGTGAAGTACAGACTCGCGCCCGATTGATAGGTGTGGCTGATGTGACACCCGACCCACGGACGAACTCTGCTTTCCAGGATCGTGTCGCGGGCGATCGCCACAGTCTGCTGATAGAGCGGAAAAATATTGCTCCACACGGTCGAAGTCTCACTGACGTCGGTGGTGACATCGCGATCGAGAAGGAAATCACGGATATGGGGAAAGTCGTATTTGGTTTTTTCAAACGACTTCCCTGCGTTCGCCCCCAGACTGACCGCGCCACATCGCCGATAAATGCTTTGCACCTGGTGCATGTGGCGATAGACCGCGGCCGGGGTTCCTTCAAAGGCCGTCAGCATCAGACAGGCGCGGGGCAAAGCAAAGCCCTTCGTGCGCAAGTAACGTTTGAACAGATCGCCCACGATTTTCGAGAATTGCGATGGCGGCGGGCGGAACGCCAGCGATAGTGCAGTCTTATCGGGATCATTGAAGCGTACCATCGCCGGCATACACTCCTGGCGGACACATTCGCGCATGGCCTCGATTCCACCTTCAAATTCAGGAAACAAATAACTCGGGACGCTACGCAATTCCGGCCGCGGATGAACGCGCATGGTCGCTTCTGTGATGACTCCAAGCGTCCCTTCGCTGCCGATGCAGAGGTAATTCACGTCAATTCCGTTGGAAGCCTTCGGAACGGGGCGCGTCGCCAGCACGCCCTCCGAGGTCGCCATGCGCAAGGCGATCACCATGTCTTCGATTTTGCCGTACTTGTCGCTTTGCATGCCGGCAGAGCGAGTCGCGATCCAACCGCCCAGGGTGGAGTGGAGGAATGAGTCAGGAAAATGTCCAAGTGTCACTCCGTTCGCGCGTAGCTGATCTTCGAGGTCCGGGCCGAAGATTCCAGATTCCACGCGTGCGGTGCAGGACCGCGCATCTACCTCGAGAACGCGGCGCATCCGCCGCATGTCAAGTGACAGAGTCATGCGTTGTGTGTCCATGCGCTCGAGGCATCCGGAAATGTTCGATCCCCCGCCGAACGGAATCACAATGGCGTCGCACTCGGCCGCCGCTCGCAATATCGAACAGACGTCCCGCTCATTCTCCGGATACACAATCAGATCGGGCGCGCCCCCCGCGCAACCGTGTCGCAGGCGATATAAGTCCCGGAATCCCTTGCCATAAGCGTGGATCACGCGCTCTTTAACTGCATCGCTGATCTGGCTCAGCGCGAGACAGGAACGCAGCTTGCTCAAAAACCGCTGGTTGATACAGGGCGGGCGCAGCTTTATGTTTTCCAGTTTCCACTCGCGCGCAC
>JASHPL010000242.1 GCA_030038125.1 Candidatus Sulfotelmatobacter sp.
AAGAAGCGAATCTTGATCGCAGGTGAGATCGAAGAGATGGCTGGGTCGGACCGAGTTTTTTCTGACCCTGACGATTCCAAGCGAGCCCCGGTGGAAAACGCGCAAACCATCTACGAGAGCGAAATGGCGCTCTTCTATGAGTGCTTGCAGAAGTGTTGTTCAAAAACTAATTGACACCGCCGACATTGTTAGAGATGGCCAGCCTAACCGTGGGAATAATTTACTTATGGACCATCGGCAAATTGAATTCAAAGTAGCCCACTACCGAGCGTTTGTTGCTGCCAATCCCTAGACCCTCCCGCGCTCGCACGCGCGCGCTCCCAACGTTCGCTCTCGACCGTCCCCTACACGCGCGCGGGCGGGCAAGGTTTTGGGGTGGGGAGGGAGCATTTTGCCGTCTGTATACACCAACCCGTCAGACCGGGAGCGGGTACGCGCCGTGCGGTCCGCCGTAATCAGTGGTGCGCCTGCAGCGCATTGAGGCGATCGCGGGCTTCGGTCATGCCGGGATCCATTCGGAGCGCTGCTTGATAGGCTTGGATCGCTGCTTCGACCTGGCCCTTGTCTTCCAAAGCACGGCCTAGCCAAAAATCAGCTGGAGGCATGGGAGCAATCGCGGCGGCGCGGGAAAAATCGGCCACAGCCGCATCCAGATTTCCCAGGCGGTACTCCGCTATGCCGCGGCCGAACAGACTGTTCTGTTTGTCAGGATAGAGTTGCAGCGCTGCGCTGAACTGATCAACGGCCGGCTTCAAATTTCCGCGATTTAGCCACAGGAAACCGAGATTGTTATGCGCCTTGGCAGCCTGGTTCGGATCGGACGCATATTGCAGTGCGAGTTCATACTCTCGTACCGCGTCATCGGGATGCCCCTGTTGTTGCGCGAGAATGCCGAGGTTGAAATGCGCCGCGGAAAACTGCGGCATGAAGGTTACCGCGGCCTGGAAGTGCGGCAGGGCAAGTTCCGGCTTGCCCATCTCCACGAGCGTGCTGCCGAGATTTTCCTCTGCGACCGCGTTGTGTTCGGTCACCTGCACTGCATGTGTAAACAGCCGGTAACTGTCGTGCCAGTAAGTGATCTGCACGAACGTTGTCGAGGCATATGCCAACAGCGGCACCGCTGCCAGTACGACTTGAGCCGGCCGTGGCAGAGCAAAGTGCGCAAATAAATCGGCGCATCCCCAGACGGCAAGGATGAACAGACCCACGAACGGGAGATAGGCATAACGATCCGCCATGGCTTGCCTTCCCACCTGCACGATGCCAATCATGGGAAGCATGGCGATCAGATACCACAGCCATCCGGTCAGGAGATAACGGCCGCGTTCTCGATAGAGCCACACCAACAGCGTAATCACGCAAAGCAATAAAGCTGCAGCCAGAACTTTCCAGAGTGCCAGCGAGTTTTCCGGATGGGGATAAAAGACTGCCAGATGTGACGGCCAGACTCCTTTGACGAGGTATTTAAAGTACGAGTACACGGCATTGGCAACGCGCTGCCTGAGGGGGAGAAGTTCGGCAAGCGCCATCGCCCCACCCCGGCGCTGAGCGTAAAGGGTGATCACGGAACTGGCCGCAGACAAGACCAGCAGCGGGATTTTTTCTCCAATCAGAAAAGCGAAGCTTGGGCGATGGGATACTTCAACGTTCGTGCGCATACGCGGCAGGGGCCAGTAGTCCCACAACAAAAGCAGAATGGGCAGCGTTACAACCATGGGCTTGGCTGCCAGTCCCAAGGCAAATAGAAACGCCACCACTCCGTAGCGCGCAGCATGGCGGTGTCTCGCGTACCGCTGGTAAGCCAACAGCGCCAAAAGGAAAAAAAGCATGGAGAGCAGTGACTTTCGCTCCGCCACCCACGCTACGCATTCCACATTCAAGGGATGAACTGCAAATAGCGCCGCCACTAAGGCGCTGCGCGTGATATTGGACGTCGCGCGCCGCAACACAAGAAACAGGAACACAACGTTCAAAGCATGTAGAAGAACGCTGACCAAATGGTGGCCGAAAGGATGGATTCCGAAAACCTGCACGTCCAGCATGTGGGACATCCACGTGAGCGGGTGCCAATTCGCTTCCTCGGTCGTGGTGAATGCCCAAGCAGTATTGCCCCAGGAAAGTGCTTGCCGCACATGCGCGTTCGCCGTGACATAGCCATCGTCGTCGTAGTTCAGGAAATTGGCACCGAGGGCGGGAATGTAGAGGATGACTGTGCCAGCAAAAAGGATGAGCGAGAGCACGGCGGGCGAACTTCGAGCACGAAAGAAAAGTTTCCCGCCTCCCGGGTTCGCGGAATTTCCCGAGTCAATCATTTCAGGGGAACTCGACATGATAATCGAAGAAGCGCGACTTCAGGACATGACACCGTTACTCATGGTGTAACAGGATTTACTTAGTCAGCAACTACAGATTGCTGATCGCGGCGGCTGGAACGCGGACGTTCGCGGGAGGTTTTTCCCTCTGAGTCTAGGGGAAGCAGCTTACCTGGGGGAAATTGTGGCGAGGTGAAGCATCAGAGCCCACACTCCTACCACAGCTCGGCAGGAGTGTGCAGGCGATCAGGAAACGCTACACAAGGAGTGTCTTCGGTCAACTGGCTTTTTCGGCTTGTATTCCGTCGCTGACCACGATGTGTGGATTCGTATCTTGGACATTCATCCCGGTTACGCTGTATGTAACCCAGCCACCGGTAGGACTGGGCTCCACGGCCTCGACGGTTACGCTGGTTGACCCTGCGGTGATGGTTGCTGGGTTGGGAGTGAACCACTGAAACGCTTTGATGCTGCTGTTCTCGGGAGTGATGGTGACGTCCTTGGTAATAGCAGTCGGGATCGTGAATTCGAAATCGTGATCGACTTCGAGGGATCCCAGCGAGACATTTCCTGTGGACACGTCGACTTGTGGCGGCATAAGAGTCTCCTCTCGGTAGCGGTTATTGCTTAATTCTCTCAGTTCCCCATCAACGCCAGGTAGCGTGGGTTATCGTGCAGGTTGTCGAGCGCCGGAGCTTTGCTGACCACCGATTTTGAATATCCGGCGGCCAAGGCCTTACTCAACCATTCCAAAGCGGGCCCAGTTTCGTGCAACTGGTTGTACACCAGGGCGGCGGCGAAAAGCAACTCTTTATCGTTTCTTCCCACTAAGGAACGATCCAGGTAGTCGAGAGCTTTGGAGCGGTCCCCAAGCATAGACCAGTATCCTGCCAGATCGCTCAGAACATCGGGGTCGCGAGGATTCACCTTCTCGCGCTGCTCGGCCATCGAGATCGCTTTGCGATACGCTGGCGCAGCTGCGGAGGTGTTGCCGCCATAATAATAGGCATCACCCAGGTTGCCCCACGTCTGGTAATTGCTCTCATCGATCTTGAGGGCTTCCTGCGTGCTTTGGGCGGCCTGATCGAATTTGCGCAGACGGAAATATGCCGTGCCGACATTTTCGTAGGCCATGTATGACGGGCGAATCGAGATCGACCTTTCGAACTCTCTGGTTGCATCCTCGTCCTTCCCTTCGTACAGCAACGCCGCCCCTACATTGGCATAGTCGCGATAATCGTTTGGCTTGAGTGATGCGGCCTTTTCAAACATCAGCCGCGCCTTTTCGTATTCGGCCTGGGATATATAAAAAATTCCTAACGAGTTGTATCCGTGCCAATATTGCGGACGAACGCTGATTGCGCGTTTGAACGTTTCCTCGGCTTTATCGAGTTGACCGAGATTCTGATAAGTCAAGGCCAGGTGACGGTAAGCCTGATCGTTGGTTGGATCGAGCTGCACCGCTTGCTGAAACTGCTCCGCAGCTTTTTCGAATTGCCCGGTACCATTCTCAACCATTCCGAGACACAGGTGACCGTCAGCGCCGGCGTTGCCGAGATCGATCGCCTTCGAACATGCCTGCTGTGCCCGATCAATCCAGCTCTTTTGCTTAGTCAGGGCATATAAGTACCCGTAAGTTTCACCCAGTCCAGCTTGCGCGGGCCCGTAATTGGGATCTAATTTGAGCGCTTGCTCGAACATAGTCTCGGCGCTGCTGAGCGTTTCTCGCTGGGCACTTTGCTGAAGATAGCCTAGGCCTTCGACGAAATATTGATAGGCTTCGGGCACCAGAGTAGAGTGCGAGCCGAGGGCTTGCCGCTCATCGGTGCGCAGATTGATGTGCAGCGCGTCGGCGACGCCAGTGGTGAGTTTATCTTCGATGGTAAACAGGTCGGAAACCGGCGCGGTGATCGAATCGGCTGCAATATTCCTGTCCGTTTTACTGTCAATCAGGCTGTAAGCGGCGCGCATTAACTGATCATCCTGCTTGAGCGAAACCGCCAGGCCCAGATTGACGCCGAATTCTTTTGTGGCGTCGGCCAGCGTGGAGACTTTTTTGTCTTCGAGGGTGCGGGCGGGGATGACCTCAATATCGTGATTCGCACTCAGTTCGGAAAGTTTTGCCGCCACGTCTTCGAGCAATCCTTTTCCAAAAGCGGTGAGCTTGGGATCGTCGGAAGCCGCGATCGGCAGAACCGCAAGGCTCTTATGTTCCGGCAGAAGAGGGGCGGTCAGAGCCGATCGCGCGCCGGATGCCGCAAACCGGTGAAGTGCGCTCGGTCCCCAGATGGCTGCCGCCACCGCCAGCAGAGCAAGCACGACTGCCATGCCAACCCGCAGCTTTTTCTGCGGCGTCCACCTGGCCGCAGTGCGAACAGACTTCAGCTTCTTGCCCGATTCATAATTTTTCTTAAGCTGAAGCAGATCGCGATGCAGTTCCGCCGCGGTCTGGTAGCGCACGTCGCGATTCTTCTTGAGGCACTTGTCAATGATCTCCTGCAATTGCTGGGGAAGACCGGGGACGGATTCGTTCAGCGACACCGGCGCCTGACCCAGAATCGCGTGCACCGTGACCGCCCAGGTCGGGCCCGAAAAGGCCTGCTTGCCGGTTGCCATCTCGTAAAGCAAAACGCCAAAAGAAAACAGATCGGTCCGGGAATCGACAGTTTCGCCCCGCGCCTGCTCAGGCGACATGTAGGCGACGGTGCCGATGGCGGCTCCAGTGTGTGTGAGAGCCATCGGTCGGGTTTCCGATAGCGTGGGATCGTTGGTAATCCCGAGATTGGGACCGGTCAGCTTGGCCAGTCCGAAATCGAGAATCTTGGCTTGGCCGCGCTCCGTGATAAAGATATTCGCTGGCTTGATGTCGCGGTGCACGACGCCTTTCGCGTGCGCGGACTGGAGTGCGTCGGTGATTTGCAAGGACCAGTCGAGAATGGCTCCCAGCGAGACGGGCTGGTTTCCTATGCGTTCGCGCAGTGTTTGCCCTTCAAGCAACTGCATGGCAATGAAGGGGCGCCCGTGTTCTTCGTCGATTTCATAAATGGTGCAGATGTTGGGATGGTCGAGCCCTGATGCGGTGCGGGCCTCGCGTTTGAAGCGTTCCAAAGCGCGCGCATCTCGAACAGAACTTTCCGGCAGGAATTTCAGCGCGACTCGGCGTCCCAGACGCAGATCTTCCGCTTTATAGACCACGCCCATGCCGCCCGCTCCCAATTTTTCGAGTATGCGATAGTGGGAGACGATCTGTTCATTCATGGACGCGCTACCTCAGGGTCGTCCGGATAGGCTGAATGGTACTGGCAATGAGCGAGCCGAAGCAATAGCGCTTTCAAGCCGCAGGCGCTCAGCACTAGGTGTGAAGTAAGTTGGAAGGTTGAACTGGGAAAGTGGAACGAACCCTTTATTTTTTCTTGCCGAGTTTTTTCGAAATTTCTTCCACGATCTTGGGACGTAGGTCAGCCAGCACGCTGTCAACGATGCTGGCAATTTCCGGGGTCTCTTCGGATGAGGATTCGGAGAGTTCCTCCGGAGCCTTCTCGGCGCCGGCAGCGACAGCCATGGCCGCTTCGTCCTGGCCATCCGAATCCTTTTCTGATGAGGATTTCGAGTCGCTTGCGTCCTTCGCGTCTCCTGTTTCGCGAATGCGGCGCCAACTCGCCCAAGCGGCAGCGGTGGTCGCCGCGAACTCGGATTCTCTTTTCGCCATGTCTACAATGCCTCCCGAAGTTGGTTCGCTTGCTGAAACAGTTTCTGCAGAACTCTGGACCGATGCTGTCGGGTCGGCGGCTACTTCCACCATGGCCACCGGTTCAGTTGCTATCGGATCGTGATGTTCGGTTGAGATGTCTTCGCTTGGCGTTGATGACTCCGCCGTGGGAGCAAGCTGCGCCTCAACCTTCGCGGGCTCCTGCTGCTCGACGGCTTTCTCCGGTTCAGCGAAATTCGAAGCGGCCGATTGCGCTTCCGGCACGGCCTCAGACACCGCAGGAATAACCGGCTCCGGCAAGGTAACCTCTGGAGCTGCGTTCTGCTCTGGGGCTACTGCTTCCGCAGCTGTTTCGGGAATGACTGGAGCCGTCGGTGATGGCGCGGGGCTAGACTCCGCTACGCTGCTTGGCTCGGGAATCGCGGGCTGAGCTGGCGCAACGGTTTCGAACTCCTTCACTGCTGCAGCGATAGATTCTGGTGCGCTCTCCAAGACTGAGCTGAGCGGAGCCGATTCCATGGAAGAAACGACCGAAGTAACCGAATCGCTGGCCGATGGTGCTTCCGGCGAAGGGATGACCGGTGCCGCTTCACTCACAACCTCTGCAACTGCTGTCGTCGAAGGTGTGTCAACAGCCGCAATCGCGGGCTGCGGTGCCGACGAACTGGTTTCAACCATGTAGGATTGAGCCTTGCGCATCTCGTCTTCCAGGACAAGCGCAGCTTCTTCGGGCGCGAGCGCGACGGCGACCGCTTGCCAACGCCAGGCCGTTTCGAACTGCCCGACAGCAACTGCCATCGTTACCGGCTCAGTTCGCGATGGTTTGGCAATCTCTTGCGATTCCACAGTTTCTGGCGAATGCAGCGTAGTTGCTACGCTGCTCGCCGCTAAACCCGCTTCCTGAGCGTTCTGGGCGGCAAATGTCGCGGAAGAATCGTTCGTGGGTTGCTCGGCGACTGTTGCTGCTGCACCCCGGTCAGATTGCACTTCTTCGACTTTAGCGGCTTCTTCGATTTTCTCGAGAACAGGAGCGGAGGCCTTGATCTCTTCGACCTTGTCTTGCGCTTCGACTTTTGTCGGTTCGGGGCTGGTCTCCTCGATCTTGATTGCTTCAGCCTTAGCAACCGGTTCGCTCCGACCCCAAGCTGCCTCGGGTCGCGTTTCTGGCTCCGTTAGGACCGGATGCTTGATCGGCTCGGGAGTTTTCGTTTCCGTTATCCCTTGCACTTGGGCAGCAGCCGCTGCCAGAGCCGCGATTTCTTCGGGCGTCACGTCTTTGGGTAAACCTTCAGGCGCCAGAGCGGCCAAATCGACTCGGGGCTCTTCCTGTTTGGATTCGTGAGCGCCCGGAGCGGGTTTGTGCTCGACTACCGTTCGCAGATCTTTATTTACCGGGTTGTAAATCGCAGAGTCGTCGCCGTCCTCCGGTTCAACCGTCTTTTCTTTCTTCTTACGGGGAAACGCGATTCGACTTTTCCAGCCTGAATCCTCATCGATAGAAACAGTCTTATCGTAGGAGCGTCCCTCTTCCACAGCGGCGATCGCTCGGGCAAAGCGTCCCGGCTTCGACGAATCAACGCGTGGCACGATCTTGTCTTCCAGTTTGGTCAACGCGCTCAACAGTTCGCTGGCTTCAAAGGGCTTGACGATGAATGCTTCGGCGCGCACCCGCCTGGCTTCTTCGGGCTTGAAGGGCTCCAGTTTTCCGACGGTCAGCAGGATGGGAATGCGTGCCGTGTCGCTGGATTCCTTCAGCCGCTGGCAGACTTCCAGGCCGCTGTAGCCCGGCATGTAAACATCGAGAACAATAAGGTCCGGCCGCGATTCGGCGATTTTTTTGAGCGCCGCCGAGCCATTGTTGACGGTAATGACCTCGTAACCCGCATCCGCGAGAATCTTTCGCCCCATGTTTTGGGCCGTTACGCTGTCATCGGCGAGCAATATCTTTCTGGCCAAGGTTCCTCTGATGGGGGAAGATACCGCGAAGGTAACCTGCCCAGCAACCTAAGTCAATGATTCGGAAGGGAAGTAACTAGTTACTAGCGGTCAACATCTATCGCGCACGATCTGGCCTGATACAAGCGGACTTGATCTAAAGTACGATAGGGCAGGCCGCTTCGGCCTTTTCTGATCGCTGACCGCGGAAGCCTGAAAACTTTCATTCAGAACGGATTCAGCTTCTTCAAGCCTTTCTTTTTCTTCTTCTTGCTGGCAGAAATATCCTTATCGCTGGCCAGTTCGGACCCGCTGTTCCGGGCAGCACTAGCGGAGGAAGCCGGGGTCTGTCCCTGGGCTAATTCGTTCACCTGCGGCGGCGGTGGAGGCAACTGATCGTCGGCGCTCGCGTTCGGCGTCAACTCATTAGAATCCGCCGGAACATTCGGCTTCAGGTCGTTGGCGTCGGCGGCAGCAGGCTGAGGACTGGCGGACTTGCCAAACGGCGAAGCGCTGGAAGCATCCGTATCCGAGGAAGCCGCAGTCTGGGCCGGTTGATCCGGCTTTACGATTTCCACGGCCAGGCTACCTTTGGCCGGCTCTCCCAGCGCCCCGACTGCTTCTTGTCTTACCACCGATGACGCGCTGACAGGTTCAGCATCGGCGAGGGGGGGCTCGCCGATCGTTGAGGCTGCGGAGGTGTCCGGACCCTTCTTCATGATGCCCATCAGGCGAGCCGCCATGGTGGCCTCATGCCGGCTGTCGTCTTCGGCTTTGTTTTGTGCGACCGCAGCTTTCGTCGGACGCGGAATCGGCTGATGCAGAGCCGCAAGCCGCTTCTTCGCGTCATCCGCGCTATCCATGATGGGATAGCGCGTCAGAATTTTGTCATAGGCTTCCGACGCTTCCTTCGTGAACTCTGCAAGGTACTTTGCCTTATCCGCTTCCCGTACACAGCCTCGCGGCGAACCGTGCACATCGCAGGTGGGAGCGCTGTGCAGGCGCGCCATTTGTCCTTCATAGTTCTGCCCCAGCAAGTACAAGGCTTCGTCGGCCTTGCTGTAGAGCGGATACTCATCGACCAGCGATTTCAAACGCGCAATCGACGCGGGGTACGATTGCCGCAGATAGTAGAAGCGTCCGATTTCAAATTCGCGCTCCGCCAGAACTTCCTGCACTTCCAGAAGACGCCGTTTTGCTTCCGGCACCAGCTTGCTGTCGGGATACTGTAGAATCAATTTGCGGTATTCGTCCTCGGCACGCTTGGCGTGCGTGTAATCGCGATCTGCCTTTTCCATCTGCTGATAATGGATGTTGGCGATCTTCAGTTGCGCTTCCGCCGCTTCCGGCAGGTTGGGGAAGAAAATTTCGAAATCGCTGTACTCTTGTTCGGCCTGCGCCAGCGATGCCGTCCCGCCTTCCGCGTACCAGGAATCGCCCACCGCCAGCTTGGCGCGGGCGATGTATTCCGAATCCGGATACGTATTGATCAGAGTTTGCAGCGTCAGACGCGCCACATCGAAGCGGTTGTGGCGCATCGCGTCCATGGCTTTATCGAACAGGACTTTGTCTGGCTGTTTCGATCCCACAGTCGCCAGGGGATTTACCGACTTTTTATTGGTGCAAGCGGCGGTCAGGGCCAAAACGCCCAGCACCGCAACCGACAGCATTCGACGCAACATAAGACCTCTGGGAGAACCGGTTATCAGCGGGATCTAACGTTCAGCCGAGCCTTAACCCGAACCCGGCCAACAATCTTACACCTTGAGCAGCGTCGCATCGGTCGCCGCTTTTAACAGCGCTTCGGCATTCTTCTTTGGATCGCCGTGCCCGAACACGGCGTTGCCCGCGACGAGAATTTCGGCTCCGAACCGTACCACGTCGGTGACGGTTTCCAATGCTACACCACCATCGACTTCGATGCGGAACGCCAGATCGCGTTGCCTGCGAATCTCGGCTAAACGCCTCATTTTGTGCAAAGTGGAAGGAATGAACGGCTGCGCTCCAAAGCCTGGATTCACCGACATCACCAGAACGTAGTCCACAATTTCGAGTACTTCGGTCAAAGTTTCGACGGGAGTCGCGGGATTGATCACAACTCCTGCGCGGCAACCGTGGTCCTTGATGTGATTCAAGGTGCGGTTCAGATGCTGGCACACCTCCTGATGAACCGACATCCAGTTGGCGCCGGCTTCGGCAAAAACCGGAATGAACTCGTCGGGATTGTCGATCATGAGGTGACAATCGAGGGGCAAATCTGTCGCCTTGCGCAACGATTTCACGACCGGCGGACCTATCGTGAGGTTCGGGACAAAGTGGCCGTCCATGATATCAACATGAATGACCGTCGCGCCGCCCTCGCACGCCGCGCGCACCTGTTCGCCCAGCCGTGCGAAATCTGCGGAAAGAATTGATGGTGCGAGTTCGATCAACCCGTGGTCCCCGAAAAATTGAAAATTACATCAGGAAAGTGGCTAACGAAATTCTAACATGCGGAAAAACCATACCGCGTGGCGAGTTGCGAGCACGTGGTACTCTCGTCCGGCGTGCTGATTGCTTCCCATTTCGCACCGACCGCCTGCAGCGTGACCGCCGTTTTTCTTTGGGGAACTTCCGATTTTTCCGGCGGATACGCTTCGCGGCGCTCCAATGCCTTCGTCGTGACCGCGTTCTCGCATGTTTGTGCTTTCGCGCTCATGTTCGGAATCGCGTTGGCCGAGCAGGATGCGTTCCCGTCACGCGCCAGTACCTTGTGGGCTCTTGCGGCAGGTGCGATTGGAGGATTCGCGCTGGCGTTTTTCTATCGCGCCCTGGCTTCCGGACAAATGGGGCTCACGGCCCCGATCGCAGCGTTGCTGGGAGCTGCGATACCGACGCTTGCCGATGTCGCCATAGAAGGCGCTCCCAGTCGCTGGACGTTCGGCGGCTTTATGGTCGCGATTCTTGCGATTTGGCTGATCACGCGCCCGGAACCGAGCGGAAACGATAGCTCCGGCCATCCCAAGGGCGTCGCGATGGCTGCGTTAGCGGGCGTTGGATTCGCCGGTTTTTATCTCTGCATCCACCAGGCGACCGGTTCGCCCGCCTGGCTGGCGGTCATTGCCCGCGTGGGATCGATCGCAGCGACATCGACTGCGGTGATGGCCACTCGCGCCCCACTCGCGCTCCATCGTTCCAGCACCGCTTTGGGCGTTCTGGCGGGTTTTTTCGATATCAGCGGCAGTGCTCTTTTTATTTTCGCGAGCGAACATGGACGCCTCGATGAAGCGGTCGTGATCACATCACTCTATCCAGCCGTTACGGTTTTGCTAGCCAGGATCGTGTTGAAAGAGCACTTCAGCCGATGGAAATTCGTCGGGCTGCTGGCGGCGCTGGCGGCAGTGCCCTTGATCGCTGCCGGATAGACCATGCAGCCCCGGACGGATTCGTCCGGGGCTGTGCGCGAGGCTGACAAGTGAGCGGTGCTTGGATGTTTTGCTTCACGTCGCTGGGCGGACGAATGCGTCCGCCCCTACAGGAAGCTCCTGTTAACATTCGAGTCGTGCCGCTTCTCGAAATTCGCAATCTGACGAAGATCTTTCCGCACGGCGAGTCCGCCTTCGGAAGCAAAGCTGGGGGCGAGGTCCGGGCTGTCAACGACGTTTCCCTCGAAATTCATTCTGGTGAGACGCTCGGCCTGATCGGCGAGTCAGGCTCGGGCAAGAGCACCCTCGGACGGCTGATTCTGCGCCTGATTGAGCCCACGTCTGGATCGATTGTTTTTGAAGGACGCAATCTGCTTGCCGCCAGTCACGGCGAGATGCGCCATCTGCGGCGCGACCTGCAGATCATTTTTCAGGATCCGTTCGCTTCTCTCGATCCTCGATTTCGGGTCGAAGATATCATCGCCGAACCGCTGCGAATTCATCGCAATGGCAAGAATTATGAGGAACGTAGCTCGATTCCTTCCCGCGTTCTCGAACTGCTGCGCGCCGTCGGTCTCGAAGAGTCGGCGTTGCGCCGCTATCCCCACGAGTTCTCCGGAGGACAGCGGCAGCGCATCGGCATCGCGCGAGCGCTCGCCCTGCGGCCGAAATTCATAGTCTGCGACGAGCCGGTCTCCGCGCTCGACGTCAGCGTAGGAGCACAAATCGTAAACCTGCTCGCGCAATTGCAGCGCGACTTCAGGCTGACCTATTTGTTTATTTCGCATTCCATGCCGGTGGTGCGCTATCTCGCCACCCGCATCGCAGTCATGTATAAAGGAAAAATCGTGGAGATCGGCGATAGCGAAGCGATCACGAGCCGTCCCAAGCACGAATACACGCGCAGCTTGCTCGCGGCCACGCCGCATCTCTTGCCCTGATTACGGACCGGAACCCCTAGGTTTGGGGTGAGTGTTTGCAACCAATTGAAGCGATTATGATTCATAAATGCTGAGCGCAAGACCTTGGCCACGATCGATTCCACCAGCCTCACACTTTCGGATTCCCGCCGTCGCGATCGCTCCCGCGATCTTACCGAACTGCTGATCGTCTTCGGGGCGATCCTGCTGATCCTGTGGCTGCCCACCCGCGAGCAGATGATTCTCGGTCCTATCGCACTGCTGGCGCCGCTGGGGATCGTGCTTTCCAGGCGCCCCACTCTCAACGAGCTGGGCCTCGGGTTGCGAGGATTCCTCTCCTCGCTGTGGATCCTGCCCGCCGCAATTGGCTTGACCTTTGCCAGCGTGTTTGTCGCGAAACAAATCGGTACTTTTCACGAATTGGACAATCCCGATTTCGCGCACGTCTACGGTTACGTTCTCTGGACTCTCTATCAGCAGTTTCTTCTGCAGGACTTTTTCATGCCGCGCCTGTCGCGGCTTCTCACCAGCGATCAGGCCATCACCGCGGGTTCGGTTCTATTTGCGGCCGCTCACGCTCCCAATCTGTCGCTGGTTATCGCGACTCTAGTCTGGGGAGCAATTTCCTGCCTGCTGTTCCGCCGTTACCATAATCTCTGGGCTCTGGGACTGGCGCAGGGATTGTTGGGACTGGGTTTCGCGGTTTGCGTTCCCGACGCTATGCACCATCACATGCGCGTAGGGTTGGGTTATCTACGCTATCACGCGCACCCGGGTCACAATGCCGTCTACCAGGGAAGTGTGGGCCGCTGAGAACGTGGCCGAATTATGATTTCGGCGCAGGTGCTAACAACCGGAAATGAAAAAAGCAGCCGCTTGCAGGACTTCGCCACGAGGTTCTCGGTCATTCTGAAGTCTGTAGTGCGCACGGCGCGTCAGCACCTAAAACCACCACGACCAGAGCCAGTCGACACAAGTATGTGTGATGGTCGATGCGGCAATGCGTCGCTGCGCGCGCCAGGCACGTCCGTAGAAGACCCCCGCAATCGTAGCCAGCAAAACGTAGCGCCAGTTGAAATGCTGGCCGATCGGATTTCTCTTGTTGAAATGCGACAGCCCGAATAGAACCGCAGCCGTTGCCAAGCCACCGTAGCGGCCCAGCCTCCGCTCCAAAAGGTTCTGCACCCAGGTGCGAAAAAAAAGTTCTTCCGGGACAGCGACGAAAAAGAAAATCTCAATCCAGCGCAAGATCGCGGTTAGCACCGCGGGCCGGTTCGCATGGGGATGAATAAAACCCAGCGCCAGACCTAGGCCGATGACAATTGGAGCGAAGAACGCCAGCTCTCGCAATCCAATTGTGAAATCGCTCCGGCGTAAGCGGAAATCGAATCCTGCTCCGGTGAGTTGGCGAATCCCGTGAAATCCCCACAGGCCGGCGTCCACCAATAGAATCTTTCCCAAAGCTTCCAGTCCGGCAGGCCAGGCAGGCTCGAACCAGCGCAAGTCCACCGCGAGACCAAGAACCAGCAGAACCGCAGCGTCGCGCCAATTGCCCAGCTGCTTCGGATCGGCCTGCGCGGCCCGGCTCAATAGCCAGGCAATCGCGACGGGTAAACCGGCATAAAGCGCGAACCAGTCCCACCGAAACATGTGGCGCGAACTGGCGACGACAAGATAGGGAACGACCAGAAGCACCGGAAGAACAATGCGGATCGGAGCGGACAGCCGTTGCGCCGCGCGCTCCATGTGCTCGGGCAGAAATCCAAAGGCGGCGGCAGGAACGAGTTCAGCAGCGAAGACCGCCAGTACTAACGGGGAAGTATTCGACATCGCTTTTATCATAGCGAAGTCAGCGGACACCGCTTGTCTCGCAGACCCTCCCCGCATAAAATTTCGTTCAATCCCCTTTTCGAGGAGGCATCATGGCCGCCGCTCCGGTACTGCCTAATCCCGCCGCGCCCGAAGCCGGAACCCGGCCTCTGTCGCAGGGTGCGCGTATTCTGAACACCTTCATCGCGCCTTCTAAAACATTTACCGACTTGCGCTGTAACGCGAGCTGGTGGGCGCCGTGGCTTGTTCTATCCATCGTCTCGCTGCTTTTTATGTATACCGTGGAACGACAGGTGGGATTCGAGCAGGTCAGCAAGAATCAGATTGCGCATTCGGCGCGCGCCGATCAATTCGACCGGCTCCCCGCCGATCAGCAGGCGAGGCAATTGCAAATCACCAGCAAATTGGTTGCTGTTGTCGGCTATGCCAATCCCATCTTGATTTTATTTTTCCTGCTGATCGAAACCGTGGTGCTCTGGGCTACGTTTAAGGTGATTGCCTCGGCAGAGACCTCATTCAAAGCCGCCTATGCGACTGTAATGTACGCCGCACTCCCGGGCGTATTGGGCGGCCTTCTTGCCATAATCGCGTTGTTCGCCGGGGTCAATCCGGAGGCGTTCGACATCAAGAATGCGGTGGGAACGAACCTGGCCTATTATCTCGACCCCGACACCACCAGCAAATTTCTGCGCGGTATGGCCTCGGCTCTCGACGTATTCAGCATATGGTCGATCATTCTGATCGGGATCGGTTTTGCGTGCACCGGCAAGGTGAAGCGATCGACCGCGATCATCGTTGTGGCCGTATGGTTTCTGGTTTTCAAGGCTGCGGCTTCGGCACTGGCAGCGCTGTAGTGTGCGGTTCCGTTACCTTGTCGTCTGAGATCAAGGATGGCGCGATGCCGCCTCGCGCTCTTTTAGCGGCCCGCCGAGTAGAATAATCAAGCGTAAATCTTCAGAACCTGGAGGAAGCTGTGAAAAGGATGCTCGCTTTGCTTCTGCTCCTGGCCGCAACCGCACTTCTCGCGCAGGAAAAAAATCCAGTCACGTCGGTAGTGAAACAGATTCTGCCGCGTCAGCAGAAAAACCTGATTGCAGCCGTCGAGGAAATGCCCGCGGATAAGTTTTCTTACAAGCCCACCGAACAACAGATGACCTTCGGCCATCTCGTTCTGCACATTATCGGATCGAACAATCACCTGTGCTCGACCATTGGCAATCTGCCTGAGGTTAAGCCTCCGGCCCCGCTGAAAGACACCGACAGCAAAGACACGCTGGTTGCCGCGCTAAAGTCGAGCTTCGACTTTTGCTCGACCGCGCTCGACAAGATCGACGATTCAAAACTCAGCGATGAGGTGGAGTTGTTCGGAGGACGCAAAGGGCCCATGGCTTTCGCGCTGATCGCCCTTACCAACGATTGGGCCGATCATTACAGCTCTGCAGCCATGTATCTGCGCTTGAACGGACTGCTTCCGCCTACGGCGCAACCGAAGAAGTAATCAGCAGTTTAGCCTTACCTGATCTGCACGAGTTCTTCCGCGGGGCTCACGCTCGGCGTGGGCTCACCAGGCTGTTGCGGATCGCGCCAGGAGTCGAAGATCGAAACCTGGTGCACGCACGATACCGTGCAGTGCGGAGCACAGGATTTCGACGTCTGATATTCACGGCGAAGATCTTCGCGGGTGTAGGTTTCGAGCGGAACTCCCGGATATCCGCGCTGCTGCGAGCAGTAGTGGACCAGCCCATCCTCGCAAATATAGAGATAGCGGGCTCCGGCGCGGCAGCGCCAATCATTCGGCAGGCCGCGCGCAATATTGTCCTGAAACGCGTTCACGCGCGTGAAGTTGCGTTTTTCGAGCGCCTTCATCTCGTGATAAATGTGCCGTTCTTCCTCGCCCAGCGGCTGCAACTGTCCGCTGCCGTCGTGAATAATGCCGATGGTCGAGGTGAATCCGAGCTCAATCGCGCGTTTGCCGATCACCAGCGCATCCTGCGGATGGCGAATGCCGCTGCCCACTACGGAATTGATGTTCACATGAAAGTCCGCATGCTCGGCCAATAGCTGCAACTTCTTGTCGAGAACTTTCAAGCTCTTCTTCGATACGTCATCGGGATTCACGTTGTCGATGGATATCTGCAGCCATTCCAGGCCGGCGCGATTCAGCCGCTGAATCCGCTCGGCCACGAGCAGATATCCGTTGGTAATCAGGCCGGCGATCATTCCGCTCTGCCGGATGCGGCGAATCACCTCATCGAGCTCAGGATGCAACAGCGGCTCGCCACCCGAAATCGTGATGACGGACGTTCCCAGCGCGCCCAGCTTGTCGATGCGCCGGAACATTTCCTCGATCGGGACCGGCTTTGAGAAATCGTCGAACTCGTTGCAATACGTGCACGCCAGGTTGCAGCGTCGCACCGGAATGATGTGCGCCAGCAAGGGATGCTCGGTCGAAGCCAGCGCCCGGAGGGCCATCTTCGTTCCGCGCAGATTGCGGTCGAGAGCTTTGAGTTGCCGGCGGAGTTTTGTGAGTGCAGAAGGCATCGGGTTGATTGCTAATAGCTATTACAGCATAACGGCCCAGTTCGATGCATGCGCTGCAACAGAGTTCGGGGCAATCGGCGACGTCAACGGCGAAAAACGGCAGCGCCAAGTGAAAACTGATGAAGACACGCGCCGCTAAGCTGCATGTAAGAGCTCGTGCCCGGCATGCTGCAAAATTTCAATTGCATTCCTAGTAAACGCTTCCTGAATCAGCACGTAATCCGTGTCATAGGTGGAAATGGCGAAGATGGGGATTCCGTTGGTCGATAGCGGTTCAATGAATGACAACAGCACCCCCGTTTGCGAGAACGGAAACGGTCCCTTCAGTTTCAGGCAAATCCAGGGATCCGAAGTCTGCCAGCCCGCCGGAACATTTTCACTCGGACACACGATCGAGAGTTCATCGGCCGTGCGCGTGATGGAACTGAACGCGCTTTTCGTTGCCCACTCGAAAACTACTGCATCGGGGGCAAGCCGCACGATGGCGTACGTTCCAGCGAGTTTGCAGAATTTCAGTTTCCGGCGGGAGTTCTGGCTCACCGGGCTGCCGCCGCATCGAAGAGGCTTAGGAGCTCAATCTTTTTCTCTGGCGCGAGAAACGACGCTTCAAAAGAATTGCGCGCCAGTTCGCGCAGATGCTCGTCTGTGAATCCGAAGGTTTCCTGAGCGAATTGGTATTCGTGCGACAGCGACGTATTGAACAACGCCGGATCATCGGTGTTCAGAATAATCATTACGCCCTGGTCAAAGTAGCTTTTCGCGGGATGCTCGGCGATTGTCTTGCACACTCCCGTGCGCAAATTGCTGGTCAGGCAAATTTCAAGCGGAATCTGCCGATACGCCAACTCTTCCACGAGATCGGGATCCTGCGCTGCCGAAAGTCCGTGCCCGATGCGCTCGGCGTGCAAATTGAGTGCGCCCCAGATCGACTCCGCCCCTGCCGTTTCGCCGGCGTGCGCCGTCAAGCGCAGTCCATTGGCTTCCGCGTATCCGTAGACGCCGCGGAACAATTCGGGCGGAGCCTTTACTTCATCACCGCCAATGCCCACCCCGGCCACATGCCGATCCTGATAACGCACCGCAAGCTCGAATACCTGCTGCGCCGCCTCAACTCCAAAGTGTCGCGTAGCATCGAAAATCCATAGCAGCGAACCGCCGAAATCCCGCGCCCCGCGCGCCCGACCGCGCTCCATGCCCTCAAAGATCGCGGCAAAATCCTGCTTACGAAAAAGGCACACGCCCACCGCGACGTAGACTTCTGCGTGCAGAACGTTCTCTTCTTTCAGTCTCTGCATCAAGCGATAGGTGGCCAGTTCGTAATCATCCGGGCCGCGCAAGTGCACGCTCACTTCCTTAAACGCCATGAGAAAAGTTTGAAAGTCGGCATACTGATAAAGCGCTTCCGTTTCCGCCAGAGTTGCCGGCTCGCCGTGCCGCTGCCGCAATTCGTGAAGTGTTGTCGGATCGACCGCTCCTTCCAGATGCAAATGCAGCTCCGCCTTGGGAAGGTGATGGATAAACTCGCTTGCTGGTGCCTCGGGAACAGCGCCCATGACTTCAGATTGTAGATGGCCGGCCTGAGTTTTGCGAAGGATCCAGCGGATGCAGCGCCGGGCGTCGCGAACCACTCACGATGACTTCGTAAAAGATTGCCGGTCGCCAACCGCCCAGGTTTTGCCGCCATCCAGGCTCCACTCGTACATGGTGTGGAAAGCCGTCGCCGAGTCACGATAGAAGGTGAATCGCTGAATCAGGGCTTTCGGATCTGCCGGCGCAGTCTCGAATGCGAGCTTGCCATCTTGCCACCCACTGCTGTGCAGCACGCTGGCACCGTGTTCATGATTGCTGACCAGCAACATGACGAGTTCGCCGGTGTTCGAGTCCACGCTCCACAGCGCAACGAATTCGAAGTCGTTGGGTGGCTTTTCTTTTTGATGGACGACGAGGCATTGATTTTCGATATCCGGTACGAAGCTGTAATCGGAAGCCAGCGGCTTGCCGGACCTGGCGAATGCGCCGCTGCCGGTCCAGTCTCCGGCAAAGTACGCGACCATATCGGGCGGCAATGCGCCTTTCGCAGGCGCTGCCGTGGGTGTAGATGATGCCGAGGCTATGAGCGGACTCAAAACGCAAAACAACAATGCATAGCGGGGACGAGCAAAAAGGTGTGGTCGCATCACATCATCCTTTAGGCGGACAAGAAGACGCGTTGAGCTGCAAGCAATGAGACGGCGAGAGCAATAATGAAGTTAGCAGCCCCGCAAGTCAAAGGTACGAGAAAACAGACTAGCGGCGAGCGAACTCGCTGCGACGGCGGCTGTAGAAAATGTAGATCAGCAGCCCGATTGCGAGCCACACCACGAACCGCACCCAGGTGATCACCGTCAGGCCCATCATCAAACCGCCGCAGAGAATAATGGAAATCAGCGGGAACCACGGCACCAGCGGCACTTTGAAAACACGCGGGCGCCCCGGCTGGGTCCGCCTCAGGATAATTACGCCAAGCGAAACCAGAACAAACGCGAAGAGCGTCCCGATGTTCGAAAGATCGGCGGCGTCACTGATGGCAAAAATTCCTGCAGGAATTCCGACGGCGAAGCCTGCAATCCACGTCGACCAATGCGGCGTCTGGAAGCGTGGATGCACGGCAGAAAACACTTTGGGGAACAATCCGTCCCGCGACATGGCATACCAGATGCGCGCCTG
>JASHPL010000243.1 GCA_030038125.1 Candidatus Sulfotelmatobacter sp.
TACGAAAAGGCGGAGGACATTCGCATTGCGCACATCAAAGTCTTCCACGACGCCGAACACGCGAGTCAATTAGTCCTGCCGCTTGCGGCATCTGTTCCATCACCTTCGGGCCAATGAAATGACCATAAAACGATCTTTGCTTTCGCGTCGTGAATTCCTTCGCCGCGCCAGTTCTGCAGCAGTGGCTGCACCATTTGTCCTCCGAGGCCGCTACCGGCTTTTCGCAGAAAGTAACGAAGAATATCCGGAGCGCGTCGTGCGGCTGATCCACGAGGAGCTGGTAATCGACATGCTCAATCAGTTCCTGTACCGCAAGGACAAGGAGAGCTTGCTGAAGGACTGGCTGTCCAAGCCAGGTGCTTTCAAACAATCCGACTTTGAGTTCTTTATGAAATCGGGCGTGAACGCAATCAACTTTGGCGATGGCGCATCGTCCGTGGATGAAGCTGGAAAGCTTTTCGCAAAGTGGAACAGCTTTCTCCTGGATTACCCGCAGTGGCTGGCGCGGATCAGTTCTCCCGATGATTTTGAGAAGGTGAAGAGCCAGGGCAGGTACGGCATTATTTTTGGACTGCAATCCAGTGCGCAGTTCGAAACTGTGGACGCTGTCAATACCTGCTACAGCTACGGCCAGCGGATCTCACAGCTCAGCTACAACTTCCGCTCCCTAGTCGCAGATGGCGCGTTCGAGCCACGCGATGCTGGAGTAAGCGAGTATGGCCAGAAAGTGATCGAGCGTATGAACCAGGTCGGAATGGCCGTGGACCTGGGACACGCGAGCGATCGCACCAAGCTCGACGCCTGCGAGATCTCCAAAGTGCCGGTGATTCTGTCGCACGGGAACTGCCGTGCACTGAATCCGGATGCGCCTCGCACCTCGACCGATGAAGCGATTCGCAAGCTGGCCAAGACGGGCGGGGTCATGGGAATTACGTGTATTGCATTCATGGTTAAGGGCACGGAGCCGGTGACCGTAGAAGACGTGGTGAACCACTTCGATCACGTCCGCGACCTGGTGGGAATTGAGCACGTGGGATTCGGGTCAGATGCCGGAATCGAGAGCAATGATTTGGGGGATCCTAAGATACTCAAGGAGATGCTGGCGAAGGCTGACCCGCGCTACCGCGTTCATGGAACACATGAAGTGGTCGCCGGCCTTGAAGGACAGAAACGAATCTACGATCTCACTGTCGCTTTCGTTAGGCGCGGATACACCGACGAGCAGATTCGCCTGGTCCTGGGACAGAACTGGCGCCGCGTGCTAAGCGAAATCTGGCACGCGTGAAACCGACCTTTGCCAATCCAAAGTCCAGAATCTTGGCGTGTCCGCGCCTGGTCACGAAGATGTTCGTGGGCTTGATGTCGCGATGCACAATGCCTTCGGCGTGCGCTGCGTCCAGTGCGCCGGCAATCTCGATGGCAAGCGAGGGGATCAAATCCGACTCCATTGGGCGGCTGCCGATGCGAT
Source organism: Candidatus Sulfotelmatobacter sp. (assembly GCA_030038125.1). Taxonomy (GTDB): domain Bacteria; phylum Acidobacteriota; class Terriglobia; order Terriglobales; family Acidobacteriaceae; genus Sulfotelmatobacter. The sequence goes on from JASHPL010000243.1 coordinate 1,469, forward strand.
GCTTCGGCATCATGCCGTCGAGATACTCCATGACGATGAAGTGCTGACCTTCGCGCTCGTCAATTTCGTGGACTACGGAGATGTTGGGATGGTTCAACGCAGACGCCGCTTGCGCCTCACGCTGGGAGCGAGCGAGAGCTTGTGCGTCCTTGGCTACGTCATCAGGCAGGAACTTGAGGGCAACGAAGCGATGCAGCTTTACGTCTTCAGCTTTGTAGACGGCACCCATCTTACCGCCGCCCAGCTTCTCAACGATGCGGTAATTAGAAATGGTTTGCCCCACAAGGTGGGATGATGTGCCCATTGGCAGGAATGGTAGGTCGCAGGGCTGGCAGCGGTCAAACGAGAGCTTTGGGCTCCGATTATTGTAGCTGCGCGTACTCGGATTTGGCTTGCTTCAGGATGGGGATGTCGGGGTCGGCGTTCTTCCAAAGGGTGAGGAAGTCTTTGTAAGCCACCAACGCTCGTACTCGTGCGGCATCAGCATCTGCGCCGTGCGAAGTCTTCGCTTGCAACGCGTTCGCACGCGCTACGCCCAGATGCGCCAAGGCTCCCGTCCAGCAGTTCTGCACAATTCCGCTATGGTCGAGAATTTTCTGAAACTCGGTGGCTGCTGAGCTGGCTTGTGTGCCAGCCAAGTAGGCCTCTCCGCGTACGTAGACATGATAGAGGCAGGACCCCTGAGTGATGAAACCAACGCCTCCGAGTTCGATTCGTGAGGCAGCTTGCAGTGCGTTCAGGGCCTGCGCTGGATTTTTTCTGTCGAGCGCCAATTGTGCCTGAATCGCCGGAAGCCAGAGAGACTGCATTTGCGTATCCAGGGGGTAACGCTTGTTTATGTCTCGCGCCAAACCTTCCGCTCGCCCGATGTCACTCGCTAGCGCAAGCGCAAGCGCCGCCTCTACGCCAACGCCCTGACTCGTGGAAGCAAGCTTCAACCCCTCTGTCGCCGCCTTCCGCGCCTCCGTCGTGTTGCCGAAGGCGGCTTCTCGGAGAGCAGCGTTCTCCCACCATATTGCTCCGTTTTCCTTGCTGTCATTGTGAATCGCAGAATCTACCGACTGCTTTGTCAACTCTTGTGCCCTGCCAAGATGACCCGTGTATGCCTCCGTGTCAGATGCGAGAGAAAGGCCGAAGTACTCGTCTGGCTTGCCCACATACCATTGCTGCTGTTGCGCCATCGCAGTGGAGTCAGAGCTTAGGAAGGCAAGCGTGTAGAGAGTGTTGTGAATTACATAGATATCCAGTTTTCGCGCTTGGGCCTCTTGTATGATCCGTCTGGCTTCATCGAAGTCTTGCAGCTCTTCGTCGTACGCCGCCAGTTGGGCGTATGGGGCGACATTGTCCGAAGCTAGGGGTAGATCTTCGCGAACTATCTCTACAGCCCTTTCGTGCTGTCCTAGTTCGTCATAGACGATGCTTAGACTACCGTATGCCGCAGCCAATCGTGGATAATCCGCAATTTCCTCCTCAAACACATGGGCCGCCTTATTCAGTTCTCCCGTCACATACTCATAATAGTGGGCGGCGATGGTTAGCTTTTCCCGCTGGCTCACATTCTCGCTCAACTGGAACGCTTTGCTGTAGTATTGGCTCGCCCTTTCCAACTCACCCAGACTGGAGTGGACGGCACCCATTTCCATATAGACGATGGCAAAGTGAGGATCGAGCTGCACAGCTCGTTCAAGGTACGGCAGGGCATCAGCGGGGCCTTTCTCGCGGAAGACCTTTCTGCCAAGACTCCACTCCTTCAGGGCTTCAAGAGAAGACGTCGTGTCGTCTGCGAGTGGAACATCGAACTTCTGCACCGTGATCAGCGACTCGCCGAGTTTGCCGCGCAGCTTGGCTGCTGCCTCGCCGAGAGCGTCCAAAACCTTCTCCTTGGAGGGAGCTGCCACTTGCTCTTGCGCAAGCGTGTCCCCGCTTTGGCATTCGATCGCCTTTAAGCCCAGAACATATTGCCTGCCCAGATTAGCGATCGCTCCCGAGACATAAGCCTTGCTGCCCGCACGCTGGCATAGCTCGCGGACTACGTCGGGCGTAAGTTTCGTGTCCGCCGGGCGGGTCATCAGTTTCAAAGTCTTCGCCACCTTGCTGTCGGAAAGCACATTCAAAAAGGGTGACTGCTGCAAAGCAACACTAAGTGCCGTCTTCAACGTGTCGTCGAACACCGCATCGCCAGTGCTGTTGCTGAAGTCGGCGAGAACAACGGTGTCCTTGTCAGTGAGATTTACGGTGGGGCGATGCGACAAGAAATAGCCTCCTGTTGCTAGTATTGCCAGCACGACCACCGCCGATACAATCCATTTGCTGTGTTCCGTCTTCGGCGCTACCAATCTGACTTCGCTTGCGGCCGATCGGTGAGACCCTGTGTCTCGTTTCAGTCGTTGCAGGTCGGTGCGAATGTCAGAGGCATGCTGGTAACGTAGGCAGCGGTCTTTCTCTAGCGCCTTAGTGATGATCGACTCGACTTCCTTCGGAATCCGCGAATTGACATGTGACACTGGCGGCAGCGTGGTATGGAGAATCGCACCACAGATTTCGCCGGAACTTGAGCCTTGGAAGGGCATCTTCCCCGTCGTCATCTCGTACAGCACTGTTCCGAACGAGAACAGGTCTGTGCGCGTATCCAATTCTTTGGCTCGTACCTGCTCAGGCGACATGTAGGCGACCGTGCCAATCATGGCTCCCGGGGTCGTCAGGTCTGCTGCGTCCGAGTCGATCGACGCGGTTTCCAGATTGTCGCTACTGCTGCCCGGTTCCGAAACTGTGAGCAACTTCGCTAACCCGAAATCCAGAACCTTCGCGTGCAGTCGTTTCGTGACGAAAATATTCGCGGGCTTGATGTCGCGGTGGACGATGCCAGCCGAGTGGGCAGCGTCTAGCGCGTCCGCGATCTCGATCCCAAGTGATAGTACATCCTCAATCTCCATTGGCTCGCCGCCGATGCGGCGTTTCAGGGTCATGCCATCGAGGTACTCCATCGCGATGAATGATTGATCGGCTTGCCCGCCGACTTCATAGATCGTGCAGATGTTCGGGTGATTGAGCGCGGAAGCAGCACGCGCCTCGCGACGAAAACGTTCGAGCGCCTGCGAGTCATGGGCAACATCTTCAGGCAGGAATTTCAGGGCGACGAATCGCCCAAGCTCAGTATCCTCTGCCTTGTATACCACACCCATCCCGCCGCCTCCGAGTTTCTCAATGACCCGGTAATGCGAGATTGTCTGACCAATCAGTTGGGTGGGTGTGCCCATTGGCAAGAATGGTAGGTCGGAGGACCAGAAGAGGTCAATCGTACCCCGTCCCACAGAGATACACGAGCACAAACACGAGACGTAGTTTCATCATAGTGACCTCTTAACGAATCGAAAGCCTTACGCCCGCTGCGCGGATGCTCGCTCGGCAGGCTGCTTTGCCGAAGCCAGCGCGACCAGCACAATACCGACAATTGCGAACGAACCAACTCCAGTGAGTTCTCGGCACTCGATCACATTCGGGTATGCCTGCATTGCCATTATTGCAGCATGCGCAAGATTCGCCCATCCAGCGAACGCGTTCAGGCCACGGTTAGCCGCTGGATCACTTACTGCCAATAGCAAGAAAATTACGAGCGTAACATAGATGCTCATTATCATTGGCACCGCAGGCTCTCCCAGGAAAAACACCGTCAGAGGAATGACTCCCGCAATGAACAACAAGCCCACCACCACAAGCAGGATCTTCAGCACGCTGCGCTGGAAACTCAATCCTTCGAGCCCTAGAATCAACCCATCTACACTCGGTCAGTGGAGCAATGGTTCAAACATCTGACACATCCGATGCTGTGTTGCGTCAGGTTCGCCTCTTTGTGTTTCGTCAGGCTGCCGATACAGCGCGGGTGCCGCAACCGCGTGAGATCGCTGCTGCTCTCGGACGACCCCAATCCGAAGTCGAAGAGGCGCTACGGCAGCTTGCAGCAGGTAAAGTCCTGATTCTCGCACCCAACGATGGCAATATCTGGGCGGCAAATCCATTCTGCGCCGTGCCTTCGCCTTTTCGGGTTGAGACTCGCGGAAAGACTTATTGGGGTATCTGCATCTGGGACGCGCTCGGCATCGTGGCGACACTCGGTGCAGACGCGGTGATCCGCGCAGCTTGTGGTGATTGTAGTGAGCCACTGTTGCTAAAGATCAAAGCGGGGAAGCTAACTCGCAGTGAGGGAATCATTCACTTTGCTGTTCCCGCCCATCATTGGTGGGACAACATTGGCTACACCTGAAGCACAATGCTCCTCTTCCGTGGAGAAGAGCACATTGATCGTTGGTGCCAGAGCCGTGACATCAAACGCGGTGCAACCCTTACCCCAGAGCAGGGCTGGCAGCTTGCCGACGGCTGGTACAAAGAAAAGCTAAAACCAGAATGGAGACGCCACACGCTGGAAGAAACCGAGGCGCTGCTTGCAAGCGTCGGACTTATTGGTTCGTTCTGGAACCTTCGGGATTGACGGGGTTTTTGTGTTAATCCCCACTCCTGCGAACAGCGATCTGACGCGACATACGCACTGCAAATCAACCAGAAACAGGGTGTAGAATGTTCGCCGATTTCGGATCGCAAGGGAAGAAAGATGTAGATCAAGGAGGTTGATATGACGGCGCGTATTCAATCAATTCCGGCAGGCTCATCAAACGATCCCGCCGTAAACTCGATCATTGACTTCTCCAAGCAGGGTTTCGGCGACACGCAGATGTTCGGTCTTTTGGCCCGACGCCCAGAGCTTCTAAAGCGAGCCGCCGCAATGTTTGCGTACTTTCTCGGCGGTCAAGGCGGTCTGATCGAGCCTGAACTTCTCGAACTGATGCGGCTCCGTGGGGCAAACCTGAACGCTTGCACCTACTGCGCCACGGTGCGTTTGCAACCCGTAGCTAATTCGGTCAAACCAAAGGAAGCTGCACTTGGTCTGAGGGACATCAGCGAAATGACCAAGCCGCAGGCGGTTGCTGCGCTCAAGGACACACTAAGAAAGGACAAGCTAACGCCTCGCGAAGCGGCCGCGATCACTCTGGTGGATCGGATCATCATTGATCCTCACAGCGTCGATGACAAACTATTTGCCGAACTGGGGCAGCAATTCAGCGAGGAAGAGATCATTGAACTGATCTGCGCGAGCGGCCTGTTTACGTGGGCAGGCACGCTGAACACCGCGCTGCGTGTTGAGACCGGAGCCGACAGCCCTTACGGCAGCAAGCTGGAGTACGCAAGCTGAAAAGCCCAGTTAACCAAATGCAAACCGCTGTTAGCACAGCGAACGGGAGCTGTTGAAGCTCGCTTACTCGGCTTCGCTTGGTTCGAGCGGGAATCAGGTAGGCTTGCGGCGGTTGCGAGATGGCGAACGGCGTGCCTCATGCGCGGTCACAAACTTGTGTGCCATGCCGAGCAAGTCCCGCAAGACATCGGGCGTGACGCGGGACAGGCGAACCAGTACGGCTGTGTAGTTGAGATAATGGTCGGTCAGGTAATAAACAGCGGGAGCCGCAGCGAGAAGTTCGGCTCGGTCGTCGAAGCCCACGCGAACCATAAGTGAACCCGGCTCAGCCGAACGATGCGTGGGCACACATGCCAAGAGTTTTCCGCGAACCTTGAGCGCGGGCGAGCCGTATGCTGTGCTCTCTTCTACGCCGGGCAACGCCAAGCCGATCTTGCGTACCGTGTCAAAGTCCATTGTGCTTCCGGGCATGGGCGAATGCGGTTATCCGCGATGCTGCCGATAGCCTGCGCCATTGGCTTTGTGGGCGTCAAGAGAGTGATCCCCTACGGGGTTGAGGGCGACATTATGCTCCAGCAGCGCCTTGCGTCCCGCCAGAAGAAACGAGAATCCTCCCATCGAATCGAGGGCTTGCTTGACCACCTCATCGTCGCTTCCGCAAAAAACCGCAGTTGGAGATGGTTACGAAGGTCGTACTATCGGGGCGGGAAGTGAACAGCCACTCGACGGGTAAAGGCGGATCATTCCACTCAAGCAATATTCGGCCGGGACGTTCAATTGCTTTTACCCGCACTTCCGCCGACACACCATACATTTCCCACTCCCAGCGAACTTGCTTACCCACTTCTAATTTCCCAGTGCTCCTCCTGAACCAAAAATTCGTTCTAATGGTGGGGTTGACAAATGCCTCGAACATGTCTTCGGCGGGTTTGCGGATAAGCATCTGTGTCTTCACAATGGGCGCATTCTCAAATGTCACGGAATCCCCAGCAAAAGTGCGATCACAGTAGCATAGCCCGATATGGGCTGGCCTACCAACCTAACCGCCGAGGTCGCCTCCTCAGCGGGTCTTGGGCGTGAGCACTTATTGCAACTCCGCGTACTCGGATTTGGCTTGCTTCAGGATGGAGATGTCGGGGTCGGCGTTCTTCCAAAGGGTGAGGAAGTCTTTGTAAGCCGGCCAACGCTCGTACTCGTGCGGCATCAGCATCTACGCCGTGCGAAGTCTTCGCTTGCAACGCGTTCGCACGCCCCACACCAAGATGCGCCAAGGCTCCTGTCCAACAGTTCCAGACAATTCCGCCGTGGTCGAGAATTTTCTGAAACTCGGCGGCGGCTTCCTTGCCTCGTCCCGCCGCCAGATTCGTTGTTGTCTATGCTGATGGCACTGTTGTGGACGCAACGCCAGACATTCCAAAGAGACTGCCTGATCTCGTGCCCCAATTCGCTCCTCAAATAAGAATTGTTGGTACTCTCATCATCTAGCGGAGGGTCAAATGCAAGGAACGCAGCTTAGATACGTAATCAAGTTTGTCGCCGACATGGGACATGAGCGCGAAGGGCGTTCTGTTCAGCATGCCTCCCAAGAAGCAGGATTTCGGCGGGGTGCTGGCGCAGTTCGTCGATTCCGAAGGAGCACATTGCAACGTGGGTGCGGAAGCGGCGTAGCACGCTCGACGTTGCGGTTTCCCGCAGCAGGATTTCCTATTCGCGACCGCGAGAGCAATTGGAAATGTCTTTTCTGGCCCCGCTACCACCCATCGTTTGGCGAGTATCGGGTTGAAGCGTGCCCACATTCTCGGCACAACTAAGTACAGCGTTTGAAAGTGCTCTTACAGGTCGCAAATCAGTCAATGCTGCCGCGCTGCAGTGCGATCGCCACGGCATGCGTTCGGTTGGCACCGAGCTTCGAAAGAATCCGTCTTCGAGAGAATCCTTCTAATGTGCGCCTTCACCGTTTCTTCAGAAGGGTTGAGCTTGTCGGCAATTATCTTAATTGGCATTGCCCGAAGCTAACTTTCTCTGAGTTCTCACTTCTTACAGCTCCCGAGTTTTCGGAAATCCTCGAGCGACCGGGAACTGCAATTTGCCGAGGAGACTCATGTTTTCAATCACTTGCCATTTGGAATGGAGGATGCATTTAGGAAAGGCGAGTTCGACCCAGACTTGGGCAATGAAACGAAAAAAGCGAGGGATATAAGAAAGG
>JASHPL010000025.1 GCA_030038125.1 Candidatus Sulfotelmatobacter sp.
TTCGCCTTCGAAAAGCCAATCTCCGTGGAACAAGCCGTGCGCACGCTTTCCGCCGCGCGCAGCATGATCCTCGACGGGCGTCTCCGCTACCATCGCGCTGGTCTCGAAGTGCCGGTATTGCTGAATTACAAGGGCTGCAAGCAGGCCAAGGGATATCTCATGAACGTCAGCCAGGGTGGCATGGCGATCCACACCGTCAAGCAATTCGATGCTGCGTTCGAAGCCCTGCCACCGCTGCGAGTTTCCTTCGAATTGCCAGGATTGAAGTCCAGGTTGAAGGCGCAGGCCGAAGTCGCCTGGCGCGACCAGCGCGGAAACCTAGGCATCCGCTTCACCAAACTTCCGCCTCGTCAGCAACGCGCCTTGCAGCTGTGGCTGGCTCAGCAGTACTTCGCCAATTAGCGCTCACGCATTCCTGTTCGGACATCTGCTGAGGTCCCCGTCATGCCAGTCATCTGGACGTCACGGGTGAAACGCCTCGACTGCGCGGAGAATACCGGCACCTAGACGAATCACGAAGGAACAATCAAAGCATCGATCACCGGAACCGGTTCTCTCCCGCTGTCTCTTGGTCCCGCTGGTTTTCGAGCAAACGCGCTAACCTCGCGCCCAGACTCGCTCCTCCAAACAGCCGGAAGAATCCCCAATACAGGGTTGCGACAACAACCGCCCCTCCTGGGATCATCACTTCTGGCCACTTCGGCGTCTGCCCCACCACCAGGAGAAATACCACCGCGCACCATAGGAGTGCAGCCACAACGACGAGCGTGTTTACGGTCCACGCGAGTCCGCGTCCCGAAAGAGGCCGAGACAGCCATTCCAACTCACCGTCTTGTGCTGGGATCGGCTCGCGAATTGGCTCCTGCCGCGGCAAACTGATGACTCTTACCGGTTTCGGCGAGATCAGCAGATGGTCATCCTCGGCCGCTGCTTCATCCAGATGCTCTTTCTCTCCATCTTGGCAAATCTCTGATTCCTCTGGTTCAGAATCGACGATCGAAGAAAAGATCGACCCCTGCGCCCTCCACTGGCTAGGCTCAAGTTTCGTGGTTCTCGGCTCTGTAAGCACAGAGTCCTTGGCCGGAGACAGTTGCGAGATTCCTTCCAACAGCTTGCCAAAAATCCATTGATCAATCTGGCGTACGGCCGAAGCAGACAGATCCAAGAAACGAATGCCGCAACGCCCGCTCGAAGTCGCCCACACAACCTCACCACGCGCATCCACGCGCACCCGCGGATACGACAAGTCAAAGCGCAGCCGAACCTGCTGGTGCAAGCGCAGCGCCCCGACAGTTTGCAGTGCCATGCCATGATGCGAAATGTTGAGGACAATACCGCCGTTGCCCTGATCGACAGTCACATAGATGAGACTGCGCAGCCCGTGCCGATGGCCGGTTCGCGTTTCTCGCGCAGGTGACGATCCCGTTTGCATGCACTACTCCGAAGGAATCGCAGGTGACTTCCGGACGGCGAAAGCCTATTCCTCAAATTTTATGGTTTCCCCAGAGAAAGGCTCAGTATCTGGCATGGTTCCGAGAATCCACGACCCCACTTCACGCTTGCCGGCGAAACGCCTTCCATTTTTCCACAGCCCTGCGGTATGATTAGGCCCCTTCCCCAAAGCAACGCGCACCCCCACGTGCGTTGGCAGGAGAACTTGGTTGGCGATGGATCGGGTCCGTAAGCCGCTGATGCAAAAGCTGTTCTAACCAAAGTACATGTCCGAAGGGTCAAGCCCTGGTAATTGCATCGCGGGCCAAAGACCGATAACTTAAAAGTGACTAGCTGCTGATGGCGACCATTCCCACCAAACCCGAGCGGGAAACAGCGAACGCGTATGCTTCTCCGAACGCGCCAGCTTGGCCGCGCGGGCAGAACCCCGCCTCAAGATCGGGAACGGCGGATTTCTCCGAAGATCATTCTTCTCAAGATCCCTTGCTGGGAAAGCCCTCGCAACGCGACGCCCTTCAGGTACTGATCGCGTTTTCGGCGCTGCACGAGCAGGTGCGCCGAAGAAAAGCTCTCGCCGCTCGCCGAAGTGGGTTCGACTCGGCTCCTCCGACAGCGGAGTTCGAGCCCAGCGAACAATTCGTTCTCGATGAAGTGCTGCAGCTTGTCGCCGAACGTGCGGTCGCCATCACCGGCGCCGATGGCCTTGCGATCGCGCTGGCGGAAAACAATGAGATCGTGCTTCGCGCCGCCGCCGGGACCGTCCGGCCCGATGTCGGTGCTCGCATCGATCGCGATTCAGCTTTTTCCGGCGCTTCTTTTCGCACCGCTCAAACCGTCAATTGCGATGACACCGAAACCGACCCGCGCGTGAACCTGCAAGCCTGCCGACGCCTGGGGGCTCGATCCATGGTCGCCGTCCCGCTCTGCGGACGACGTCGCGTCATTGGCTTGCTCGAAGCTTTTTCCTCGTGGCCCTTCGCTTTCAACGACAGCGACGTTCGCAATTTGACGCTGCTTGCCGAACTCATCGTCGGCGCGCTCAAACCTGAAGACGAAGACCGCTTCGCCCAATCGGCTCAGGTCGCAAGCACCAAGCTGGCGCCGCGCACTGACTCTGCCCCGCCGCCCGCGGCTGCGCCTCCACAGACACAATCGACATCTGCGTCAGTACCTGCGCCAACTCCGACTCCGAAAGCCCCAATCACGCCAGCGTTACCGGCAAAGATCGAGCCGCCAGCTTCTGCGGCGATGCCATCGATGTCCTCCGCAATGTTTGCATCCAGCGGAACTCCTGTGGCGCCGGTCACGCCGCAGCAGATAAAAACCGAGATCGCGGCGCTCTTAGCTCCAGTGGCTTCCGCGGCTCCGGCAAAGCCTGAGGAAGCCAAACCTCTAATCTCTCTCGAACCTCCCACGGAATCAACTTCGGAAGCGGAAACTCCGCTCGCCGCCGAGCCGGAACTCACGCTCGGACCGTCCGAGAAGCCCCGGCGTCCGTGGGTTCTGGTCGCGTTGGTCTGGATCGTCGTGATCGTGGCATTTGCCGCCGGCGTTTGGTGGAAGTGGAGAGCAACGCAACTGGGCACGTCCCCCGTCACGGAAACGAGCTCCGAACAGTCAACTGCGCCTGCGCAGGACAGGCCTGCTGCCCCCGCCAACCCCTCAGGATCGGCAACCGGCGCCAATTCTGCACCCAACACGAACCCAGCAATGGCAGTGCCTTCGGACTCTTCCGAACCGGCCGTATCTCCAGCCACGCCGCAAGAACTGGCCAGGTTCCCCCATGTCACTGGCATCCGCCACTGGTCCTCAGCCGATTCTTCTACCATCGTTCTCGATCTTGAAGATCAGGTGCAGTATGAAGCGCACCGCCTTACCGGTCCGGATCGTATTTATTTCGATCTGCACGACACCCAGCTCGCTCCCGAACTTGTGGGCAAATCAATCGATGTCGGCGATGCGTTGCTCAGTCGTATCCGTGTGGCGCAGCCGGTCGCAGGCATGACGCGGGTGGTACTTGAAACCAAAAGCAATCCCAACTTTTCAGTGAGCCTGGAACCGAATCCGTACCGCCTCGTGGTCGAAATAACCAAAATTGGCGCGCCTCCCAAAGGCGCGGTGAATCTGTTCCCGGATGCGGAGGCGGAGAGAAACCGCATGGCCATCGTCATTCCTCCCCCCACCAAAGAAGATTTGCAATGGCGGGCACGAGTGCCAAAGATGCGCATTGTAGTCGATGCCGGCCACGGTGGATGGGATCTCGGCACCGTCGGCCGCCGCGGTCTCCTGGAGAAAGATCTTGTGCTGGAAATTGCCGAGCGCTTGGGCAAGCTGCTGGAAAGCCGTCTCGGCGCCGAAATCATCTACACTCGCCGCGACGACAACTACATTCCCCTCGATGAACGCGCCGAAATCGCTAATCAGGCCCAGGCCGATTTATTCATCTCCGTTCACGCCAACTACAGCGATTTGCCCTCTGCGCGCGGCGTCGAAACCTATTACACCAACACTTTCACGGCGCCGGGATCCAAAGACGCCGATGCCCATGCCAATATCAGCGCCAAGAACAATGGAACGCTCACTCTCACTCCCGCCGATCTGCATGAGCGTGTCGAGCAATCGCGGCATCTCGCGGCGAGTGTGCAGCGTTCTCTTTACGGCGCGCTGTCGGTCCAGAACCCCGGTCTGCGTGACCGCGGCATCAAAGAAGCCGGATTCGTCGTGCTCACCGAAAGCGCCATGCCAGGAATTCTGGCGGAAGTCTCTTTCGTCTCCAGTCCTACCGACGAGCAGAAGTTGCGCAGTGACGGCTATCGCGAACAGATCGCCGAAGCCCTCTACCGCGGCATCGCCCGCTACGCCGTCATTTCTCACAACGTGAAGATGGCCTCGAAGTAGTCGCGAGCCGCGACTTCCGAACGCTTTACTTCGGCGGAATGTTCGCCGAAGTCTGTTGCGTGCCTCCGGTCTGCAATTCCCCGAGGAGCTTGCCGTCCTGGCTTACGAGACTGTCCGGCAGCTTCGCGTATTGCAGGCTCTCCGCTGCAGACTGTCCCGTGGTGATAATGTACTGAACAAATTCCTTGACGATCTCTTCCTTCTGCGGACTTTTCCCCTGCTTCGGAACCAGTAAATAAGTCAGACCCGAAATCGGATATGCGTCTTTCGCCGATGCAGGAGGATTGACGACTGGCGTCCGCACATCCTGCGCCAGCTGATCACGAAACGCATCGATTGCCGCCGTGGCTCCCGCGGCTGTGGGCGCGACCCATTCTCCCGCCGCATTTTGAATCTCCGCCACCGGCAGCTTGTTCTCCGTCGCGTAGGAGAGCTCAACATAGCCAATGGATCCCGGAGTTTGCTTGACCGATCCGGTCACGCCTTCACTGCCTTTGCCTCCTATTCCAACCGGCCAGCTCACTGAGATTCCCTTACCAACGTTTTTCTCCCAGACTGAACTGACAGCGGCAAGGTACGTCGTAAAAATGTTGGTGGTGCCGCTGCCGTCGGAACGGTGCGCCACGGCAATAGGAATCTTCGACAGCTTTTCTCCCGGATTCTCTTTTTTGATCTCCGGATCCTGCCAGGTTTTGATGCTGCCAAGATAAATTCCCGCCAGAACTGCGGGGCTGAGCCGCAGTGGCTTCGTCAAGTCCGGAAGATTGTAGGTGACGCACACCGGTCCGGCGCTTTCGGGAATCTGCACCAGCGGCGGCATTTCTTTCAGCTGCTGATCGTCAAGGGCCGCGTCGCTGGCCCCGAAGTCCACCAAGCCTTTCTTGAGCTGTTGAATTCCGCCGCCGCTCCCGATCGATTGGTAATTGATCTGAACGTCGGGATGGCTGCTCTGGAAATCAGCGATCCAATGCGTCATCACTGGATTGATGAACGTCGATCCCGCGCCGATGAGCGCTTTCTCCTCTGCCGACGGGTTCTTGGAAGAGGTGCAGGCGACGGTGAACACGCCCGCCACGATGACAGTAAAAACCGCGAGTCGGACGCAACGAATGCAATGCATAAACTTCTCCTTGGATTTCACTTTATGATGTCTCTACGGTTGTCGCTTGAAGGTTAAAGGACGGTGAAAAGAAAGATAGAGGAAACCTACCTGGGCGGCTTTCTTACACGATTAACTGTAGACCACTTTGCGTTCGCCCTTGATGATCCGGCCGACGGTGTACGCTTTCTCGCCCACTCGTTCCAGCACCGATTGTGCTTTCTTGAATTTTGCCGCCGGAACTACCAGCAGCATGCCCAGTCCCATGTTGAAGGTGCGCAGCATTTCGTCTTGCGGCACGTTGCCGAGTTGTTGCAGGTGCTCGAAGATGGGAAGGACCGGCCAGGTGCCGAGTTCAATCGTCGCCGCCGTTCCCCGTGGCAATACGCGCGGCAAATTCTCCGTGATGCCGCCACCCGTAATGTGCGCCATCGCGACCACGCATTGCGCGTCAATCAACTTCTTCAATGTCGGCCAATAGCTCTTATGCGTGCGCATCAACTCGCTTCCAACTTTGTTCTTTATCTCGTTGACATACGTTTCGGGCGAGTAATGCGCCACGTCGAACAGCAACTTGCGCGCCAGCGAATATCCATTCGTATGCAGGCCATTCGAGGGTAGGCCCAGAATGATGTCGCCAATCTGCACATCCTTCCCAGTGACGATTTTGTCGCGATCTACCACCCCGACAATGAATCCCGCAAGATCGTATTCGCCAGTGGGATAGAACCCCGGCATCTCCGCCGTTTCTCCACCAATCAAAGCGCAGCCGTTGTGTTTGCAGGCGTCCGCGATACCCTCTACCACCTTTTCCGCTACGGCAGGATCAAGTTTCCCGGTGGCCAAATAATCCATAAAGAACAACGGAGCGGCCCCCTGCACCGCGATGTCGTTTACGCAATGATTCACGAGATCGGCGCCGACCGTAGAGTGCAAATCTATCTCAAAGGCAATCTTCAGCTTGGTGCCGACTCCATCCACGCTCGCTACCAACAGTGGATCGGAATATTTCGTTTTGTCCACTGCGAAAACGCCGCCGAACCCTCCGATTTCACTCAGAACGCCCCGCGTAAAGGTTTTGTGAGCCAGGTATTTAATGCGCTGCTTGGTGCGATTGGCGCGGCTTATGTCTACACCGGCATCGGCATAGGTCACGGGAGGGGGGCTCGGCGTAGGAGTCTTGGCCACAGGTTCTTCCCTGTTTTTGCGAGGTTGCGTGGGATCAAAATCGGACGCTGCAGCGCTTGCCGCAGATGTTGCTAAGGCCGCTCATTGTAGCACGCCCGAAGCGAAGCTCCTCGAATCATAGAACAGATTTCACTCCGCGAAACAGTAAAGATACACTTCACCCTCGTTCGCTCATTCCAGTGCGCGTCCGCCGCCGCTGCGTTTTCTTAGTGGACGACGAACTCCGCAATGAAGTAGGCCAGGACCCCAAAAAGAGCCAGGCCGGAAATTCCATAGCACGTGAGAACCCAAGCTCCGCGGCCTTCATGGTGCTTGGTTGACGTGGACGGTTTGAGAGGAGAGACAGCAGGGGCCCGATCTTCCATGCAAGAACCTCCCGACGGAAAGATCGTGGCGCATGTGGTTATGCGTCACGCCCGCCTCGCGACAGGGCGAGGCGGAACTTGAAGGAATTTTACCCCGCTTTTGACCTCCCGGCGCAGAAAAATGTGATTAGAATCACGCCGATTCGCCGCTTCTTTCGTGAGAGGAAGGTCTCTATTTTCGGCTTTCTGGCGCTGGCGCTCTACGCTCCGGAACCAGCATCCAAATTCCGCCAAATCTTATACCTGGCCCTATCTGGCTGCCCGCGCATGGGATAATACCAAGGACCCTTTTCCTCTTATGCGTAATCGTTGCCTTGTTGTTCTCTTGTCCTGCCTACTCCTCGGTGTCGCAGGAGCTCAGCAATCTAGTCAGAACTCCTCGGGATCCGCCACTGGCGCCAACCCTACCCCCCAATCAAACCCGGATAAGAATCCCATCGAGGCGCCTCGTCCGCAATCTACCATCGACAAAAGCCATGACTATTCACAGGAATCCTTCGTCATCGAGCAGATGCATTCCAGCTATCGCTTCGAAGCCGATGGAACCGGCCGCAAAGAG
>JASHPL010000244.1 GCA_030038125.1 Candidatus Sulfotelmatobacter sp.
TGAGTGGAACCTGCAACCTCTTAATCGTCGCCAATAAAGCGAGGATCTCCTCGCTTTCCCCGCTGGCGGAAAGCGCTAGCACCACGTCCCCGCGCACGACCATGCCCAAATCGCCGTGAAGCGCTTCGACCGGATGCAGATAGAGCGCGGGAGTTCCGGTGGAACTCAGCGTAGCGGCGATCTTGCGCGCGATCAAACCGCTCTTCCCCATGCCCGTCACGACTACTCGACCGCTACAACTGAACATCAGACTGACTGCGCGCTTGAAGGACGCAGCCATTGGACCAGCAATGCGATCAGCCAATGTGCGCAAGGCTTCCGCCTCGATGCGCACTACGCTCTCACCCGTGCGCTTCATAGTGGAATTTCAGGACTACTGTAACCCATCGATAACAGCTCTCTCCTAGCGGGATTGTGGGGCCGCATTAATCCAATTCTTTAGTCAGGATCACAAACTACTAGGGGAAGACAGCAACTGAAAACGGAATATGATTCGCACTTCAGAAATGAAATTCCCCTTGCTGCTGGACTCGTCCTAAATCTCCCAGCCCCCGTGCCTGAATCAGCTGATCCCAAGGTCCAGCCTTCCAATTGTCGCGAAGTTTCGTCGGATGCCGCCACGGAGGCAATGTCATCATCAGGTTGTGTCCTGTGGCGTGTACATAAGGTTCGTACATCGAACGTAACTGCATCAGTTTGTCGCGGGCATTTTCGTCAATTCGGAGTTCCAAACCCGCTGCTGCGAGAGAATCGCGCAGAGCATCGAAGTCGGTTCCCGGGAGGCGGTCTGGAGCATTGGGATCATGTCTCGCATTGACCACCTGCGCCAGATCGACAGCGGCATGCCGGGCCATAGCGAAAGTCAACTTCGCCTGTCCCGCTTGCACGCCCTCGATGCCGGTCAAGATTAAAGAAGTCACGTCGAGCATGGTGGTGAGCGCAGCCAGCCACGACTGATTACTATGTTGCGAGCGGAAGAACGACAGCACGGGATACGAAATCTGGCTCTCCAGCAGCTCCGCGCACCAGCGCTCCCAACCCCGTAAGACTTCATCAAGCGTCCTCTGATCTACGCCCGGATCCGCGGTCCTTCCGGCCAGCCGCACCAGCAACTCGGCCGCGGTCGGAGGCGAACCTGCTCGTGCATCGAGCATCGAAATCTGAATCTCTCGCCGCGAAAACGCAGAGTAGACAGTCGGAATGTAGCCGATCACGATCCCAAGAAAGGCGAAGCCCATGCCGGCTTCAATCACGGAAAGCGCTCGCGAGGTGCCTGAAGTCGGCACGATGTCGCCATAACCCAAGGTAAAAAAAGTCTCACCGCTTTGATAGACGATCCGGCCAAACGTAATCGGTTCATTGCCCAACTGCTCGTGCGACCCAAATCCATATTGCATAAGGGCGAAACCGAAAATCAGCGCGGCAGCCCAGACAATGAGGAGCAAGATCAACGAAAGTGGCCCAAAATATCCCAGAAAATTCTGCTGTCGCCTAGGCGTTTTAATTCGCTGGGCAATGCCTCTCCACGGTATCCACGTCCGCCGGTAAAAGTATGCGGTTACGCGAAAGTTTCGCAGAACGCGCCGCGGCAGAACCACGGTCTCAAACGCGTCCAGCAATATCATCCAAATAATGGCCACGCCAAACAGGGCCGCGACGATGCTGGTGTGTGGATGCATAACGAGGCCTTGGATCTCAGCCATCAAACTTTGATCAGGCGCCCCAGATTACAACGTACGATCTAGATGCGGTAGGAAGAGTAACAGATTCGGACCTCGGACTTCAGACGTCGACCCTGATTCTTGACTTCTAATTGGGCTCGGCAGAGATCTCGTTCCTGAGATCTAAGTCCGCAGTCCAAGATACGAACCGCTACTGCGGGCTAGCAGGAGATTGCTGCTGTCCTTGCGAAGGTGTCGTCGTGCCGGGATTGTTCGGCGTTGTCGTCTTTGGTTTCGTCGACTTTGTGGTTGTTTTCTTCTTTACGGGCGGCTTCTTCTCCGGTTCCGTATCGTCGACAACGACCTTCTTTGGTGGTGGCGCCGGAGCCGCAGCCTGTGCCGTCTTCAACTCGGTGCGCAGACGAACGATCTCCGCTTCCTTCTGCAGCGAGAGGTTGTCAATACGATCGGCGAGTTGCTTACGCGTGCCCTCGAAGGCGTCCACATCATTTTCGAGCGCCTGCACATCGTTCTTCGGCCCGAAGGCACCGGTCAACTCGACCACGTTTCCCAGCACGTCGTAGAGCGCATCAAGGTTGCGGTAGAGCCTGAAGCTGGCGGCCAGATCCTCGGGCGAAGCACGAAGCTGTCCGATGATTTCGGGCAAAGCGGATTGCAGATTTCGCTGAATCGAACCGACATTCGTGAGAGCCTGCTCTTTGGTGGTTTTGTCGGCTTTCCAGCGCTCAATGCGCAGCCCGGAAAGATCCGCTTGTGTGGTTTTTGAGGTCGCTTCCAGTTGCGACAGCATTCCATTGAGTTGCGAAACGGAAGCATACGACACCGGCGTACCGCTTTGTGCCGGGACTGCGGCGTTCGCTTCTGTTGCATATTGCGAGTTCTCAGTCGCTGAACTTGCTGTAGAGGATGACTGCCCCAGCGCAACCGCGGTCCAAAACAAGCAGACAAGGCCTGGTCTTAGTGTTGCCGTCAAGTTCATATTTTCAGTAGTTGCGAACAGCATACTACATCGGTGACGAACCTGTTGATGGTATGGCCAGTGGTAGCGTCCTAAATTGACTAAACCACGAACTACGCGAAGGAACACGAAGCCTGGAAAATGGTGGGTTTTGTTGGTGCGACTTCGTGCTCTTTGTGTTGAATCAGGGCCGGAGTTTGTTCGCGAAACAGCCGCCTTTCCTACCACGTTATTCACGCTCGAAATCCTATTTCTTGGCAAAGAGAGATAATGGATCAACACTTTGGAGAAAGGCTATGTTTTCCCTCGTATCTCTCCACGGATGGCGCACCCCCCTTTCGGTCGCGTTTGCGTCCTTACTCGGACTGCTGATGTGGTCGGCGACGTCGCTTGCTCAGGATGCGACCCGACGCCTCATTCTGAAAGACGGCTCGTACCAGCTCGTCACAAAATATGAAGTAAAAGGAGATCGCGTCCGCTATTACAGCGCCGAACGCGAGGAGTGGGAGGAACTGCCCAATTCACTCGTCGATTGGCCGGCTACGCAAAAATATGAGAAGGAGCAGGCGGCGAGCGCGGCGCGACCAGAAGTCCTGGAACTCGACAAGGAAGCGGAAGAGGAGCACAACCTGGAAACGCAGCTTCCGGAGGTCGCTCCCGGACTCCGCCTACCCGAACCCACGGGCGTTTTCCTGCTTGAGAATTTCCAGGGCCAGCCGCAGATTATCGAGCTTCAGCAAACCGAAGGAGATGTGGATCGCAATGCGAAGGGAAACATCTTCCGCGCGACTATTAATCCGATTACCGGATTGAAGCAGGTGATCGAACTGGAGGGGGCGCATGCTGCCGTGGCGTCGCACGTCGAGGTGCCTTCCATCTACATCAACATTGACGACACTCCAGATCAGGCCGCACAGGCTGGTGGTCCGGCACGACCTTCTAATCGATCTTCCGCTCAGCCCCAACAAGCGGAGCAGCCGCAACAGCCGGAAAAGCCAATAGTTCCCTTCGACCGGTTCCGCATCGTCCGGATGGAAATCAAGAACGGCAAGCGCATTTTGGGCGACCTCAAAAGCTCTCCGACGGGAAAAGTCAGCCAGGAGCAGCACTACATGAAAACAACCATCGATCGCGTGAATGGAGGCTGGTTCAAAGTGACTCCTACTGAGCCGCTAACCGCCGGAGAGTACGCGGTCATTGAAATGGCGGGTGCTCAGAGCATCAATCTCGACGTTTGGGATTTTAGCGTGAATCCAAAAGCGCCAGCGAATGCGAATTCATGGAAGCCGGAGACGAAAGGCGAGAACAAGCCGGCGCCGACCCCCACTCCCAATGTTCAGAGCCGGTAAGCAATCTTGCTGAATAAAACGAGATATGCAGGCGGGGACACACTCGTCCGAACGGGCGAGCATAGCTCGCCTGCCTGCGCTCGAACCAGTGAGCAAAAGAGTTGAGACTCAGTCTGCTATTGGAGAGCCTTGTTTGAGCACTCCGCGTTGCGCGATACCGATATTGTCGCGAGTGGTGTTCTTGACCATATACATCATACCGTCGGCCTGACGAATGATGTCATGCGCGGTGCGCGCGTCGTGCGGATACGTGGCTAGCCCGATGGATGCGCGAATATTGAGGTTCAAACCTTCTTCCCGGCAAAAGCTGCTGTCGCGCAGCGCGTCCCGCAATCGTTTAGCGACCACCAGCGCCTGATCTTTGCCCGTCTGCGGCAGCAGCACGACAAATTCATCCCCGCCATAGCGAAAGGCGAAGTCGATCAAACGCAGTTGTGCTTTGATCAGGTATCCAATCTCGGCCAGCAGCTTGCTTCCGATCAAATGTCCGTGAGTGTCGTTGACCGCCTTGAAATGGTCGAGGTCGATGAATAGAACGCTGAACTCGTATCCGAAACGCGATGATCGATAGACCTCGGTGTCGAGTGTCTTATAGAGATGGCGCGCGTTGTACAGGCCAGTACAGTCATCGGTGATCGTCAACTCCTGGATCTTTTCGACCCAGCGTGCGTTCTCGATGGCAATGGCCGCATAATCGCAGAGAGCCTGCAGAAAAAACAGCTCCGGCTGGGTGAACTGCGACATGTCGACGTTGACGAGCTGAATGACTCCCAGCACGCGCAGCTTCGAGCGCAAGGGCACACAGATCACCGACCTTGTTTCCCATTTCGTGGTCTCGTCCACGCGGCTGGCGAACGTCGGATCGTTGCTCACGTCGGGCACGATTCGCATCTCGCCATTTTTCGCGACCCATCCGGCAATGCCTTCGCCCATTTTCAGGCGGACGTTCTTGAGCGCTTCGGCCTTGTCGCCAACGGCGATCGCGAAATACAGTTCGTCGTGGCCTTCATCCACCATGAGCAGCGACCAGGTCTCGGGATGAAAGTATTCCGCCATCTTTTCCATGATCGTCTGCAGAATGGAATCGAGGTCCAACGATGACGTGAGCGCCTTGGCCACATCGTGAAAAATCGTCAGTTCCTGACTGTGGCGCGTCAATTGAGTGCCGGCCTCAGGCATGCAATCGGTACCGTTATTCCTCGCGGAACGGGTGGCGGTTTCAAAAAATTATATGCGTCACTTTCGTACAGGGGCAATGAACGTTGGTAACCCGAACCTGTAACATCAACGCAGTCAGCCGCTTGCGGTATCCTGCACGACGCGCGCCGGTTAGAGTACGCTTATACGCATGAATCCAAGACTCCGCCCGCACTCTCTCGGATGGATGCTTTTTGTTCTCGTCATGTCAATCGCCAGTTTCGCGCAAAACGATAATGCTCAGAGCAACTCTGGAGCGCAAAACAATGCTTCCGCGCAGAAAAACGCCGCCGAACAAGTCGAAGCCAAAGCCGTTCCAGTACTGGATGGCGGAATCGGTCCCTGCAGCGCAGATATTACCGTCAATGATGCCAACGGCGCGCCGGTTTATGCAGCTACGGTCAATGTTCACATCGCATACGGATTCATGAACAAGCGCAAGCTCGATCTGCAGCTCGGAACCAACGTGGACGGCAAAGCCCGCTTCACTGGCCTGCCGGATCGAATCAAACACGGCTTTTATTTTCATGCCTCTCAAGGCGACCGCTCCGGCGAAGCTTTCGACGACCCCACCAACACCTGCAAGACGCAGTTCACGATCACGCTGCGCAAGCCGGACTAATCCACCCATCTTTTCCGCGATTCGGTGTCGTCGCGGGTGACAACTGGCATTCCTTGGTTAGACACTGGATGCTCCCGTTGACAATCTCACGTATCTCCCTTAGCATCAATCACTTGAATCACAATCTGAAGCCTCGGAGCGGGAGCCCCTCGTGATCAAGCTCGATATCATCAACGAAGTGGTCGCCAAGACCGGAATCACCAAGACCAAGGCCGAACTGGCCGTCGAAACCGTGTTTGAGAGTATGAAGCAAGCCTTGGCGCGAGGCCATCGCATTGAGCTGCGGGGATTTGGCGTCTTTAATGTGCGTCCGCGCAAAACCGGCATTGGCCGCAATCCGCGCACCGGGGCTGAAGTCTCCATTCCACCCGGACGCGCCGTGCGCTTCAAGCCGGGAAAAGAATTGCAATCGATCGATTAAACCAAAGAAGGTCTCTGGTTAGAACATCAGTCGAGCCGCAGCTTCGCCGAAGCGAGCAAGTTCGAGTCTCAACACCAACTTCAACCGACTTGCCAGCGTCTTGTCCCAATTAATCGCAGAGGACAAAACGGCACGCCACGGGCGACATCGTTTTACAGTCTTCGTGTTTTTCCGTGCCATTCACTGTTTATACCTTCGCGAGCGATCCCGACTCCGGACCTTTCTCGTTCGTAGTAGCATCAGAATAGGTCCTGGCGGAATCCAGGATTAAACCATCGCATGGCGGAACCGTCTTCAATTCCTTCCTCGACGATCGAGTATTACTATCGCCTTCCGGAACCCGAGGGACCGCCACCGCGCGATCGTTATTGGCTGCATATATTGCTGTTGCTGGCAACTGTGGTCACGACGTTGGTGGTCGGCGCGCGGCTGGAATTCAATTTTCTGCACGATTTGCCCGCGTTCGGTGCAGGAGACGAGTACATTCCTTTCTTTCCCGTGATGTGGATCTTGCAGCATCCCTCGCGGCTGCTGCTGGGCATTCCATTTTCGGCAACGTTGCTGACGATCCTTCTGGCGCATGAAATGGGACACTACGTTTTTTGCCGCTATTACGGAGTGCGCGCCACGCTCCCTTTTTTCATCCCTGCCCCCACTCTGATCGGAACTCTCGGAGCCGTGATTCGGATCAAAGCGCCCATTCGTTCGCGTAAAGCCTTGTTCGATATCGGCGTCGCCGGGCCGATCGCAGGTTTCGTGGCCGCGGTGGTCACGTTATTTTTCTCGCTGATGTGGTCGAAACCGCTCCCGTCTTCGGTTGGACCATCGGATCTGCAACTCGGATTCCCAGCCATCTTCTATCTCGCGCATGACTTTCTTCGGAGCGTAGCTCCGCATCATGTCATCGCGGCGTTGCCGCTGAGCCGCGTGTACCTGCATCCCACCGCGATTGCCGCCTGGGTGGGAATGTTTGCCACAGCGCTGAATCTTCTGCCTAGCAGCCAGCTCGATGGCGGCCACATCGTCTATGCGCTGGCGCCGCGGATTCACCTCGCAGTTTCGTGGATCACGGTTGCCGGTCTCGTATATCTCGGCCACTTGTATGTAGGTTGGCGGGTGTGGGCCGGCTTGCTGATCGTGATGAATGTGTTGACGAACCGCCAGCGGCAAGCGCCAAAGTTTCCCCTGTTGCCCTCAAACCGCTGGCTGCTCGCGGCATTCGCTCTGCTTATGCTGGCGCTGACCTTCACGATTTCACCGTTTCAGTTGAACCTGCGATAGTTCCGGCATCTTCTCTCGAACGTTGATCCGAACCTACTACATCAGCCACAACGCATCTACATCGACAATGACCTGCATGCGCGGGATTTTTTGTTGCGTAGCATAGGCGAGCATTGAGCGTAGGGTGACGTTAAGTTTTTCGCGGCTCGGCGATTTCAACACGAAATGGTAGCGATAATCGCGCTTGAGTCGCAGGATGGGCGCAGCCGCCGGTCCGAGTACGCGCACGCCCTCGTGGCGAGTCGCATCAAACCACTTCCCCAGCAGTCCGGACCATCGCAGCGCCTGATCGAGTTCGTCGCTGCGAATCAGCACATTCGCCAGCGCGGAATATGGCGGATAGTGCATCCAACTGCGAAAGCGCAACTCTTTCTCATAGAAACCGACGAAATCATGCCGCGCGGCGTACTGCACGGCGTAATGATCCTGAAAGTAAGTCTGCAAAATAACTTTTCCCGGCGACTGCCCGCGCCCCGCTCTGCCGGCAACCTGCGTCAGCAACTGGAACGTTCGTTCAGCGGCGCGGAAATCGGGCAAACCGAGCGCGACGTCGGCTCCAACCACCCCGACCAGGGTCACGCCATGAATATCGTGGCCTTTGGCGATCATCTGCGTGCCGACCACCAGATCAAGTTCGCCTTCGTTCAGCGCATTCAATGTGCGCTCAAAATCCTCGTGGCCACGAACCGTATCGCGATCCAGACGTGCGATCCTCGCTTGGGGAAACATCCCATGTAACAGATCTTCTAGCTTCTCTGAACCCGTTCCCAGAAAGTACACATATTCGCTGCCGCAGTGTACGCAGGCTTTGGGCACGCGCGCCGTGTAGCCGCAATAATGGCAAACCATTTTGTGCTCGCGCTTGTGATGCGTGAGTGCGATGGCGCAGTTGGCGCATTCGAGTTTCTTGCCGCAGCTACGGCACAAAACTACAGGCGAATATCCTCTGCGATTGAGCAGCACCATTACCTGCTCTTTGCGATCCAATCGCTCCTGAATCGCAGCGCCAAGCTTGCGCGAAATTACTTGCTCGTGCCCGGTTTCCTGGAATTCCAGACGCATATCCACAATTTCAACTTCGGGCAGCGGCCGCTGCTCCACTCGATCGGGGAGTTCGATCAATGCATACTTATTCTTCCTGGCATTGAAGTATGACTCCAGCGAGGGCGTGGCCGATCCGAGCACCACTGCCGCATTCGCCATCTTGGCGCGCATGACCGCGACATCGCGCGCATGATAACGCGGTGTTTCTTCCTGCTTGTAGGAGGCGTCGTGTTCCTCATCGACGATGATCAGGGCGAGATCCGATACCGGCGCGAAGACCGCCGAGCGTGTTCCAACGACCATTCGTGCTTCGCCGCGCCGTATGCGATGCCACTGCTCGGCGCGTTCCCGATCTGACAGCGCAGAATGCAGAATAGCCACTTCATCGCCGAAGATCTGATGCAGATCCGCGGCAACTGCAGGTGTGAGTCCGATTTCGGGGACGAGCAGAATCGCCGAGCGGCCGGCATCAAGAATCGATCGCATGCCAGCGAGGTACACGGCCGTCTTCCCCGAACCGGTGACGCCATGCAGCAGCATGCCAGAAAACTTGCGTGCTTCGACGGCGGCACGCAGGCGCGACAGTGCAGATTGTTGCGCCGGATTGAAATCGAATTCGAATGGCGAAGGCCGAGGCTTGCTGCGCGAGACTCTGAACTCGGCGGGCTCTTCTACGATGTCGATGATTCCACGCCTTGTCAGGGTCCTGAGCGTACTTCGTGGCACATCGAGCGCTTGCAACATTTCGACCGCCATTCGGCCTCCAGACGCGGCAATGGTTTCAATCAGTTGACACTGATTCTGGTTGAGTTTTCCCTCAGCCGATTTCAGGATCGCGATTCTTATGGTGCGACTGGCGTCTTGCGCACCCGAGAGATCTTCTCGCGCAATCCATTTCTTTCGGACTATGCCATTCAGGATGGCCCGGGTTACATGCGTTGTAGAACGAAGCGTCTGTTCGCGAACAAGGCCGGAAGTTTCGGCGACAAAAGCTGCATCGTTTCCAGAGGTCAACACCACGTCCGCGGCTGTGTTTTGTCCGTTAGTGGCTCCCTCGGCGGCCGAGGTTACCGCTTCTCCCAACACCGGCGAGAAGTCAGGCACCCCGGTTGCGCTCATCGCGCGGTTGTCGGCGGGATTCGGTTCAATTTCCAGAGCTCGCGCCGCGAGATAATCCAGCACACGAAATTCTGCGGCCTGTTCTTCCGGTGTACGCCGCGAACGCGCCGATGATCCCGACATGCCTGCGAGATGCAGAGCCATGTGTCCTTCTTCCGTAATGCGATACCCGATCGCCCGTTTGAATTCGGCACTCAACGGCAGCATGGTGCGATAGACTTCGCCGATCGGCGCGAGATAGTAATCGGCAATCCAGCGTCCCAGGCGAAGAAGTTGGTTGTCGAGTACCGGAATCGAATCTAGAACGCTGATGATGTTTTTCGTTTCAACCGATGATTTGCGATCATGCAGTTCAACCACGATCCCCGTCATGCGCTTCTGGCGAAAGGGGACGAGTACACGCGCGCCCACGACTGGCGCGGCATCCCCGGGAATGCGATAGGTGAATGCCATATCCAGTGGTACAGGGAGCGCGACATCACAAAACTCCGGCATAAGGACAGGAACCAGTCTAAATGTGCGTTCCGGATTTGGCCTGCTGAGGCTAACAGGCGCGGGCTGCGTCCGCGAGATGGACGAGGGCGTCCGCCCTACGCGGGCTTTGGAGCCCTCAGGCCCAGGTGCTTCATCACCATCTGCAGATCCTTCCAGGCTTCGCCTTTTTGCCGCGGATCTCGCAAAAGGAACGCCGGATGGTACGTCACCGCCAGCTTGGCTCCCTGCCAGGATGGATCGTTGCTTCGCACCCCCGCGGGCATGAAATCGTAGAAGCGTCCCCGTAGTTCTGCCATAGGCGCGTTAATGGCCAGCAGATTCTTGGCGGCAACCGCGCCAAGCGCCACAACCACTTTCGGCTTAATCACCGCAATCTGGCGCATCAGAAATGGCGAGCAGGTATCGCACTCGTCGCGCTCGGGCGTGCGATTTCCGGGCGGCCGGCATTTGACCACATTCGCGATATAAACCTCCTCGCGCCGCAGTCCCATGGCCTTGATCATGTTGTTGAGCAACTGTCCGGCGCGGCCCACGAACGGTTCGCCCTGCGTGTCTTCATCGGCGCCCGGACCCTCGCCCACAAACATCAATTCAGCACTAGAATTCCCCACGCCAAAGACGATCTGCTTGCGTCCTTGCTTGTGCAGCTTGCAGCGCGTGCAGTCCCCCAGATCTTCGCGAATGATCTTTAGCGCGGCACTCGGATCGGCGGCACGCTGCTCAGGCTTCGGCGCGGAAACTTCAAAAATGTTTTCTTCCACATCGGCCGCAACTACGGCTGATTTCCTTATCGGCATTTCTTCTCGCAATTCTGGCTGGGAAGGCATTTGTGGTTCGGCCTCTACTGCAGCCGGGGCGCTTTCAACAGATTCGGAGATTGACGGCTCACGCCGGTAGAAGTCGTAAATGCCGAGTTCGTGGTAGTAACGCATCCGCTCGCCGAGAGCGCGGCGCAGATTCGGATCAAGAGCATGAGACATTTTCTAGATTGTAATTCAGGCGACGAGAAACACTCTAAGCCTTCACCGCAGATTTACGATGTTCCCGCAACCGCACCACTTGGTCGAGAACGCGCTGGGCAACGTCCCACTTCGTCGTCTCGGGCACTTCGACAACCTCGCCTTCGTGACGGGAAATGATGGTCACCGCGTTGCGCTCCGAATCGAAACCGACTCCCTCACGCGAAACGTCATTGACCACGATCGCATCCAGATTCTTAGCGATAAGCTTCTGGCGAGCGCTTTCCAGAACATTCGTGGTCTCGGCGGCGAATCCGATCACGATCTGCGATGTTTTATGTGAGGTAATTTCTTTCAGAATATCAGGTGTCGGCTCCAGATCGAGAGCCATCGCCCCTTTTCGCTTGATCTTCTGATCGGCGGCAACTTTCACGCGATAGTCGGAAACGGCCGCGGTCATAATCACAATGGTCGCCTGCGAAAGCAGATCGAGCATGGCTCTGCGCATTTCTTCCGCCGATTCGACTCGCGTCATCTCCGCCCCGCCAGGAGCAGTCAAAGAGGTCGGTCCGCTCACCAGCAGAACTCGCGCGCCCCGCCGCAGAGCAGCCTCTGCGAGCGCGTAGCCCATGCGGCCGCTGGAACGATTCGTCAAATATCGAACTGGATCGATCTTTTCCCGCGTAGGCCCCGCCGTAATCAGCACGGTTTCTCCGCTCAAGTCCTGCGACGCGCCCAGCGCTTCCAGCACCGCGGCAACAATGGCTTCATTCTCCGCCAGACGTCCGGCCCCGGTCATACCGCAGGCCAGGTAGCCCGAGCCCGGTTCCACGATCTTCACCCCGCGTTTGCGCAGGATTTCCATATTGGCTTGCGTGGCCGCCTGATTCCACATGTTTACGTTCATGGCGGGAGCGACGACGACCGGAGCCGTGGTGGCGAGATAAAGAGTTGTTAGAAAATCGGTGGCGATTCCCTGCGCGAAGTGAGCCAGGATATCGGCGGTTGCCGGCGCAACCACCAGTGCATCGATCGATTGCGCGACCGCAATATGCTCGATGGCGGACGAGATATTGGGTTCCTGCTCCTCGCCCGGCGAGAACATGCCGGTAATTACCTTTTCCCCGGAAAGTGCGGCGAAAGTCAGGGGGCGAATAAATTCCTGCGCCGCCTGCGTCATGATGACTTGTACACGAACTCCTCGCTCCTGCAGGAGGCGAACGATTTCGGCTGCCTTGTAAGCGGCGATTCCGCCGCTAACGCCCAGGGCGATCTTCATGAATGATTTGATTGTTGCTCTGGAACGATTGATTCAGAGCGATCGAATGTGAGTCGTCGCAACGCCCCCAATCGTCCGACAACAACTCCTATTCCTGGCCGAGCACTTTATCGAGGGTTTCTCCAGCCTGCTCGGCGGGGGTGCGTGTATCGGGAATTTCCCACTTCACCTTGCCCGCGCGGATTTCATCCTGCGCGATGCGGCACGGTTTGCGGGAATTGGTATCGACTACAGGCGGTGCGCCAGATTGTAGCTGGCGGGCGCGGCGCGCCGCCACAAGAATGTACCGGTAGTTGCTGTCGAAGCCTTCGATCAACTTCATGGGCACTTCCCCCCTTGAGAACCGATTGTGAAGACTAATTAGTGCCGAGCGGCAAACGGATAGGTTGTGCAGAACATCTCTGGCATCTTTGGCTGCTCTGCTTATGACACATTCCGGTTCCGACGCCCCGTTTTGACGTCCCTAGAATGATACCGCGAAATCTAACTCTCTGCTCGCGGTCTTGGCTCTCGAAAGGATTCCAGTACAGGCTGTACTTTTTCTTTCACATTGGCCAACCGAAGGCGTTCCGCCCGTTGCACAATCGCATTCTCCTCTTCGGAGAGCGAACGCCCCGAACGACGCAGCCGCTCCGAAACTACGATCGCTTCGACCCTTTCAATCGATTTCTCCAGTCGGTCATTGATTAGAACATAGTTGTAGCAGTCGTATTTTTCAATCTCACGGCTGGCCGTGTCCAAACGGCGCCGGATGGTTTGATCGTCGTTCTCCCCTCGTTTGCGGAGCCGCCACTCCAAGGTCTTTTTATCTGGAGGAAGGACAAAAATGCTGACCGCATCGGGAATTTTCTGATGGATCTGCGCCGCGCCCTGCACGTCAATGTCGAGTAACAGATCCGTGCCCTTTTGTTCTGCTTCTCTCAGAAACCGCCGCGCAGTGCCGTAATAGTTTCCATCGAATTGAGCATACTCGAGAAACTCCTCTGCCTCGATCATTCGCTCAAATTCTTCGCGGCTCACAAAATGATATTGGTTGCCGTTTCGCTCGCTGCCTCGTGGCGCACGTGTTGTATAGGAAATAGAAAACTCCAGGTTCGGAACCAATTTCAGCAGAATGTTCACCAGCGTGGATTTTCCGGAACCGGAGGGCGCGGATATGATGTAAACGATGGGAGTGCGGGATGGGCTCATTCCAGGTTTTGCACCTGTTCGCGCGCTTTTTCGATTTCCGCTTTCATGGCGAGGCCGGCTTCGGTGATCTTCAAGGCCTCTCCCGCCAGACCGGAAGTTTTGGAAAGCAGAGTGTTGGCTTCGCGATTCATTTCCTGCAGCAGAAAATCCAGTTTCTTGCCGATTTCGCCGCCTTCATCCAGCAATCCAAGAAAGTGTCGTACGTGCGTCTCCAGTCGCACGATCTCCTCCTGGATATCGCTGCGATCGACGAGTAGCGCCGCTTCCTGCAGAACCCGTTCCCTATCGATGCTTGAGCCTAATAATTCCTGCATGCGCGATTGCAGCCGCTCGCTGTAATTCTGCAACACCGCGCGACGATGCTGCTGCACGTTTCTCCCCGCCTCCAGCAAATGGGTCATGCGCTCTCGCAATTCGCGAGCAATGCCCCGGCCCTCTTCCTCGCGCATCTGGTTCAGGCGCTCGAGGGCTTCGCCGACTTTGGCCAAAACCGCGGCTTCGACTTCGCTATCGGCGTTGTCGGCCGTTGTATCCAGCGCTCCCGGAATGCGAAGCACGGCGTTAAGATCGGGTTCGGCGGAAACGGAAAACGCGGCAGCGGCGGCACGGAACGCCGCGATATATCCGCCCACGATTTCTCGATTCAAAGAAAACACATCGCTCGAGGCACGCTCGACCGTGAGCGTGACTTCAACGTGTCCGCGCCCCATCTTCTCTTTCAGCAGCCGGCGAAGTTGCATCTCCAGTGAATCATTGCCCCCGGGCATTCGAAAATGCAGATCAAGAAAGCGATGATTGACCGACTTGAGTGAAAGTGCGAAGGCCATCTGGCTGCGAGATTGAGTTGGGCCGAAGGATCTGCCAGCGCTGCCATTGCCGCCGCCAAGCTCACCCCGCACCTGCGCAAAACCCGTCATCGATCGTATGGGCATATGAGCCGTCGTTCGTCCCTCAAGTTTCAGCAACTACTTTCGGCATATCCAGGTTGGCAAATTGCAATTCGTACAAGCGTCGATAAGTTCCGAACTTCTGCATCAGTACTTCGTGTGCGCCGATGTCAGAGATTGTGCCGTTGTCGATGACAACGATGCGATCGGCCCTGCGCACGGTCGAAAGTCGGTGCGCAATCACGAAGACCGTACGGCCTGTCATCAGGTTGTGCAGGGCGGATTGCACCAAAGCTTCCGACTCGCTGTCGAGCGCGGACGTGGCCTCGTCCAGAATGAGAATCGGTGCATTCTTCAGAAGCGCTCGCGCAATCGCCAATCGCTGCCGTTCGCCTCCGGAGAGCAGCACGCCGCGCTCGCCAATGACCGTATCGTATCCGGATGGGAGGGCAATAATGAAATCGTGGGCCAGAGCCGCGTGGGCTGCGGCTTCCACTTCCTTTTGCGACACGTAGGGTTGCCCGTAGGCGATATTGTTCCGCACGGTGTCATTGAACAGGATGGTATCTTGCGTCACGATTCCGATCTGCGATCGTAAGGAAGAAAGAGTCGCGTCGCGGACATCGCGCCCGTCGATGAGAATTCGCCCGCCGGTTACGTCAAAAAATCTTGGTATCAGATGCACGAGGGTGCTCTTGCCCGCGCCGCTCGATCCGACCACCGCGAGCACCTCGCCGCGCTGCACCTCGAGATCAATGCTGTGCAGGATTTCGCGCGCGCTTTCGCCGTTGCCCTCGTAGGAAAAAGAAACGCCTTCAAACGTAATATTGCGGGTGAAGCGCGGAAGCGGCTTGGCGCCTGGTTTTTCGGTAACCACGTCTTCGGTATCCATGAACTGGAACAATTGCGACGATGCGCCTAGCGCCTGCTGAAAACTGTTATTGAAAACGGCAAATTTCCGCGCCGGATTGTACATGCTCAGCACTGCGGCAACGAACGTGACGAAGGCCGCCAGATCGAGTTGCTGGTGCGCAATCCGCTCTCGCCCCAACAACAGCAGCAATGCGATGGCGATGGAA
This sequence comes from Candidatus Sulfotelmatobacter sp., assembly GCA_030038125.1. Classification (GTDB taxonomy): domain Bacteria; phylum Acidobacteriota; class Terriglobia; order Terriglobales; family Acidobacteriaceae; genus Sulfotelmatobacter. Next base: position 15,564 of record JASHPL010000244.1, read on the forward strand.
CCGAGAACATCCATCAGCGGAGAACTGATCGCTGAGGCGGCCACGGAACGAAGATTTGCGCGAAACAGCCGCTGTGCTGCCTTGCGGAATCGCGCCACCTCCCACGACTCCATCCCAAATGCCTTCACGATGCGATTGCCGGTAATCGTCTCGTGCAGAATGTTCTGTACGTCCGCCAATTGATCTTGCCCACGCCGAGTCGTCGTGCGGACCCGACGTCCGATGCGCACCGCAGAAAAGACGATTACGGGTACAAATAACACCAGCACCCAAGCTAGCTTGCCTCCGAGAACAACAACAAGCCCAGCAGTGAATACGAACGTAAAGAACTGCTGCAAAAATTCCGACAGTACGTTCGACATCGCGAACTGCACACGCTCGATGTCGTTAATGATCGTAGATATTAGCGTACCCGTGGTGTGTTTCTGGAAAAACGCCGCCGAACGCCGCAGCACCGAGTTGTACAGATCGTTGCGCAGGTTCGTGATCATGCCGAATCCGGCATGGTTGACCAGATACGTGCCGGTATAGTCGAAGATTCCCTTCAGCACCGTCGAAGCCACCAGAGCGTAAGCGACGATCGTCCATGCGTTGTGAAAATGGGTGGGAACGACGGACTGAAGATAGATCGGTTTATGGATCTTCGGAATCGTGAACAGCAGAATACGATCGGAACCGGAAGCAGGATTCAACACGCGATCGAAGACGGGTTTCAACAACATCAAACGGAACGCTTCTAGAAATCCCACAGCCGCAAGCAAGAAGACCCCGGGTAACAACTGCACCAGGAACGGGAACACGTAACGAATCAGGCGGGTCAGTTGCCGCATGGGGCTCCGCAGAGATTCCAATCACTTGCCGGCTGAATGGCGATCGGCTCCAAAGATTCATTCTACCGGACTTGCTGCTAAAACATATGCCGTTTCGGCTTCCCGGCGCGACCTCAAGACATCTTCCTCGCTTGTGAAGGGGCGGGTGCCCTCGTCCGCCTCGCGACTCTCAGCGCAGCGAAGGAAGAGCATGCCCGAGTCCGTTTGAAACACTTTGCGGAACTGCTGGCCGATAACCTCGACTTACCTGGGACTGTCGCGGTGCGCAACTTTGACCCGGTAGCCGCCCCGGCGAAGTCTCCTGCCGACATCCTCCGCGATCATTACCGAACGATGTTGTCCGCCTGTGCAGCCGAAGGCGATAGTCAAATAACTTTTGCCTTCATGGATGTAATGCGGAATCAGGTACACCAGAAGATCGGAGATGCGAGAAATGAATTCCTGCGTCTGCGGAAAGGAACGGATGTATTTCGCGACCTGCGGGTTCCTCCCCGTGAGTCCGCGAAATTCCGGAACGAAATGCGGGTTGGGCAGGAAGCGGACGTCGAAAACCAGGTCGGCGTCCTGAGGCACGCCCTCGCGGAATCCGAAGCTGACGCAGGAAACCAGGATCGTTTTTTCCGGCGATTTCTGCCGGAAACGCTGGTTAATGTGCGCCCGCAGTTCGTGAACGTTGAACTTCGACGTATCGATGACGAAGTCTGCCAAGCGGCGGATGGACCCCAGATGACGGCGCTCCGCCTTCAATGCGGCTTTGACGGGCGCGTCCGCACCCAGAGGATGCGGGCGGCGCGTTTCGCTGAACCGGCGAAGCAGGACCGCATCCGACGCCTCCAGGAATACAACCTTCGTCGGAATCATGCGCCGGATGGATTTCAGAATTGCCGGCAATTTGTCGAGCCGCGAGCCCTCGCGCACATCAACCACCAAGGCGGTGTGGCGGATCTCACTCGATTGCATCGCCAGTTCCGCAAACTCAGGAATCAGCTGGATCGGCAGGTTGTCCACGCAGTAATAACCAAGATCCTCGAAAGCCTTGAGCACCGACGCTTTTCCTGAACCGCTCATGCCCGTGATGATGACCAGTTCCGGCGAGTGGGCCTTGTCGCGCGCGGACTTGCCAGCGCGCGCCGATCCTTTGCGTGGAGCAGGGAAACGCCGGGTCTTCATGAATGGGATAGTAGCATCAGAGGGCGATCGGCGTTTCGTTTCCGCTGTTTAGAAACTGAGATACCGTCACCCCACGCATCACCAACCAGCAGCCATCAAAGTACAATTCCTGATTGTCTCTAGGTGTCGCTGAAGCGTAATCTATCGCGTCATGAAAAAGTTCGAAGAACTCACCGAACGGGAAGTGCTGGCCTTGGCCATCTCGCTGGAAGAAGAGGATGAACGCGTCTACGCCGACTTCGCCGAGGGATTTCGACAGGATTATCCCGGCACAGCCTCACTGTTCGAGGGCATGCGGGGCGAGGAATCGGAACACAGGCGGCGTTTGATCGAACTCTATCGTCAGAAATTCGGCGAACACATTCCTCTCATTCGGCGCCAGGACGTGCGCGGATTTGTGGAGCGTCCGCCGCTGTGGTTGATGCGGCCCTTGCGCATCGACGCCGTCCGCAAGGAAGCGAGCGCGATGGAAGTGGAGACACGCCGCTTCTACGAGAAAGCCGCGGCGCGCACGCAGGACGCGAGCATCCGGCAACTGCTCGACGATTTAGCGAACGAAGAGCGCTACCACGAAGTGCGCGCGCAGGAGCTCGACAAAGAGAAGCTTCCTGAGAGCGTAAAAGCGGATGAGGAAGCGGCACAGCGTCGACTATTCGTGCTGCAGATCGTGCAGCCGGGCCTTGCCGGGCTAATGGATGGGTCGGTTTCAACCTTGGCGCCAGTTTTCGCCGCGGCATTGGCTACTCAGAAAAGTTGGGATGCGTTTCTGGTGGGCGTGGCCGCGTCGGCAGGAGCGGGTATCAGCATGGGCTTTGCCGAAGCGCTCTCCGACGATGGCAGCCTGACCGGACGCGGGCATCCGTGGGTGCGCGGACTGATCTGTGGAGCGATGACCGCCCTTGGCGGGATCGGGCACACCCTGCCATTTCTGATTCACGATTTTCGCGCGGCGCTCTGGGCTGCGGCCGCAGTCGTGCTCGTCGAATTGGGCATAATCACCTGGATTCGCCGCCGCTACATGGATACGCC
>JASHPL010000245.1 GCA_030038125.1 Candidatus Sulfotelmatobacter sp.
AAACAGCGCAACTGCTCGCGTGCCAGAATGCCGCACTCATCCCCCTTTCACCCCAAGTGCGACACATCATACCTCATCGGGAATCGCAGAATCATATGGACCCCGGCCACCGATACCAAAGTACAATTGTGAAATTTCATTCTACGCAGTTAGGTTTCGGCGCTGGTTGGCCGTGGGAGAAAACTGCGTTCGCCGCCGAGGTTAGTCATGTCGCGAGTCGCTGTAGTCACAGTTCTGCTGCTGACTTGGTGCGGGCCGCTACTTCATGGCCAGTCTACGAATGCATCGCTTACCGGTCGGGTAACCGATCCTTCGAAGGCCCGAATCGTCGGCGCCAAAGTCGCCGCCATCAGTACGCACATAGGTGTCCGTCACGAAACCACCACGAACACGTCGGGCGAATACTACTTTTCAAATCTCATTCCCGATGTCTATCGAGTCGAATTGGAGAAACCTGGCTTTAAAAAGGTGATCAGGCCTGACGTGACGCTGCACGTGCAAGACACTTTGGATATCGATTTCGAAATGACGGTAGGCTCGCTTTCGGAAAGCGTCACCGTACGAGGTGGAGATCCTTTGGTCAACACGGATTCGGCGACCGTGAGCACGGTAGTGGATCGCGCCTTCGCCGACGGGCTTCCTTTGAATGGCAGAAGTTTTCAAACCCTGATCATGCTCACGCCCGGCGTAGTAGTAACCACGACGGCTTTCGACGATCAAGGACAATTCAGCGTGAACGGTCAACGCGCCGATGCCAACTATTTTACGGTCGATGGGGTCAGCGCCAACTTCGGCATGACTGGCTATTTCCCGTTAGTACAAACGGCTCAAGGAGCTTTACCAGCTCTGAGCGTTTCTGGAGGGACAAACAGTCTGGTGTCAGTGGACGCGATGCAGGAATTTCGCGTGCAAACATCCTCCTTTGCGCCGGAATTCGGACGAAGTCCGGGGGGACAAATCTCCATTGCAACACGATCGGGAACGAACAATTTTCATGGTGCGCTGTTTGAATATTTCCGCAACGATGTGCTGGATGCCAACAACTGGTTCAATGGCTATACGAACAACCCACCGCTTCCCAAATCAGAGGATCGCCAAAATGACTTTGGCGGCGTCTTCGGAGGGCCAATCCTCAAGGACAGGACGTTCTTTTTCTTTTCCTATGAAGGGTTGCACCTGCGCCAGCCTTCGACGCAGGAAACCGTCGTTCCAGACAGTGCGTCACGCCAGCAAGCTCAGAACACGGGTTCGCCGATCCTTCCATATCTAAATGCGTTTCCTGTTCAGAATGGTCCAGAAGTCGGACTAGGCTTGGCGCAGTTTAATGCCAGCTACTCTGATCCTTCCTCACTCGATGCATACAGCATTCGTGTGGATCACACGGTAAATTCAAAGTTCAACTTGTTCGGTCGCTACAGCTACTCGCCCTCGAACTTGAGCCAGCGATCTCCTATGGGCTATGGGGTCCTAAGCATGAGTGAGCTGCTTTCGTCGTCGGTTCAAACGTTAACTCTAGGACTTGCGCAAATCATCAGTCCGCGGATTAGCAATGAGGTGCGAGCGAATTACAGCAACCAAAGAATGGGGAGCAGGTTTACGCTGGACAATTTTGGCGGAGCCGTGCCGCTCCCATCTTCCCTCGATTTCCCTGCAGGTTTTTCAGGCGCGAACAGCAATGTGGAGTTTTATGTCGTCGGCATTGGGGAACTAGAGCAGGGAAAGCAAGCGGCGGATGAGCAGCGTCAGGTCAATCTGATTGACAATCTTTCCGTGGTGAAGGGGAGCCATCAACTGAAGTTTGGCGTGGATTATCGATGGCTTTCGCCTTTCAGCAGCCCGAACATATACGCCCAATTTGCCGAGTTCACAGGTGTGACGACCTGCACGACACAGCCGTGTACTGAGGCGCCGGGCGACGTCCTCTCGGGAATCGCTTACGCGGCTTACGTGCACGGCCTCCAGAGCGTCACGCTTCTCTCGCACAACTTATCCGTTTATGGGCAGGACACCTGGAGGGCCACCCCTCGGTTGACACTCACCTATGGCTTGCGTTGGGAGGTCAACCCGCCGCTGACGGGCAAGAATCTTGCGAACGATCCATTTACAGTAATTGGCCTAAACGATCCAGCAACGATGACGCTGGCCCCTCGCGGCACGCCACTTTACGACACGACGTATGGAAACGTCGCACCTAGAATGGGAATTGCCTATCTGTTTCGCAACTCTTCGAGCTGGGCCTCGGTATTGCGTGGAGGGTTCGGAGTCTTCCATGATCTTGGATCAGGTTCTCTTGGAGGAGTCTCTAATTACTTTCCATTCCACGAAGAGAATTCGTTGTCGCTGGTTCCATTTCCGCTGACCGGCCAGAATGCGGACCCTCCCGTCCTTTCTACCAGTCCCCCGGTTACCACGATACTCATCGCGGACCCGCATTTGAGCCTTCCTCGGACTTATCAATGGAATGCGGCCTATGAGCAATCGCTGGGGAATACTCGAAGTCTGTCCTTGACCTACGTCGGCGCGGTTGGTCGTGATCTGCTTCGCGTAACGAACCTGCTTGCTCCGAATGGTGACTTTGGATTTGTCAGTCTCACCAACAATTCGGCCACGTCGGATTATCACGCGTTGCAGGCGAAATTTGAACACCGACTATCGCACGGTCTGCAAGCTCTCGCTTCGTACACGTGGTCGCACTCGATCGACATCGCTTCGACCGACGCATTCGCGACGTACTTGAATACGCCAGGCTTTATCGCGAATCCGAACATCGACCGAGGAAATTCGGATTTTGACATCCGTCACGGGTTCACTGCGGGCATAACCTATAATTTGCCCTCGACCCAATTGAATAATGTTGCCCGCGCTGCTTTGGGCGGCTGGTCGGTGGATAGCTTCGTTCTCGCCCGGACGTCTCCACCCGTTGACGTGATGGGTGGGTACTCTTTTGCTGCAGGCACCGCGATTAGGTACCGTGCCGACGTGGTCCCAGGAATACCGTTGGTGCTCTATGGATCACAGTACCCAGGAGGGAAAGCCTTCAACGACACACCAAACCTGGGCGGATCGGGTTGCGTGGGGCCGTTCTGCCCGCCGCCTGCAGGACAACAAGGAGATTTTGGACGCAATGTCCTACGCGGGTTCGGAGCCTTTCAGGCTGACTTTGCGATGCAGCGGCAATTTCGATTGACCGAACGAGTGGACCTTCGCTTCCGAGGAGAGTTTTTCAACATCTTCAATCACCCCAACTTCGGCCC
>JASHPL010000246.1 GCA_030038125.1 Candidatus Sulfotelmatobacter sp.
ACAGAGTTTGCTCCACCCGCGCAACAATCTCCGCCATTCCGGGATAGGCAATGAAGGAACTACAACTGCCCGAACCAAATCGGTTCCCCTCGCGCCGACTTCCACTATCAACACCACAACGCGTCAAAGCTTTTGTCGAGGGTCGCTGCATTCAAGCTTGAAAGATTCGCGCGCTCGGGATGCGGAGATTGCCCGCCATTCTCACCAGATCGGGCAGCGAGTTCGCCTTCATCTTGCGCATGACATGCCCACGATGGGCCTTCACCGTGATTTCGCTAATGCCCAGTTCTGCGCCAACCTGTTTGTTCAACAAGCCGCAGACTACAAGCGCCATCACTTGCCGTTCGCGAGTACTTAGTAAGGCGTAGCAGTTCCGAAGGCGACTACTCTCCATTTCGCGGTGCAAGACCAGACGGCTGCGCTCGAAGGTCTCGCGGATTCCGGCCAGTAAGATTTCATTGCCGAATGGCCGCACCAAGAAATCTACGGCGCCGGCTTTCATGGCTTCGACTGTTGTCGGAATATCTTCATACCGCGAGATGACGATAATCGGCACCTCGGCCCGCTCCCGAGCGATTCGCTTTTGCTCTTCGAGACCGTTTACGTCTCGGAGCGCGCGAGAGAGGATTAAGCAGCTCGGAACAAGCGGCCGCGGCCGGGCGAGAAACGCTTGCGCCGACTCGCACGCCTCAAACTGCCACCCTTGGCGAGCGATGAGCGATTTCAGAGACTCTTGTTCAGAAACGTCGGCGGTTATGACAAAAACAATCGGTGTACTATCCAAGTTGGGTTGGTCAAGTTTCTGGCTAAATGTCAGCGGTATGTTTGCGGCGTTTTCATTAAGAATTCTTGCGGTTGCAGCCGAAGCCATATCCCACCTCTCAAAGATTTCGTTTCTTCCCCAGTGATCGACCTCAAAAAACTCTGCGTGGACAATTAACGCTTTGCGAACCCACTTTTTCTTTCTCTAGAGAGTGGCGATGTGTTGCAGTCTTAAACAATCTGAGCTCGGCCGCAAGAGTAGATGGTCGGATTGTGCTGCCAACGAACGTGGGTCGAGTGGGTAGACTTTTGGTGGATGAGGGGCTGTAATTGTTTGTCGTGCGTAGAGGTGTCGTCTAGAGAAGGACGATCCCCGACGCAGTGTTAGTTCTGACGCCATTCATTCCTGACGGCGAAGTCTGAATACGTGCCGTCAATTGAAGTCTGGATTGAAGTTTTGAATCGCAGTGCGGCCCTCATCAACTGCCGTCTGACCTTCTTTGATCGCATCATTTAGGGAGCGGAGGGCCTCATCGGGATGCCGCGTCAGCAGATTACGGGCTGCCTGAAATCGGAACATCATTCCCTGGAAATTCTGCAGTAGGTCGTCGTGCATCTTTCGCGCGATACGCGACTGTTTCATCGTGTGCGCCTCCAAAGCGATGGCCTCCGCGTGCTTCTGTTTGCTCATATCCAACGCAAACACCACAGCTTGGGTCCTGGGCTGCTTGAAGCGCGCTACACCCATCAGCACCGGCACGCGCGTCCCGTCTTTGCGGAAGAATTCCTTCTCGAATGGCAGCGCGCGTCCGACTCTTCTTACTCTCTCAACCCTCAGTTTGTCGGCGGCGCGCCACTCCGGTGGCGTCAGGTCCGTCCAGCGCAAGTGGCCCGAAACAAGATCCGCCCGCTTGTATCCCAGCATGCGAAGGTAGGCGTCATTGGACTCAAGGATCGGACCCCTGATGTCCACGATGTATATCCCGATAATGTTGGCATCGACCAGCCGCCGGGTTCTCGCCTCCCTTTCTCTCAGCTCGCTGTAGAGACGCGAATTTTCGAGAGCGCTCGCTGCCAGCGACGCGACCAGCTTCAAAGTCCTGATGCGCGTGGGCGTGAAGATGCCGGAGGCCGACTCGCTTTCAAGCAGGAGTGCACCGAGAAGCTTGGCGCGATTGAGCAACGGCAGGCAGAGAATTGCCACCGCATTGTGTTGACGGACGTAAGGATCGGCAGCAAATCTCGCCCGCGTGGGGACATCATCGATGACCACGCTCTCGCGACTGTCGAGCACGTAATTAATCAGAGACTCGGGCAGGAGCGATTTATCGAAGAGCTCATCGCGAAGACGTACCACGATTTTCCTGGAGTGACGCACGGCCTCCGCCGCTACGCGGTGTTCACCGCCACGCGAGAAGATCAGCAAGCCACGCTGCGCTCCCGTTTCTTCCAGTGCGGCGCGAAGAAGTGTGTCAATCAGCTTTTCTTGTACCATCTCAACCTCGGAGTTCTGTGGGGTGTTGGCGTCACAATGATCAACTCCCAATGTACTTTCTTCCGAAGAGCCGAGCATCGATGGACCAGGCACCCGGTCCAATCACCGCCAACGTGCCGCCGAAGACCGCGAGCGTGAGCGACATCCAGATATTGGCCCCGCCTGCGAAGACTATCCACAACTCGACGGCTGCGACCAGCGCTCCGGCCACAGGAGTCCACAACCCGGCCAAGATGAACAGCCCCAGGATGGCGCCGGTTATCTCAGGGATCATCAGACCCGCCACGGGAGCTTGCAGTTGAACTATGCCGCTGTGGAGCAGAGCGATTCCTGTGAAGAGGCGCTGGACCAGAATGCCGGCTCCCGGCCAGCCATTCGCGAATGTCGAGAACAGTCGCTGCAAGGGTGTGCCTTCCGGGAGAGTACGGCACTTGCCATGGCGCGAGAAGCCCCGAAAGGCGAAACAGAAATCATACTTTTGGGTGATTAGAGCTCGATGATTCCGCGCTTCAGCGCGATGGTGACAGCGTGTGCCCGATCGCTGGCTCCGAGCTTCGACAAAATGTTGGTGACTCGGCTTTTGATGGTTGCCTCCGCGACCGACAGCACATCGGCAATCTGCTTGTTCGAATTTCCAGCCGCGACCAGCCGCAGAACATCAACTTCGCGCTCGCTCAATGCTTCATCGGTGGCATGATCAGCGAGTTCGGCGGCAATCTCCGGCGGGATTATCTTTCGCCCCGCATAGACCGCATGAATTGTCTCGATAAGCTCCCGATCATGCCCTTTTAACAGGTAGGCCCGCGCGCCGGCTCGAAGAGCGCGCATCACCTGGACATCCCCCTGATAGGTCGTCAGCACAATGACGCGCGCGTCCGGAAATTCACTCAAAATACGGGTCGTCGCTTCGATTCCGTTCAACCCGGGCATCTGAAGATCCATCAAGACCAGGTCCGGGTGGTGAGCTCGAAACTTTTCTACTGCGTCTTCTCCATTGGACGCCTCCGCCACCAACTTCAAATCGGGCTCCGTATTGATCACCGCGGCAAGCCCCTTGCGGAGGAGGGCATGGTCATCCACCGCAAGAATCCTGATCAGCTTATTGGGAACGTTATTCATCTTTTTCCGTCGAACCCGCCCACTGGAATAAACGGAACCGCTGTCCGTTACGCGGCTTTTGGTATGCCAACGAAGCTGGAACCGTCAGTTCCACTTCAGCGCCAGCGCCCAATTCGCTCCAGAAATCCAGGCGTGCACCGATGCGCTGTGCGCGCTCGCGCATGCCAGGTATGCCGAAGTGCCCGGCTTGTCCGCCGGCCAGTACCTTGGGGTCGATGCCCTTGCCATTGTCACGCACTCGCAAACGAAGCTGATCTGGATCGTACCGGACCTCCACTTCGATGCGGCTGGCGGCGGCGTGTGCAAAGGCATTTCGGATTACCTCGCGAGAGATCCGGTAGACCTCGTCCTGCAACATCGGCGATAGCTGCTGTTGCTGGCCTTCGACTAAAACGCGATAGGTTGGTGCTTGCCCATTCAGCTCTTGGGCCGTCGCGAGTTCATGACCAGCGGCATCCAGCAACTCCGAAAGATTGCGCTGCGCGGCGGGTTCTGGACGTAGGTCGCGAATCGCGGAACGCCCTTCGCGAATAGCCTCCTCTGTCGCGAGAATGGCGTCGTCCAGAACCTGCTCCGCATTGTCCGCCTTCCGGAGGATTAACTTCCGAGCCGCCTGAAGCTGAAAGGCGACGGCCTGAAAACTTTGAAGCAGCGTGTCATGCAATTCTCGGGCGATGCGCAGGCGCTCGCCAACTCGAGTTTCCAGTCCGAAAGCGAACTGGCGCTGCATCTGATGAAGGCGCAGTCGGTAAAAGCTCCAAAGCAATCCGAGAAACGCAGCAACGCACAATAAACGGAACCACATCGTCTGGTAGTACGCGGGGAGGACGGCAAACTCCAGCGATGCGCCCACCTCGTTCCACACGCCGCTGTTGTTACAGGCGATGACATGGAAAGTGTAGTGGCGAGGTGCAAGATTCGAGTACTGCACCTGGCGGTCGTTGACCACTTCTCTCCAGTCCGGGTCCTGGCCCTCCAGTTTGTAGCGGAAGTGAACTTTTTCCGGGGCAACGAGGCTCAAAGCCGTGTAATCGATCGTGAGATCGCGTATGTGCGGAGGCAGTTGCAGGCCGTTCGCGGGGTCGTAGGTCTTACCATCCGCAGTGACCTGCTCGATGTGCACGGGCGGAGGAAGCTTGTTGATTGGCAAGTGGCGAGGATCGACGACGCTCACTCCGTCCCATGGTAGGAACCACAGTCTGCCATCAGGGGTCTTGGCCACTTGTGGGTGATAGTGACCCGGACTCGCAAGGCTTCTTACTCCGTCGGGGTTGTCGAAAACCTTGACCAGTATTTTGTGGCCCATATCTCCTTGCTTGTCGGCGGCTGCCGACCATGCGTCAAGCTCGGAACGCACAATCCGGACCAAACCGCACGCTGTGTACAGCCACAGCGAATGGTCATCATCCTCAATGACCCAATGGACGGTATCGCAAGGCAGTCCGTTCTTGCTGGTCAGCGTAGCCACACGACGATTCTTTAACCGGCTTAGTCCTCCCTCGGTGGAGATCCACAATGTTCCGTCATGATCGAACAGGAAGTCGCTTACACGACCTGTGCCCAGCCCGTCGGAGGTTGTATATGATGTGCGTAATTGGCCGTTTAAGAAATAAGAAACTCCACCCAGAAAAAATCCAATCCACAGGCCACCCTTCATGCGATCTGCAGCTATAACACTGGCATTATCCCTGTGTCCGAGGCTCGACCACGGAGTTTGTTGCACATCATTCTGCGGCGATATGCGGACGAGGCCAATCGATTCGTTGATTGCCCAAATATTGGAGTCACAATCTTGGGTCATAGCAAGGATGTTTCCGGCAGGGGCATCCTTGACACCGGTGAAACGGCCATGCTCCACATAACCGAGCTCGCGAGGTGTGGAAACCCAAACTCGGCCATGGTCGTCAAGAAAAAGAGAACCAGGAACGGCTCCGTTGATCTTACCGTCTCGTCTTGCACTGCCTGTTTCAGCAATTGTTATCGCACCTTGATTACTTCGGTTCAAACCTGTGGTGGCGGCGAGCCACAAGCTCCCATCCGTGCTAGGTAATACCGCATCGACTAGGTCTGTCGACAAGCCCTGCTTTGTTGTGAGAGTTGTGACCGCAAAGTCGCGGAAGCGGATCAATCCATGAGACGTGGAGGCCCAGATATCGCCTTCAAAATCTTCGAAGAGGCTGTAAACGCTCTCAGCGGAGACGTCATCGCTTCGAAAGATGTCAGTTCTGCCTTCATGTATATGAACAATACCCCCATTTGATGTTCCGACCCATATACTGCCGTCCTTGTCGCGGAGCATCGTGCGCGTCCGCATCGCGTCCAACACGTGCGCGAATGGATAGGGCTGGGTTTCTCCGTCGAGGAATCGATAAATCGTCCCCTTCCATCCGACGAGGAGTGCGCCGTCGCTGTCATCAGCCAGCGCCTTTATACCGTCTAGTTCGCCCGCTAAACGATAGAACTTCGACGGACCATGTTCCCATCTCCACAGTCCGTCTTGCACTCCAACCCAGAGGTTGCCCCTGCTGTCTTGGTGCAGAGCGGTGACCGCGGCTCCGAAGCGTCCGTCGCCTCCAACGCAGTTTGCGCTGGTCCCTCGAAAAGAGCAGAGCCTGCCTGCAAGAGGACTTCCGCCAGCCGCAGCCCATACAGTGCCATCACGATCTTCCAGAAGAGCGTAGATGATCGTCCCCTCCAGCTGTTGATAGTGAGTAAGCCTGCCGGCTTGCCAACTTGCGAGGCCTTTGGTACTACCGATCCAAAGTGTTCCATTTCGCGAAACGAGCAAGCTGAAAATGCGGCCGGCGGGCGCAGGCTGATCTCCGGGCGGTTGCCATGAAACGGCCTGTACGCCATCAAAACGATATAAGCCAAATTCTGTACCTAGCCAGAGATACCCGTCAGGTGTCTGTGCAATCGGAAATA
>JASHPL010000247.1 GCA_030038125.1 Candidatus Sulfotelmatobacter sp.
CTGGACGCCAAGGCGTACAACCCCGAAAAAGAGCGGAAGAGAAGAAAGATCGTCTTCTCGACGATTGTCATCATTTTGATTCTGCTTTTTCTCGGCTGGTGGTTCCGCTATTGGCCGGAAGAGCATCGGGTGAGTGGATTTTTCAACGCGCTCGAGAAACAAGACTATAAGCAAGCCTATGGGATCTGGATGCATGATGCGGATTGGCCGCAGCATCCAGATTTGCATTCCAAATATCCATTCAATGATTTCTATCGCGACTGGGGTCCGGGAGGCGAGTGGGGACTCATCAAGACATATCGTGTGTTTGGCGCGAGCACCTGTCCGGGAGGCGGCAGCGGAGTCGTGGTCGATGTTGTCGTGAACGATCGCTCCGAACACGCCCAAGTGTGGGTGGAAAGATCGAATAAGACTCTGAGCTTTCCGCCGTGTGACCTGGTATTCCGATGAACATGGTCTCCACAGCGGGGCATTGGCGCAGCGGGGATACAAAGTAATCGCAACGCAAGTAAGTAGCTGGCGCTCTCGCTGAGTCGGACCTAGGCGTGAATCTGCTGCAGCGAGGCAATCGTTTTCGCCAACGACGCTTCATCCGAGACGTTCAGGCTAGTTTTGGAGCGGTCAATCTGCCGCATTAATCCCCAGAGAACTTTTCCCGGACCCACCTCCATGAAGGTCTGCACGCCTTTGGCGATGAGCAGACGCACACACTGTTCCCACTTAACGGAACCAGTGACCTGGCGAACTAGTGTGTCGCGGGCGCGAGAACTATCGGTGACTAATTCGGCGTCGACATTGCATGCCACAGGATACACGGGGTTAACCATCGTTAACTTGTCCAAGTCCGCCTGCAGTCGATCCTGAGCCGGTTTCATGAGCGAGCAATGGAATGGAGCGCTGACCGGCAACAGCTTGGCTTTTTTCGCACCGCGCTCGTCGGCGAGTTTCACGGCTCGTTCGACGGCTGCGGAATTTCCGGAGATCACAATTTGTTCTGGCGAATTAATGTTCGCCGGTCTGCAAATCTCGCCTTGCGCTGCTTCGTCACAAATCGTGTTGATCTTCTCAAGTTCCATGCCGAGAATCGCAGCCATCGCGCCCACCCCAACCGGAACCGCTTCCTGCATATACCTGCCGCGATTGCGAACTGTACGGACGGCGTCGGCGAACGAAATCGTGCCTGCAGCAACGTGCGCGGAATATTCGCCGAGGCTATGGCCGGCGACGAAAGCCGGACTTGGAATCTGGGCTTGCAGCACCCGGAGGGCGGCGATGGAAACAGTAAGAATTGCGGGTTGGGTGATCTCGGTCAGGCGCAGTTGGTCCTCCGGGCCTTCGAAGCAGATCTGAGAGAGCTTGTAGCCCAGCGCTTCGTCCGCCTCTTCAAAAGTCTGCCGTGCGATGGGATGATTTTCAGCCAAATCCTTGCCCATCCCAACAGCTTGGGAGCCTTGACCGGGGAACAGCAAGACAATTGCGTTGGAGTCGGTCATGATTTCGTCTATTTAGCTGGGATGGGCCGCTTCTGCCGCGACGGTAGAGGATTGAAGCGTCGCCAAACCGCGCTCAATGGATTCGTTGACGCCGCGCTCGGCAAACTCAGCGGCTACCCGCACGGCATTCTTAATCGCATTGCCGTTGGAAGAACCGTGAGTGATGATGCACACGCCTCGCACTCCCAGCAGTGGCGCACCGCCATATTCGGTGTGATCGAGCCGTTTTTTGAAATCGGCGAAGGCACTGCGCGACAGCAACGCTCCGACTTGCCTGGTAATCGTGGCTTTCAGCGATTCCTTCAGGGTCGTGCGTACCAGGTTCGCAACGCCTTCGGAGGTTTTGAGGGCGACATTGCCCACGAAGCCGTCCGCGACGATAACATCGACGTGGCCGTTGTACAAATCGCGACCTTCCACGTTGCCTACAAAATGTAGCGGCAGTTGCTTGAGCAACTGAAACGCCTCGCGGGTAAGCTCATTTCCCTTACTCTCTTCTTCGCCAATGGAAAGCAGCCCAATGCGTGGCCCCGAGATGCCCGCTTTTCTACCTAGGGCGTTCCCGAACATGGCGCGAAAATAGACGTCGCCCATGACTGCGAACTGCTGAAGGTTATGCGGCTTGCAATCGACGTTGGCCCCGACATCGAGTAGCATCGCCACCGTTCCCAGCACGGTGGGAAACACAGCTGCCAAGGCGGGGCGGTCGACGCCGGGTACCGCGCCGAGCACGATCTTCGCGGTAGCCATGGCTGCGCCCGTATTGCCGGCGGTTACGAATCCCGCGGCTTCGCCCTCGCGGACCAGCCGCAAGCCCACGCGCATCGAGGAGTCCCGCTTGGCGCGAATCGCCTCCACCTTGTCTTCCATGGTGATGAATTCGCCGGCATGGACGACTTCGACAGGCAACTGCGCCGCGGAGTGGTGACGCTCCAATTCTGAGCGGAGGATCGATTCAGGGCCGACCAGAAGCACGCGCACGCTGTATTGACGCGCCGCATGCAACGCGCCCTCAATCTCCGGCTTGGGCGCGCGGTCCGACCCCATCGCATCCAGCGCGATCACGCTAGGCATGGTGGATAAAGTTAGCTGGCTTCCTCGACGTCGAGAACTTCGCGCCCCTTATAGTAACCGCACTTGGGACAGGCGCGGTGTGGCATTTTTTGTTCATGACAATTCGGGCACTCGGAAAGGCTATGGCCTTTGAGTGCGTCATGTGCGCGTCGCGTTAATGTGCGCCTTTGAGAATGTCTCCGTTTGGGATTTGGCATGATGTAGATGTTCCTCTCGCGGGGCTATCGCCCCATTCGCATTTCGTGCTCGGCATTCAGCTCTTCGAGATTTGTGCGAACTCCAAAGCTCACGACGATTGATGCTGCAGAATCAGTCGTTAGCCGTCGGCTTAGTGCCTGAATGCTGACGGCTCAGTGCTGAATGCCCTCAGTGTTCCAACCTGCTGCGAATTTCTTTCAAAGCCGCCCAGCGGGGATCTTCGGCTGGAAGCGAACAGGAGCACTGCTCCTGATTCAGATTCGCGCCGCATTGTGGGCACAAACCCTTGCAATCCTCGCGGCAGGTGATCTTCAGTGGCAGCGTCAAAAGCACCTGCTCGCGCAAGACATCTTCCAGCAAAATTCCCTCGCCCTGATAGTATCCGACCTCGGCTTCCGCGTCCGTAACAGAAAGCTCGTCCCGTCCGGCGTCGGCTCCGAGTGGCCGATACAGCAACTCAAAATCCCGCTCGACCTCCTTGCGGACCGGTTCCAGACAACGGGCGCATTGCAGTTCCAAGCCCGCAGACAAATGCCCGCGCAGCCGTATGTCTTTAATAATCTTGTGCTTGCCGTGATGCTCCTCGACCAGTTCGGCGCGCCCGGCCGCTCTGAGCGGTGTGCGTTGGCGTACCTCTTCCCCGAGATCAATTGCGCCAGGCTGAAATTCCTCCTCAAATTCGCGAGGACGAATTTCCAAATCTTTGATGTCGAGGAACATTGCCTAAACCTCCGCGGCAATCGTGCCACATCAGACCCGCGGAAGCACGCCAGGAAGCGTAAGTACCGCAAGGAGCAAGAGTTAGGATAACGGGGTGGAAGCGGAAGTGTCAAGAAACAGCATTATTGACGTCGCTCTTTGGGGAAGTCGGTTGGAGCGACTGTTCTACTTCAATCCCAACGCCGCGCCGTCGCCTTATCCAGCGTCGCTTTGCCATTCAACTTTGTGGCGAACTCGAAATTTCAGCGTAGGAAATGAAACGGGATTTTTCTCAAAGTTTGAAGAACTTGAGGCCCTGGACGCTACTTTAACTCCGCCAGCTTTTGCGTAGCCAACTGGCCCGCCTCATTGGTGGGATTTTCTTTTTTGACCTGCTCGTAGATTCGCTTGGCATCGAGCGGCTGGTTGGAATTCTTGTAGAGGTCTGCCAATTGCAATTGTGCGGTCACCTTGCCGACCGTCGCCGTCGGCTTGTTGATCAACTCCTGGTAGAGGGCGACGGCATCTTTCGTGCGGTTGCTGTTGGCATAGAGCGACGCCAAAGCGAACTTGGCCAACGCCGATAACTCCCGATTGCCCGATGCGGCGACATCTTTAAAATTCTTCTCCGCCACCGCATTGTCGCCCATATTGGACGACGTCACTCCGAGAAAATAGTGCGCTATGTCGGCGGCGCGGGTATGCGGGTACTTGTCGACAATGATTCGCAACTGCTTCTGCGCGGTCAGGTCACGCTCTTTCGCCGAGGTGAAACTGGGGAAATCGGGTTGCTCCGGCGTACCTGCCGGCCGCAGGGGCGTGTTCATAGTTCGAACCGCCTGGGTCATTTCCAGGCCAGCTTTTTCATTCTGCTGATTCAGGTAATACCAGCCGCCAACTCCGGCGGCCACCAAGACTGCAATCACGACAGCGGAAGCAATCAGCACGGTTCGATGTTCGACCGTCCAGTCGGCGGTTTTACCTGCTACCTCGATGGTCGCGCGGCTGAATGCATCTTGTTTGAGTTGATGGCGGGTTTGTGCGCGCACAGATTTCCTTCAGTGGCTAGTAGGTGCTGGCTAAATCATGAGTGTAACAGGCTGCAAAACGGAGCGTCAAAGCTCACAGTGGTGTACTGAGACCGTCTCTGCATCGAGCGCTTTTTGGCAAAATCGGGGTCATCTGCTAACCTGCTGAGCGCTTACCCGAGAGATCAGCAAGAGGAGAACAATGTCATCGCCGAAACTCGTCGTCCCCGTTCTTACAACCCTGTTACTGCTAAGTTTCAGCGCGACTGCGGCCGACAAGAAGTCCAAAGAGCCAGAAGAAAACAGCAAGCCTTCTTACGAACTTCCCCAGCCCACGAGCGAAAATCTCGATCTAACGATGTATCAGCGCATCCGAGAGGAGGGACTCACGCATTCGCACGTGATGGAATACGCTTCGGCACTGATGGACGACATCGGTCCGCGGCTGACCGGTTCGGCCAATCTGAAGCGCGCCAACGAATGGACGCGCGCCCAATTCGCCGCTATGGGATGTAGCAACGCCCATCTGGAAGATTGGGGCGAATTCGGCATGGGATGGCGCCAACTGAATACCTGGGTCCGCATGTCATCGCCCGATAGTGCCGTGTTTATCGCGCAAGCGCTGCCCTGGTCTCCCGCGACTCACGGTGCCCTGGGCGGAAGCGCCATCTGGGTCGACGCCAAGGATGAGCAGGATCTCGAAAAATACAAAGGCAAGCTCGCTGGCAAGATAGTGTTCTTCGGCGAGATGCGCGATGTGAAACCGGTCGACAAGGCCTTGTTTGACCGCTATGACGATGCCGGCCTCAAAGATCTCACCGAGTATCCGGTACATGTGGGAGAGCATGAGGAACGGTTCCAGGCGTTCATGAAGCGGCTTGCTTTCCGCGAGAAAGCCGGACAATTCTTGGCTTCCGAACACGCCGCGGCGATCGTGGTGCCGAGCCGGGACGGCAGAAACAACGGCGGTTCCGGGGGAACGATTTTCGACGATGGCGGTAGCGGCATGGGATGGTTTACCTATCGGCGCGAGCACGCCGAGCAGCTTCCCATCGTGGTGATGGCGATCGAAAACTATGGCCGAGTTTATCGGCTGCTGAAGGCGAATGTTCCGGTCACGGTGGAGATGGATGTGGAAACCGAATTCATCGGCGATCACGAACACGGCTTTGATACCATCGCCGAAATCCCCGGCACCGATCCGAAGTTGGAAGACGAGTTGGTCATGGTCGGCGGCCACCTCGATTCCTGGGCTTCCGGGACTGGCGCCACAGATAACGGCGCGGGCACGGTCGTTGCGATGGAAGTCATGCGCATCTTCAATGCTTTGCACATTCAGCCGCGGCGAACCATTCGCGTGGGATTATGGACTGGCGAAGAGGAAGGCGAATTCGGGTCCTACGGCTATGTCAAGCAGCATTTCGGATTTGTCCCGCTTTCCACTGCACCCGATCAGCTGGAATTGCCTGACTTCCTGCGCAAGCCCGCTGGCCCAGTGGAACTGAAGCCCGATCAGCAAAAAATTTCTGGCT
The DNA here is from genome assembly GCA_030038125.1 of Candidatus Sulfotelmatobacter sp. GTDB lineage: Bacteria > Acidobacteriota > Terriglobia > Terriglobales > Acidobacteriaceae > Sulfotelmatobacter. The sequence continues at coordinate 6,025 of JASHPL010000247.1, forward strand.
ATTTCAATCTCGATAACGGTACGGGAAAAATTCGAGGGATTTATCTGCAGGAAAACGCTGCCGTCGCTCCGATCTTCAGGCAATGGATGGAGCCTCTCAAAGATCTGGGCGTCACTACTATCACGATGAGAAATACCGGCGGCACCGATCACGAATCGTTCGATTCTGTCGGCATCCCGGGATTTCAGTTTATCCAGGACATGCTGGACTACGGCTCGCGCACGCATCACTCGAACATGGACGTTTACGAGCGGCTGCAACCCGAGGATTTGGCGCAGGCGGCCACTGTGGAAGCGATTTTCGTCTACAACACAGCGATGCGAGATCTGATGCTGCCGCGCAAGCCTCTGCCGCATCCCGAGCTCGAAGAGCAAGAGAAAGCTCCGTTGAAAAATGTAATGCCCGGAGCTCAGCCCGACTCAGCCAACTAGAAATTTTGGATCAGACAGGAATGCCGCCATCTCGGCGGCAATCTTGCTTTGCAGGTCGATCTTTTCTACCTTCTAACCTCGGGCTTCCTCGAGCAGTCCTTGCTCCAGCTTTTCCTGGCATTCGATGCAATGGCGTGTCCACGGGACAGCCTCGAGCCGTTTTGGGTTGATTTCTCTTCCGCAACTGATGCACTCGCCGAAGCTGCCTTCGCGGATGCGAACCAGCGCGCCTTCGACCATCTGCAATAATTGCCGATCGTTGTTGCTCTGGCTGAAGAGAAATTCCTTATTGTAGGAACTGGCTGCGCGGTCGGCGATATCCTGAGCGGTGTCTTCGTCAGCAGAGCGGCCGTCGGCTTGGGTGCGAGTTACGGTGCGGCGCAATTCCTGCTGCCGCGTTTCAAGTCGTTTTTTGAATGTATCCAGCTTCTTCTTATCCATAGGGCACTTCGTTCGGGTCTACTGCAAAAAGCAACAGCGCTAAATTTTTTGGACGCCCCTGTCAGGGGCGTCCATGCTACCTGAAGCCAAACGAAAATGATAAGCGCGAAAATTGAGATGCGTCAACCGCCGCTGAGGCTGTTGCAAATCCGACAAGCAAGGTGAAACCGCAATCCGTACTGTAGCAACGCATTGTTGTCTGCATCGTCACCGCGATTCCGATTTCCCGATTTCCATCCCGTCCAGACCCTTTGAGCGCGCACAACTTTCGTTTCAGGCTATTCCCGGTTCGTCAGACGTGCTAGAGGACATTCATGTAGGTCGCTGGCTTCTTGAGTTTGTAGGCGGCGACCCAGAGACAATCGGCGGGCTTCAGCCGCAAAACAAAATGGCCCCATTACTGGGGCCACAATGCTAAAGAGGCAAAGGCGGGTAGTGTCAGGAAAGGCGACGCAAGATGCCGTCCCGCCACCGGGAACGGCCGTACGGGAAGTGACGCAGAGAATCGAAGAGAGTGAAGGTCATGCTCGAGTTAGCGGCCTCTTTGTTAGGAAGAAATCAAGCACTTCTCGCGCCAAAATGGAAAAAATTAGTGACGGTGATCACGAAGCTCTGTAAGCGATAGAAAAGCCGAGACTTTTTCGGGTGATCCGCTGATTTTCCGATCCTTGCAGGAGGACGTTCGAAGCTCCAAGAAGCGCAGATCACTGCACATTCGGTGCATTCGCCTATCCGATTGGGTAGCGATTGTGGCGTCCCGCTTGAAAGCAAGGCCAAAAAGCCCCATGGTGTGCTTTCGCCAGATAACACAAAGCAAACGAAAGCGATCAGCTGTTTCCGGCAACAGTGCGGAGCTTGCCTGGCAGGAAGTGATACGGCGGCCAAGGACCGCTGATTGCGACTTCGCAGTTTTTCAACTGCTTCGCCGCCGTGTTGTACCGATTCTGGTACTTTTCCACGCTCTTAGAATCGATCAGGTGGGCGATGTCGATCAGCATTCCCTCGGGAGCGACCTTCTTGCAGCTCACTTCCTCTTCGAGTGGATTGAATAGTTTATGCACCTGCACCGAAAGAGCCCGAGCCTTGGTCTGGCGCTCGCGCTCCCGTGAGGCTTTGACGCGCAATTTGGAAAGGTAGTCGCCGCCGACAGTATCGGGAAGTTCCACATCAATCATGGCTTCCCGTAGCGAGCCGTCGCGCACGACCAACTTTATGTGCATTTCCGACTTGCCGCGGAGTTTTGCAACACTCTGGCCAAAGGTACGCCGGTTGACGCGCACCGCTTGGCGTAGCGCCTCGTCGCTATCGAAAATCGTACCGAACTTGAACGGTAGCACCGTGGAAGTCCGGAAACAGGCGCTCACGACCCGGGCATGCTCAATGGCCGCCTTCTGGTCCAGAGTGCCGTTCGTGTGATCGTACTCGCTGACGATAACCGCAAATTCGCCGCTGGGATAGCTCAGAACCGCAGCGCCGTTGACTCCCTGTACGCCTTCCATGAGGAAAGGGCGGCGAGTGCGGGTCCCATTTGGCAGGGTTTGATGCTCGGTGATGCAGTATGCGTACCACGCCATAAGTCAACTCTCCGAACCGGGATATAGGCGGAACAAGCCACCTATTACGTCGAGTTTTTAACCTGAGCTGCGAGTTTTGGAAGTATAGAAACGGGCGGTACTGGGATCGAACCGAAAACGCTGACAGTCGGCGTTTCCTAGCTGCATCATACGTTGAGCATCAGTGAAAAAGCAACTTTTTCTTGCTGAGGGGCATCGCCCAGATCATTTTCCCGCCGCGGTGCGCTGCGCCCGCTCCTGCAATGCGAGCAGAACAACACGCAACATCTCATCCCAAGGCGCCGGTTTGCCGGTCCAGATTTCAAATTGCCGCGCTGCCTGATGCACGAACATTTCGATTCCAGGGATGACTTGCGCCCCCCGCTCTTTCGCCAATTTCAACAGGCGCGTCTCGGCCGGATCGTAAACCATATCAAAGACATAGCGCGCATTGATTTCTTTTTCGCCAAGCGGGCTCTCGCGCGTATTTCCCAAGCCAACCGGCGTTGCATTGATGATGACATCGAACGCCATCTTCTTCAAATCAGGCCGCTTCATCATGCGCGCCCTCGCTTGATGAGCGAGCTTCTTGGCTGGCCCCGCGCTGCGGTTCAGGATGTACACCTCAGAGCCGCGCTCTTTGAGTCCGAAGACTGCGGCGCGCGCAGCCCCTCCCGCTCCCAGCACAAGAATGCGTGCGCCTTCTAGTGTATTCAGACGCCGCTCCAGCGGTCGGATGACTCCGGCAGTGTCAGTGTTGAAACCGTACAGCTTGCCGTCCTGCGCACGGACGACCGTGTTGCAGGCGCCGATCTTGGCGCTGTGCGAATCCGTGTTGTCCAGATACTGCAGGATACTTTCCTTGTAAGGCATGGTCACGCTGACGCCGTGAATGGGAATCTCGCGAACGCAGGTTAGAAGGTCCTTCAAGGTTTTGGCGTGAAGTGCTAAAAAAACTGCATTTACGTTCTCACGCCGGAACGCGCCATTCATGATGGCCGGAGAGAGCGAATGCGCAATCGGATCGCCGACAACTCCGTACACTCGAGTTGCGGCATCCACCTGCTCGATGCGATATACATTACGGAGCTCCTGGGCTGTGACCTGACCGGGCGCCGTGGCTTCATTCGTGCTGGCTGCCGCAAAGGTAAAGGCGCTGCCTGCCCGCAGTGCCAGCACGCGGCTGATGATTCCTTGTTCTCCCATGCACATGCTGACCAAAGAATGTCGGTCGCCCTCTCTGGCCAGAAAATTGATCATGGTGACATTGTCAGAAAGGGTGGTTGCGGTGCTTACGATTTTGTAGAAGTCCGCCGGATACGCCAGCATTTTCTCCAGCGTCTCATCCAGCCTGCTGGTCGCGCGGAAATCATGAAACGAAAGGATCAGAGCCGCACGGCTGCGCAATTTCTGAAGTTGTTCGGGCTTACACTTGTTTGCCGTTTGAAGCTCGACATCCACGAGTTGGCAACCATTCGCGGCTGCCTTGGACAAAACGTCCAACTCGGATGCGATTGATCCGCGAAAGCGCCCCCCGTTCGCCACCCTACGGCAGGTCGCTATGACAACTGCGCCGTGGTGCAACTCAAGGAAGCGCTTGATTTTAATGATCGCCAAGCCAGGCTTGGGAAGATAGTCCAACCTGAACTCCAGGAATGGGTTATCTCGGACCAGAGCCTCGGCCTTTTCTACCATTTCTGCGGGATCAGTGCCAATGATGGGCACACAAAGTCGAGGCAATCTGAGGGGTAGCAGACGCGGCGCCGGGGCAACCGCGTTCGTGATTTTTGCTTCGGCCAGTCGGTTCAAGGCTTGCAGTTGGATGACGGCGCATTATTACAGGCACTTAACTGTATATGCAACAGTGGATTGGTGCTGCCGTGAAAAACCTTACCCAGCTTGCCCTACACCCTCGTAACCTTGACCCTCCCTTACCTGCTTGTTACTTTCCGGCTGAAGCCTTTCTTTTCTGGCATTTGACTGGGGACAGGCATCCAAGGGATCCTTCCCGGAGGTAACATGAAGAAAACAGGACTACTTGTGCTGGTGCTCGCGACGGCAGCCTGGGCACAATCTACCGGCACTAATGCCGAAGCCCCACAGAATACGATACCCACATTCGAGAGCGTTCCAATGGAGCGGGTTCAGACACCAACCTATGCTGATTTGTATTGCTCCGGATTCATCAGCAGAGCCACCCTGCCCGATGCCAACTACATCGCCGGTGGATTGGAAACCCCTAGCACCACGAAATTCACCCGTGGAGACATTGTGTACCTATTCGGGACCGGCTATAGCCTGGGCGCTGAATATGAGATTATTCGCGCTGTGCGCGACCTCGACAAATACGAAATGTATCCCGGCCAGAAAAAGCTGCTCAAGGAAACCGGGCAGCCTTATGCAGAAATCGGGCGGGTCAAGATCATCGATACGCGCCACCGCGCGGCCATTGCGCGAATCGAGTTTGCCTGCGACGGTGTCAATACCGGAGACACCGCGATTCCGTTCGCTGAGAAACAGTTGGTGAATTTTCATCCTCCGGTACGTTTTGACCGCTTTCTGCCTATCACGAATCAGCTTTCCGGCCGCATTGTGATGGGAAAAGACTTCGACTCACAATTGGGCAACGGTCAGAAGGTGTACATCAACGTGGGAGCCAACCAGGGAGTCAAAGTTGGCGACTTCTTCCGCGCAACCCGCAGCTACGAGGCTGACCTACAGGATCCGGTCGATTCGCTTTCGTTTAATGCGGCGCAATCGGAGGATACTCAGATGAAGCCCGCTACGGTCGAACCGAACATGCTTACTCGCTCGTACGGGCCGGTCATTCACGTTCGCGATCTGCCCCGCCGCGCGGTCGGCGAGATTGTGATCATCGGCGTTACTCCTACTACGGCAACCGGCATGATTGTGTTCTCCATGGAGACGGTGAATGCCGGCGACGACGTGGAACTCGATCAGGTCAACGACGCATCCAACAACTGATCGTCGACGCAGTCCGAAGCCGGGGACGGGCAACCGTCCCCGATTTTGTTTGCGCGGCGCAGGCCTTCCGTTAGAGTCAGAAAACACCATCCCGACGCGGGAACTTGGCCTACACATATCCCTCAGCGCCGGACAGACTCGTCCCCGAACACTTCTGCGGTGAATGCCTCGATGGTCGCTCCCTTTTGCCACGCATCGAGGGGAAGCCCGGATTTGCGGCAGGTCTGCTCAAGAAACGCGATCCGGTTCCAACCATGCTCCACGGGAACTTGCGGCAGGAGAAGCCCTCGATATCCGGCACGGCTAATCATCAAGCCATGGCGGCCCACCTCGATCGTATCGGGAGAAATCTCCTGGGGGGGCGAAAGGATGCTGAGCTCAATCTCGAGAGCCGGCGCTTCCTCTGCGGTTACGGGATAAAACCGCGTGTCCTCTAACGCCGCGGCCCTTGCGGTTTCGCCCACAGCGCGGTAAAGCGGAGCGATAGGAAGCACATAACCGACACATCCGCGCAATTCGCCAAACAAATGCAAAGTTGTAAAAACTCCGCGCGGTTCAGCGAGATGAGGAGTCGGCGGTTCGAATGAGATCTCACGTCCGCCCACAGCGGAGAGAACAGAATCGTGGGCGAGCCGCAGGAGAATTGCGCGTTCCTCGCGCGAAAATTCTGCCTGTGATGGCTCGCCAGAATCAGAAGCCACCGGGCTAGGTCGAAGTAGCGACATCGCGATCCGCCTGCGGCGCTGATACAGGCTTCCCGCGCCGGCTCAGAATGAAGGCGCGGCGGCGGCGTTTCACCACACGCCGGTCAATTTTCGACCAGAAGGCGACAAAGTAATCGATCGCCGATACCAGCGACACGCATACCATGAACCAGATCGCCAGATATGCAATCCAGTGAACGGGGAAGAAATAGTGGCCGTAAATGACCCACTCTTTCCAGCGAACATCCAGAATGACCGCGACCACCGAAACAATCTGTACCACCATTTTCAGCTTGCCCAGGCCACTGGCCTCGATCGTGAAACCCTCCGAAGCTGCGATCGATCGCAGACCGCTAACCAGAAATTCGCGGCCGATCACGACAATCGCTACCCACGCGGGTACTAGACTGGGATTGAGTTGCACCAGCGCCACGAAAGCGGCTGCAATCAGAAGTTTGTCGGCCAATGGGTCCAGCAGAATGCCCATGGTCGTGATCTGATTGCGTTTGCGTGCGAGATATCCGTCAATGCCGTCAGTCATGGCAGCCGCAATAAAGATGGCTGACGCCAACAACTCTTTGTCGCCATGCACGCTGCTGAAACGAGCGCTGGAGAGAACCCAGATCAGCAGAGGTATGCTGAAGATGCGAATCAGCGTGATGGAATTGGGCAGGTTCACAACCCGGCGGTCCGGAGGAGCCGAAAACTAGATCGATTATGCTCCAGCGGAGAAGGGAAGGCAATGCACGATATGCCCGAGCCGGATTGGCGAAAGCGAGACTGCGAAAGCCTTCATGGAAAATCGACGTTTCTAGCCCAAATGGTCGGCGATTCGATCAAAAGGAGAGCAACGCACGTGGTTAACTCGACGCGCACTGTTGCGCTAGATGATTTCGAACAGAGGCAGTCGCGATCAGCTATTGCGGTAGCGGTTTGGCAGGGGTTCCCGGCTTCACGCCTGCATGTTTCTCAGCCTCGGCGATCAACTGCAACACCTTGCCCTTTGCCTCATAGTTCGGATTCGTGCTGAGCAACTTTTGCCAGGCTGCGACGGCCGCATTTACATCCATTTTACCTTGCCACTCCACCACGCCCAGGTTGAACAAGGCGTTCGGCTTGTTGGGTTCATAGGAAAGAGATTTGTTAAACTCCGCAATCGCCGAATCCGAGTCCCCAGTGTACCAATACGCTGTGGCCATATCGGTACGGATACTGGCGTTCGAGGGTTCCAGCTTCAGAGCTCGCTGATAGTAGTCGATCGCGGTGGGAAACGAGTGGGCGTCGTAGTAGACGTTTCCAATTTCCGCGAGAAGGCTGGTGTTGTTGGGATCGGTTTTGAGCTTCTCGATCATTGGTGCCGATTGAACGTCAGCCATATGTTGAAGCTGCTGAGGTGTTGGATCTTTGGAATTGACGTCAGCTCCAGACACAGCGGCCGCTTCGGAGTTCGTCGCTGTGGAAGCGGCGACCGGGGCTTGCGACCCGCGGACCAGCCAACCTACGACAATGCCGATCACCAGGCATAGGACTGACAGGGTATACGCCTGCATACTCGTCCATTCTGTTGTTCGCGCCTCTCGATTCGTTTCCATCATCGTAATGCTCCTTGTCAGTTTGTTCTCAGCTCGAGCCATTGCGTCTGAGATTAGTTCTTCCCCTGCGCCTTAAGTTCAGCAATCAGTTTGTTCACTTGAGCATTGCGTTCGGGGCTGAGCTGCGGATTCGTTTTCAGCAACTCCTGCCATGCCGCTAGCGCTCCCTTTGAGTCCTGCTTGCCTTGCCACTCGATCATCCCAAGGTTGAAAAGGGAATTGGCGTCTTTGGGATCGTTGTGAAGCGCCTGTCGAAGCTGGGAAATGGCACCTTCGACATCGCCGTCGTAATACATGCAAGATGCCATCTCCGTGCGGACTGCAACATTTTTGGGATCGAGCTTTAAAGCCTTGTCGTAGTATCCGGCCGCATCTTTGAACTGGTGCGCGCTTTTGTAGATATCCCCAGTCTGAACGAGAAGCCCCGCACTTTCCGGATTGGTTTTCAGTTTTTCCAGCAGCGGTGCGGCTTTGACATCGGCCATATGCTTCATATCGTCCAGGCTGGGCAGCGCCGGGTTATTCGCGGCCGCTTGTTGCTGCGGGGCAACGTTGTCCTGTTGCGAAACAGCGGGTGACTCCGAAGCGTGGAAAAGGTAGCCTGCGGCGATCCCGACCACAAGGCAGATGGCCGCCATGAAATATACTTGCCTGGTTTGCCAGGTTGAGTTCGGGCTCGGCCGGTCACCGGCTTCATTCGTCATGTTCACTTGCTCCGAGCAAGGCGTGCTACCAAGGGATACCGAATTGTTTTTAGGAGATCTTCAACGATTCCCCAGCGCTTGCCTGACCTTACCTTAAAGGGCCGGGCACAACCCGGGTACATTTCACGTCACATCGGAGTGTGATTTGAATCACACTTGAAGAACCGGGCCAAAGCGAGCCCCATTCATTCTGCAGGCAAAAGGCTGAGCGAGGATGGACTGAAGGTCTTCGTTCCCGCAGATTGGGCAAGAGAATACCGAAGACGTTACTGCTGATTTCGCATTGCGGCTGGGTCGAGATGCTGGCTGATCATGGCATCCGCTTCGGCTTCCTCGAGCCTCTGAGCGCGCTCCCATTCCGGACGCATGAGCATCGCTTTGATGCGGAAACGACATTCTTTCGGGGCGTCATCGACGCGAATCAGCATTTCATTTTTCTGAAAGCGGAAGCGGGTGATTTCGGCGAGAGGGAGAAGCTGATCGGATGTTTTTCCGCTGATGACATAAACGACATTGTCGGAGACGAGAACATATTCAGGGCACTGCAAACCGGTGTCGACCCGTGGAGCGCCGGACAT
>JASHPL010000248.1 GCA_030038125.1 Candidatus Sulfotelmatobacter sp.
TTTCCGCAGCTGTGACTGCCTCTGATATCGATCCGCAGCCGGTGAATTCCACGCAACTCGTGGCTTGGCTCGTAGGAGGAGTCTCCTCCAACCGCCTGGCTCAACTGGTTAAACAACGTGGCCTTGCGGCGCGTCCGACGCAAAATGAGCTCCGCGAGATTAAGACAGCCGGAGGGGAAAAACAGCTGATTGACGTGCTCAACTCGGAAAATGCAAAGTCTGCTGCGATTGGCCCTCCAATTCCGGAAAAGCTGTTGGAAGCTGCCGCTGAGACTCGCCAGCAGCAGTTTCATGCTGCCGAACTCCATCTGCGGGAGGCTGTGAGCGTCGACTCAAAGAATTCTGCCTTGCACTTTGCCTTGGGTGCAACCCTTCGCCGCGAAGAGCAATGGGATGACGCTCTCGACGAGCTCACGCACGCAACCCAACTCATGCCCGATCTGCCGGAGAACCACAACGCTCTGGCCTACATCTTTTATCATTTTGATGATGGTGAATACGCCATCGACGAGGCCCGAACCGCCCTCAGCCTCGATCCCGACAACGCCGAGGGATACCAATATCTAGGCTTAGGACTCTATTCTAATGGCCTGTATTCGGCCGCGGCTCATGCCTATGCCGAATCGATCGCGCGCGATCGCGACAACGCTGACACCTACTATGACATGGGGATTGCTCTCCATGCTGACGGCAATCTTCCCGCCGCTTTGGCGGCCTATCGGCAGGCGATTCGCTTGCGTCCGGATTTCTGGGAGGCGCACGCGAATCTGGGGCTGGTTCTGCATGAACGCGGTGATCTTGACGATGCTATTGCCGAGTATCTCGACGCGAAGCGGATCGCGCCAGAGGAAGCTTCCGTCCGCAACAATCTCGGTAACACCTATTGCGACACCGGCAACTTCGATGCTGCGATCAGCGAAATGCAGGAACTCTACCGCGATCATCCCGATTGGGAACGCGGGCACGGATGCCTGGCCAGCGCTTACATGGCAAAGAAGAATTACGATGCAGCCGTTCAGCAGTTGCAAATAGCTCTGGAAGAGAATCCCACCGGCGCCGCCGAGCACCGTATTCTGGGCCAGGCCTTGTTGCTCGACAATAAGCCGGAAGAGGCATTGCACGAGTTGCGCCTTGCTCTTTCCCTCAATCCGGATTCCGATGTTGCCCACCACTTGCTCGGAACGGCACTTTTTCAGCAGCAACAACCGCAAGCGGCGGAGAAAGAATTCCGTGAAGCCCTACGCTTGAATCCTTCCGCGGACAATCATTATTCCCTTGCGGCCTGTCTGATGAGCATCGATCGTTACGATGAGGCGCTGGCGGAGTTGGAAATCGCCTCCCGGCTCGATCCCGAACAAAAGCTGTATCGCGCCCGCCGCGAAGAGCTGCTCAAACGGATGAAGGAATCCGTCAAAGGTCAGTAAAACCATCCCCAACGTACATCCGGCCAGTGCCGGCCTGTGTACTACCGTGCATAGGAAATCGTAAAGTCCCTGCTTACACTGAATTTGTCCGGCCTCGAATTTAAGTCGCTGCAGCCAAAGCCGCGCGACTTCTTTAGTGGCTTCTTAATTTCCGGACGGCGAAAAGGCCGCCCCTTTCAAGGCCGGACTCGATGAAAGTTTTCCGAGGCAGTTCGCCAAGGGCAGGCAAAGATGGCAGTCACCGGAGTCCAACCGAAAAAGTCCGCAAGCGCCAATCCCACAGTTCACGCGAATGTTGCGCTAGCGCCGCGAAGCAATCAACCAACCGCATCTCCTTTGCAATCGCAAACCAAGGCAGCCGGCTATGGATTGCCTTGCGCCAAGTGCCACGTCTATTACCCCGCCGATCTGGACGCATGCCCCATTTGCCATCATCGCGGGCGAGTTTCTCCCGTCGTACCAAAGCAAGCACCAAAACGAAACGGAACATCACAAGTTTCCGCTCCCGATATCGCCGCGTTGGATCTGCAACGCGAAGAATTTCTGCGGCAATTCAAGTCTCAAGCGGTTGAGATTGATGGTGAAGATCCCACAAACGCGCACGGAACGCTGTGCGCTTTAAGCGAACATCACGATGGCGAGGAAGCCAGCGCCGACATCTGCCGCGTGTGTTACGAGCGCCTCGAGGAACGCATAGATGTTTACGAAGCAGCTCTGCGCATCGAACTGAAAGAAGCAGCGCGCATTATCTACGACGCCGTCTGGGCGAATCCGTCCGACCCTGCCAAGACGTACGAAAACGCGGCGGCCGCGCTGCTGGCCGAGCTTCGCAAGCGAGCCGGCATGCGCTCCGTGCTCGGCCAGTTTGAAACGCTCTCCGATTAGCTTCGCGGAATGCGGCTCTGCCGGAACTGCAATCGCTACCCGAGCTTCGCGTCCATCGTAATCTTCGCGTTCAGCACCTTCGAGACTGGACATCCCTTTTCGGCGGCTTCGGCATACTTCTGAAAAGTCGCGGCATCGGCGCCCGGAACTTTGCCGACCACATCAATGTGGCTGGCGGTAATGGTCCAGCCAGAGTCCAGCTTTTCCAGTGAAAGGGTCACGTTGGTAGAAATGCTCTCCGGGGCAAGATTCGCTCCACCCAGCTGCGCCGAAAGCGCCATGGAAAAGCAGGCGGCATGCGCGGCGGCAATGAGTTCCTCGGGATTCGTCCCAGGCGCATTCTCAAATCTGGTGGTGAAGGAATACTGCGTATTGTTGAGCACACCTCCGGGCGCCGAAATCGTGCCTTTGCCGTCTTTCAGTCCACCCTTCCAAACCGCACTGGCCTTACGTTGCATGATCTTTCTCCTTGCTTATGATTTCCGGGAACGCCAACCATTGTAGACGGAACAGCGGAGATGCGTCAGAGGGCCAAGAGTCGGCCCCGGCGCCGGCAACCACTTTCTAATAAAAATCGGAACAGCTCAAATAGAAACCGCATTGCGGACACTGCAACTTGCAGTGATTTTCCATCAACCTTGTCGAGCAATTCGGGCAGTACTGTCCAGCCGCTGCGGGCTCGGCCTGCTCTCGAGTTTCTATTCTGGGTTTGGCAGGTTGCGGATCGTTCCCTGAGGACATGTCGCGATTCGTTCCAGGCGAATCCAGGTTCGCGGACGAAAATCTGTGAAATTTGGATCCCAGCTATGCTGCCTGCTCGACCGCGGCCTTCGCGGTACGGTTCCAGCAATCGGCGAGAATCAGCCACGCCCCCAGGCGTCGCCATACCTTTATATAACTACCGGAGTCGGAAACCGATTTGCCATCCTCCTGCCGCAGAATGACCGTGAAGCGTCCAATCTCCATCGCCATATCGCCAGAATGTTCCACACGCGTGGTTTCCAGACGCAGGTCGCTATATCCCGCGTCTCCCAACCGGCGCAACAAGTTCTCCACCTGCTTTTGGCCATGTGCCGTTTCCTGGAATGGGGCCATCAACACACCATCCTTGGAGAAGAGCGCGGCCGCCTGATCAAAGTTTCCGGTGTTGAACGACATGGCTAAATCTTGAGAGAGATCGCGGATTTGAGACTCTACGCTTCGCAGTGAACGAGAATCCACCTTGGTGTTCGAATACGGCTGGTACATCTACTACCTCCTGGGGGGAAGGTAAATAAAATCAACATGTCGCGGTGAGCGCCACGAGAAGTTGGCTCATTCTAACTGAAAACGCCCTTTGGAAAACTGCGGAATTTTATTGCGGAGTTGAGGAAGCGAAATCGATTCGGCCTTTAACTTTCGCAGACGGTCGGGCGGTCAGGCGCGACCGACAAACCTCTCGTCATCAGGGGTGGTTTCGGTGATTCCACATTCGCCTCAGGCTGCTGACGTTCGGCGATTTGCTTCCTTACCCTTTCCAGCAGCACGACCAGTTTTCTGGACTCGTGCTCTCGCTCGGCCTGCTTGCACTTTTTTTCGAAATCTTCGGGAGGACGGCTCACAGGATTGGTCATGGGAGTTTTCCTCGGCTAAGGAAAACGTAGTCTACCCTATGCCGAGCAATCCTGCCAACCCCCTGAACACCGGAGATCAGGATCGGTTAGTTCCGGATGCTACTTTTAGACTAATCTTCGCGCCGCAATCCACTGAACCGCGAAAGTTTTTTCAGCTCATCGATCAGAAATGCGGGATTGGCTAGAAATCCTAGGATGTCAGGCCGAAAGTCGCATGCGGCGCGCGGCGCTGTCCGTATCCCTGTGGCAATTTTCGCAGCATTCGAGCCGCCTGCTCGCTCGAGGCGCATTGAATTTCTTCGGCTGAAATGATGGGAACATAAACGTCTTCGAAAATTTGCCGGGGAGCGATACTGATCACTCCGTCAGAAGATTCAACCAGATAATCACCTTTTCGTCCGGAGTGCTGCCGTCCAAGCGGATCAACAAAGCTCAGGTTGGAATTGAGTTGCTTGGCTTTCACCAAGAAGCGTGTGCGGTAAGTCTTCCATTCGATCGATTTCATGGCGCGCCCGACCCGAGTGTCTCCTGTCCCACCTGTTTGCTCGACCGTTCGCCGCGACCCGACTGCGACGGCGACTCGTCGTTTGGTGGGAGAGCGAATCCGAATGTAAGAGCGAAAGCCCTTCAGGTCAATTCAGTATTTTTTGTGCAACTGAGGAAAACGAAGAAGCCGATGCGAACGAGAGCGAATCATAAACGCTGATTGACCTCCGGCCGCGATGCACTGACTGATCAGGCTTTTGCTCGTTCGCTGGTTTCGGGCTAAGGGTTTCCCTGTAGAGCAGACCTGATCTTCACAGCACGTACACAGGAAATGCAGAAAGACAGCTCAGCACGTGCGACAAGGCGAATGTAAGCAAGCTTCTGCGACCTCAAAAACACTCATCCTTCCTTGTACAAGCTTCACGCCAGCGGAAGAATTTTCCATTGTGCCTTCGCAAAGGATTTGTCGAATTTCGCAATGCGCACTCGATCAACGGTTTGGAGGCACTCAGAACGGCAGCATCTTTGCACTCCCTGCGGGACAACGGAAGAAACTTCTTCCGATCCTTCTTCCAGCCCTAGGAGGCCAAGTGACTACCGATCCTGTTTGCGGAACGAAAGTCGACGAAAAAGAACCTGAGTTCCAGTCGCAGTATGCCGGGCAAACGTATGTGTTTTGCTCGGAGGACTGCAAAAAGGAATTTGAAGAGCGGCCCGATGAATTTGCGGAAACGGCCGCATAAGATCCGATCCAACCGCAAAAAGCAAAAGGCCCTCGAAATCGAGGGCCTTGCTCATTTCCGCCAGAATGTTTAGCAGAACAAGTTAGCGATGCGCCATGGCGGGTTCGTGCGCTTCTTTGCCCGACTTGAACGCGGCGTATCGCTTGTTGATCTCATCCCAGTTCACGACATTCCACCAGGCCGCGAGATATTCCGGCCGCCGATTGTTGTATTTCAAATAGTAGGCGTGCTCCCACACATCGTTGCCGAAAATCGGGTACAGCCCCTGCGAGATGGGATTGTCCTGATTCGGCGTCGTCACAATCTGCACTTCGCCGTTGGCTTTTCCCGCCAGCCAAACCCAGCCGCTGCCGAATTGCTTCGCGCCGGCATCGTTGAATTTGGTTTGAAAGTCCTTGAAGCTGCCGAAAGTCTTGTGAATCACCTCGGCGATGGAGCCAGTGGGATCGCCTCCACTTTTCGGCTTCATAATCTTCCAGTACATCGTGTGATTCACGTGCCCTCCGCCGTTGTTGCGTACGGCAGCGCGAATATCTTCCGGAACAGCATTGAGGTCGCGGATCAGATCTTCCGCGGACTTGCTGGCGAGATTGGGATGCTTCTCAATCGCGGCATTCAGGTTTTTCACGTACGCTCCATGATGCATATCGTGATGCAGTGTCATGGTTTGCTTGTCGATGGTCGGCTCCAATGCGTCGTAAGGATAGGGCAAAGGGGGTAGTTCGTGGGCCATATCATGTCCTCCAGGTTTTAAAGATGACGGGACGCGGTATTTTGATGCAGTGGCTTTTGAGAATTCGATTATATCGCACAGCGATTTATTTGTGCTCCAACAGTCGAATGCGCGAGGTGAACGCCCGGCCCAGGCAAGCGGTGAACGTGGGATTGGGATGACTGGGGTCGATGACATTGTTGACCACGAATGGATCGCAGCGGCCAGTAATATTGTCCAAGCCGCCGCGCAAAGCAAGATAGTATCCGAACAGGTGAAAGCGTTTCTCCAGTTGCAGGTTGAGGCTGAAATATTCCGGAAATCGAAATTCGCCCACCTTGCTGATGAGTTCCTGCTGGTCGTTGAATTCGCTGAAGGGAAAGCCGTTGCGGGCCTCCATAGAGTAAGCGAGTTCGGTCTGATGCAAGATCGGCAGCTTGAAAAATGGGACGTATCCCCAGGATAGAAATCGGTTCGGTGCGTCCCAGGGATACGGTCCAGGCTGCTGACCGCTCAGAATCGGATTGTCGACATTAAAGTCAAGCGCCTGATTCGATCGTGCACTCGACCGCGTATACGAGCCCATGATCGCATAATTTTCGTGGAAGTTGTGCCGCATGGTGATTTGCAGCGCGGTGTAGCGGTCGTCGCGCGCATTCTGCAGATTGAAATCGATGTTGCCGCTGGCGATTGTGTCACCCGTGTTGTAGACGAATCCGCGCGTGCCGCGCTTTTCCAGGAATTCTGCTTTCAAATACAGCGCATAGGGAAGTTTTTTCTCGAGGCCAATACTCCAATTCACAAATCGCGGCATTTCCAGCGTTCCCCTATTCACGCTAAAGCTCGTCAGGACCGGGCCAGTTGTCGTCACACATCCACTGCTGGCTTTGCAGCCTGGAACTGCTGTGAAAAAAAGATCTTGTCTTGTTCCCGCATACGGCCGGGCAATCAGAAAAATGGGTGTCGCATCGTAGACAAGGCCAATTCCCGCTGAAATTTTCGTGGTCGCCGAGTTGTCGAGAACATACGTTCCCGCCAGTCGCGGAGAAATTTCCGCGTGGCGCACAATTTCGTCCCAGTCGAGGCGAACGCCCGGCTCGATCAGCAGGCGGTTGGTGATGCTCCAGCGGTCTTCTGCATAACCGCTCACTTCGGCGTTGTACTGGTAATGCAACGGCGCCGGTCCGAATGTGGAATATCTGGTGCACGGAAAGTTCGCGTTCGTGGAAGCGTCGAGACACGTCTCCCCGCTCGGCAGCGGCACGGCTGCTGTAGGCGTCAGAAACGAGATTGGCTGTCGCGCGAACTGCGCGTTGTACGAAAGTCTGTCGAGATCGGATCCAAACTTGAAATCATGACGGCCACGCCATTGCTCGGATGGAAGAAACAAGTTCGCGATCGCCTGCCATCGTTCGGCACGTGTCTCATCGGTTAAGTAATAACTCCCGTTGGCAGTGGTGGGCGTGACGTAATACGGGAGCTCGCCATAGGGCGTCATGCGCAGATTGTATTGATCGAAGGCGATCCCGGTTTCCAGCAGCTGCTCGCCCTTGAAATAATGCTGGTCTTTCACGTCGGCGACATAGGCGGACTCCACGTCCTTGGGATTGGAGAGCTGCGGGCTTAGCGGCGACAGATAATAATATTGATCGTGGAGATAGTTCACCAGAAAGCTCGTGCTCAGGATATTGCGGCTCGTAAGATTGCTCTGAATCTTGAACAGATTTCCCACACGAAAAATGTGATCGTTGTCCGCTCCCACCGGCAATGCGGTGTAAATCACGTTGTCGTATTCTCCGTCGAACGCGTTATAGAACCACATTTTGCCTTTCTCGATCGGCCCGGAATACGTCAGCCGCGGAAGGAACTGGTCGAATCGCAATCCGTGCTTCTCCTGGACGGACGGAATAAAGTCGGTACCGATAAAATGGAAGTGATCGTCGCCCGTATTGGTGTTGAGATTCAGCACACCGCCTGATCCTTTGCCGAATTCAGCCGGTTCGCGCGAGGGTTCGACTTGAATCGACCGGAACGCGTCCGAGCTCACCCGCACCAGCAACTGCCCGTTCGCCGGTTGCGTCACGTTAAAGCCATCGAGCAACGTGATGGTTTGATAAGTCTCCGCCCCGGCAATGTGCGGCTGGCCGCTCTGGTCCTGGATGACCCCGGGGATGTAATTCAAGACATTGCGATAGTCATTGGTGACCGGATAAACGATGTCAATCACATCGAGACCACTGATCGTCTCCTGGGCGGCGATCTGAGCCGGATCAATTTCCGGAGGCGATTCGTGTACGTTCACCACCTCATTCACTTCCTGCTGCCGCGAGATCGCCACCTCGACCGTTGCCCCGGGACTGATCTGCACGCTGGGCTGAACCAGCTCATAAAATCCCTGTTTCTCCACCCGCAACCGATAGGTCCCGGCGCGCATGGAAGGAAATTGGCAGCGTCCGCTGAAATCGGTCAGGCATCGAGCCACGACTCCAGAAGAAGATTCGAGGAAAACACGCGCCGAGAGAACGGCAAGTCCGTTCTCGTCCGTAACTGCGATGGTCGGAGCTGGCGCAGACTGTCCAGCGGCCGTCGCCAGAAGCGCGAGCAGGCAGAAAAGTGCACGCATGCGGTGTGCGGCTATTGTACGGTTGGATGCACGTGAATCATCAGAACGTTGGGCGATAAGTGCGCTTGCGCCCCGGCTTTAAAAGAGCGCACGTCTCAGGCTTTGCTTGCCAGATATTCGCAGACGCGCCGCAGCGTGTCGCGCTGGGCATCGTTCAGCGTGAGGAATTCGAATCCGTAGCGCAACCCCTGGCGATAGCGCACGATGGCCCGCACTTTGATGGGGTAAGTCGTGAGCGGCAGGGGAATCTCCAGGGTTACGATCTCGCCGGTCTCGAGACTGCCTGTGAGCGTGGCCCCGATGCCGTCCTGACCGAGTTCGGTCGAGCGTCCCCAGCAGGATTGGAATTCGCCGTCCTGAAACATCCGGACCTGCAGGCGGACGTCGAGCGCAAACCGCGGATAACGCCGCGTATAAGTAACTTTAGCCGGTTGCCTCGCAACGGAACTGCTGCCTGCCGAAATGGCAACTGCCTCCGCTTTCTTCTCAGTTCCCATGCAATCTCTTAATCAGGCGCAACTTCTTGCGCTTCTGTTTGCTCTACCAACCAGCCTTCCTTTGAGTGACCGCGAAAAGCGTTCGCCTGTCAATGTGGACCTAGTTGCCGTGCAAAACATATCCCGGTTCGAGCGGCAGCTTGCCTCCTAGCTTTACGACTGTGACGCTGCTGTTGATTGCGTAAACGTCCACCACCCCGACCGCACCGGGAAGCGACGCCACTTTATTCACCAGATCCTCGTCGGAATCCGCAATAACAATTGCGGGATGATTCGCGCGCCCATGATTGGCTGTGGCAATCAAATTCTTCACTTGGTCGGGGGAGAGTTCGTACACCTTTTCGAGAAGCATCTTCATCTCGGGTGTGGAGGGAGGACGCATGATAAAGGTTATCGGTTTGCCATCGGGCCACCGATTCATCTCGGCTTTGCACAGCTTGACGAATTCCGGCAACGCGAGTCCGCTCACCGTGTTCGACTTATTCGAGACGATAGCCAGATCGCGCGCTGCCGACAGGGAGACGCTCGCCAACAAAAACAAAACAACCGACGCGGTTCGACGATAAAACACACTCTCTCCACTCAGCAAGAAATGGACGACAGCACGATTTTCATGCAATTCGGACCATGGCTCAACGGCCATGAAGGCCATGTACCTCTGGCGCCAACAGTTTTGCTGCGGCCAGCTGCCTGCGACCGACGGAAGTTTCACGGAACTTGTAAGCGTTGTTTCCGTACCATCTCTTGGGATGGTCCGAGGTTCCCCTTATGTTCTGCAATCGCTGCGGTACCGAACTGCAGGCTGATTTCGCTGTCTGCCCGCACTGCGGCAAGCGCATTGGAGACCCGGTTAGCGCCGTAGCCCAAACACGCCTCCGGCGCCATCTGCACATTCTCGGCACTCTCTGGATCGCGCTCGGGATACTTTTTGCCATTCCGGCCGCAGGCTTGTTTATTTTTGGTAGCAGCGCTCACATCATCCTGCATCGTCAGGAGCAATGGGCCGGACTCTTCCCGCTTCTTCTTTACCTTGCTGGAGGCACGCTGCTGATCCTAGCCGGGGGCGGCATCTGCGTTGGTCTTGGACTTATCGAGCACGCGCCCTGGGCGCGGATTGTGGCCATCATTCTCGGTGTTCTGGCTCTGTTCCACCCTCCCTTCGGCACCGCCCTCGGCATCTACACGCTCTGGGTCTTTCTAGCGGACGAGAACGGAAG
The DNA here is from genome assembly GCA_030038125.1 of Candidatus Sulfotelmatobacter sp. Lineage (GTDB taxonomy): Bacteria > Acidobacteriota > Terriglobia > Terriglobales > Acidobacteriaceae > Sulfotelmatobacter. The sequence goes on from JASHPL010000248.1 coordinate 10,201, forward strand.
CGAATACGAGTATCTGGCTCGTAGCTCCTAACCCCACCCGCTTCCCACAGTCATGCACAGAATTTTTGACTTTGCCACAGCTGATTAACAGCTCCGGACCGGTTTTCCGTTGCTCCGAATTCCTGCAATTGGCACACTCAGAACCCTCAACCCAAAAACTCCTGCCGCCTCTCCATCGCTCGATGTGGAAAAAGCGGCGCAAACGTAACCCAAATCCCGTACCAAGGCCGTCATTGTTGGGGATACAACCTATAGTGTTTCCCTCTTGACAGGCACAATAAGCAGGAGTAACTTTGCAATCCCAAGCAACGAAATTTTCGCCTCACGGGAATGAGGCGGGGTTTCGAAGAGAGAAGATTCCGGCGGTTATTGCGTCAAGCCAGAGGTGACTTGGGGTGATGCCGCGGAACAACTGGGGCGCCCGGCTCTCCGGATCCGACTTCGACGGGGAATCGGACCATATAGCTTCGGCGCCCTCAACCTTAATTCTTAACCTTCGGGTCTCCGCAAGCCAAACGCCCGGACCCCGAAGTAAACCAAAGAAGTGCGGTGGCCGTTCCCTGACCCTCCCCCGGGGTGCGACAACAAACGCAATCGCGCAGGAGTAAGTAACAATGGACCCGCCCATAGGGGCGGATGAGAAGTTGTCGTCCTCCGGCGCAGCAGTTTTGCATCAGGAGCCCACAATGGAAGGTTTGACTCGCCTCGTCTCGGAATCGCTGGTTCGGCACGGCCTCGACCGCCCGGTGGATTATCGCCGTCTGCGCTGGTCGCGCTGGTTCCGCTGCGAGTCCCATCACAGTTTGCTGCTAGTCCCCAGCAAGCCGGGCGTTTTCGCTTTGGCGGAGGAAATTACTAGGTTTGATCAGGACATGGCTTCAGCCCTGCCGGATCGATCTCTTCAGAATAGCATGGCTTTAGCCGCTGAACCCCGCCGCATGCTCGCGGTCACCCAATTTCTCGAAGACGACGATATGGCCTTCGTCCTGGACCGTATGATGACGCGGGAAAACCCCATGCGCTCTCGCCTGGCGAGTGGCCGCTATTTCGTCCGCTTCGTCATTATTGAAGACCGATTCCAGCGCCGATCCATTCACACAGCGCTGACGCAATGGCTAAACGACTCTGCCGAAAAGGCCAGCGGCATCGGATCACATTTTGCCGCCTCACTCGAACTAACGCCTGCAACCGAATACATTCCGCCTACGATCGCGCCGGTTGCATCAAGACATTTCGGCAAGGCTGCAAGCTCAATTTTGCCGTAGCGGAGATTTGGAAGGGCACGGCTTCAGTCGTGCCGCAAAGCGTCATGAAAAGGCAATACGGCTGTTGGCCGCTGAGGCCAAGCCGCGAAACAGCGCAAAATCGTCGCTGAATGTTAGCCCGACGGATGTGTTTCGCGATACCGCTCGACACGCGATTCCTTGTCTTTCTGGCCGGGGACGCCGAATCGGCGTGACATGCATAGAATCTAATAAAGGGAGACCCGAATGCCTGAATCCAAAACCGCAACCCAAACCAGCACCGCTGCTCCGTCTGCTCCAGCGAAGAAGAAAGCCCCCGGACTCTCGTTCCGGCGCCTCTTTACCAAGCCGGGTGTCTCTCCCTATGGCGAAATCGAGTGGGAATTTCGCACTGCTCAGATCACCGATGCCCAGGGCAACGTGATCTTCGAGCAGAAGGACGTCGAAGTCCCGAAAGACTGGTCGATGACCGCGACGAATATCGTCGCGTCAAAGTATTTGCATGGCCGCCTGGGTACGCCCGAGCGTGAGACCGGAGTCCGCCAGCTTGTAACCCGAGTTGCAGAAACGATTCGTGACTGGGGATTGGCTCAAGGCTACTTCAAGACACCTGAAGATGGCGCCACATTTCACGACGAACTCGTACACATTCTCGTCCGTCAATATGCCGCCTTCAACTCGCCCGTCTGGTTCAACGTGGGATGCGACCGCATCGAGCCGAACTCCGACGGCCGCAATTGGCATTGGAACCCGCAGACGCAGCAAGTCGAATTCGGCGTAACCGGATACTCCAAGCCGCAGTGCTCCGCCTGCTTCATCAACTCAGTAAAAGATTCGCTGGACTCGATCCTGACTCTGGCAAAGACTGAAGGGATGCTCTTCAAGTGGGGATCTGGAACCGGCACGAATCTTTCTCCGCTCCGTTCCTCGACCGAAGGCTTGAGCGGCGGCGGCACGGCCAGCGGCCCGCTTAGCTTCATGAAGGGATTCGACGCGTTCGCTGGCGTAATCAAATCCGGCGGCAAAACGCGCCGCGCGGCGAAGATGGTCATTCTCAACATCGACCATCCAGACATCGAGGAATTCATTCTGTGTAAGCAGAAGGAGGAAGCCAAGGCCCACGCGCTGGTCGCAATGGGATATGACGGCTCTCATCCTGATTCTGATGCCTATTCTTCCATCTTCTTCCAGAACGCGAACAACTCCGTCCGCGTGACCGATGACTTCATGTACGGTGTCGTCCGCGACACGGATTTCTCCACCAAGTCCATCACGGATGGCCGCGTGATGAAGACCTACAAAGCCAAAGACCTGCTGTACAAGATTTCCGAAGCCACTTGGCACTGTGGCGATCCCGGCATGCAGTACGACACCACGGTCAACCGCTGGCACACGTCGAAGAACACGGCGCGCATCAATGCCTCGAATCCCTGCAGCGAATATATGTTCCTCGACGACTCGGCCTGCAACCTGGCCAGCCTGAACCTGCTGAAGTTCGCGCCCAATGGCACGTTTGACGTGGAAGCATATCGCCACGCCGTCGACATTCTGATCACGGCGCAGGAGATCATCGTCGATAACGCCGGATATCCGACCGAAATGATCATGCGCAACTCGCATGACTACCGTCCGCTCGGACTCGGCTACGCCAATCTCGGCGCGCTCCTGATGGCCGCAGGACTTCCCTACGATTCCGACGGCGGCCGCGATTACGCCGCCTGCGTCACCGCGATCATGTGTGGCGAAGCGTATTTGCAATCTTCGCGCATCGCCGAGTTGTGCGAGCCGCTTGCGCCGGCCACGGAACCGACAAGGAAAACTCTCGCAGAAACAAATCTCGGAGCAGGGATCACCAATGCTCGTGTAGGCGCGGACGCCCTCGTCCGCCCGGCCGAGCCAAGCTCGGCAGCCCAGGCGCAGACCATGCCCGGAGGAGCATGCCCGGGCTGGTACATCAATCGCGAGCCCTTCCTCGACGTCATCCGCATGCACCGCGCCTCGGTCAACGGCATCGGAACCAGCCATGGCCATGCGGGGACGGCCGCCCTCGGCCGTCCGGTGGAGCGAAGCTCCGCAGCCTCCCAATTGCCGGAATTGATCGACGCTTCCAAGCAGGTTTGGGACGAAGCCCTCTCCCACGGTGAAAAATTCGGCTATCGCAACTCGCAAGTCACCGTTCTCGCGCCTACCGGCACGATCGGCTTCATGATGGACTGCGACACCACCGGCATCGAGCCCGATCTCGCGCTGGTGAAATACAAAAAGCTGGTGGGCGGCGGCATGATCAAAATCGTCAACAACACTGTGCCCACGGCTCTGTTCAAGCTCGGATACACGCACGAGCAGACCGACGCCATCGTGAGCTACATCGACGCCACGGGCACGATCGAAGGCGCGCCAAACATCAAAGACGAGCACCTCGCCGTCTTCGATTGCTCCTTCAAGCCGGCCAAAGGCACGCGCTCGATCCACTACATGGGACATCTCCGCATGATGGCCGCTGCGCAGCCGTTCATCTCCGGAGCCATTTCGAAGACCGTCAATCTTCCCGAGAACGCGACGATCGAAGACATCAGCGAAGCCTACATCCACGCGTGGAAGCTCGGTCTGAAAGCGGTCGCCATCTATCGCGATGGATCCAAGAAAGCGCAGCCACTAAGCGCAGCAGGAACAAAAACAGCGCAAGCGGGCAACGTAGGGACAGCCAGTTCGGCTGTCCAAGTCGAAGAAGAAGATCTGAACGCTCCTCCCCGCGCCGTGCGCCACAAGCTAAAAGAAGAGCGCATGTCGGTCACACACAAATTCAAAGTCGGAGATCACGAGGGCTACATCACCGTCGGGCTCTATCCCAACGGGGAACCCGGCGAGTTGTTCGTAAAGATGGCGAAAGAAGGTTCGACTGTCTCCGGCCTGATGGACAGTTTCTCTTTGGCGGTTTCGATCGCCCTGCAATACGGCGTACCGCTAAAGCTTTTCTGCGAAAAATTCGCCCATACCCGCTTCGAGCCCAGCGGATGGTCGGGCAATCCCGACATCGGCTACGCCAAATCGATCATGGACTACATCTTCCGCTGGCTCGAATCGCGCTTCATGACGGGCCAACAGCAGATGCTCTTCGACAATCTTCGTCCGAAATCTTGGTCGTCCCCGTCGTCGGAGGGAACGGACGTCAAGGGTATGGGCTCGATCTTTGGCCCAGTTGGCGACGATCGCGGCCGCGTGCCGGAGGACAAGAGACCGCCAGCTGGCTCCAGCGTCCACGCCGCCGACGCGCTCTCCAACATCGTCGATCTCGGCGACGCCCCCAGTTGCAGCTTCTGTGGATCCATCATGACCCGCAACGGCAGCTGCTACCGCTGCATGTCCTGCGGCTCAACCAGCGGCTGCTCGTAAGGGTTGAGGTTGAATTGTGTGGTGGAGAAGAAGGAAGGTGTTGTTGTTGTGTCCTGTGGGGGCGGCGCTGTTGACAGCCCGCCCCATGATAGAAACGGCGTTAAGCTGCAGACTCAGTGCGTTGCTGTTTGCACAACCGACCGTATAAAGGTCTCACCATTCGGCGTTCCCAGCCCGGTCACATCGTCCCAGCCTGGCCCAGTGGCCAACGAGGAATCCGTACCAAAAGTAAGGACGTCCCAGGCAGTAGGCGACAACTGGATCAGCGCGCTCACAAAAAACACAGTCGGCGGCTCGGGCGTTCCCAGGGCTGCAGGACCTTCGAAAGTCGTGCTGCTCGGCGAACTGGAAACGAAGCCGACCGCGTCAAAAACAGTATCCAGTGGGTTCAGGTTTACATCGTTGATGGCAAAGAAGGGCAGGTCATACAAGGTTGGAGCTGCCTGGCCCAAGGGTGCTGCTCCTCCCGCGGCCTGATTGGCGATCGCCCACAAGGCAGAAAACATGGGCGCAGACAGGCTAGTGCCTCCGGCCACCGTCACATCCTGCTCGCCACCGACAATGCTGTCCGGCGTAAAGATAAGCTCAAAGCCCGTTTGTGGGTCCGCATCCATCGCAATGTCGGGAACAAGACGGAAGTTTCCCCGCAAATGCCTTTGGAACGCGGGCTTGGCGTAAACAACGCTGGCTCCTCCCCCCGCTCCTTCTAGGAAGCCCAACGGCACCGGAGGATCAAGAGGCGCACCCTTGTCAACGATTGCCGTCGCGTTGAGGCCCCACCCCGTCTGCAGTTCGATGTTATTGCGGGAGTCCAAAAAAGTGCTGGTTCCGCCAACACCGGTCGCATATGGAGAATCGGCGTTTGCGCTGACAGATACGGAGTCGATGCCAAACTCCGCCTCGTCTACAGCCAGAAAGTCACCGAAATCCCCAGATGAGACATCAAGCGAAATACCAAAACTGGCAGCCAACTCTGCGATGCCGTTCTCGACCACGAGCTCTGACGGGTCCAGGTCTTCCAGCGCCACCTCCGATTGACCGAAGCTGTTGGAGATGACATTCCCAAGTTGCTCTTCGATCGCAAAGAGGTTTCCTGTGTCGAGACCCGTCAAGGTGTTGTCCGTCGTCACCACCAGAGCGATGTTGGCACCCGGAGCAATCGCATGCGCAGACTCAACGTCGAGAGTCGTTTCCAGATACCAGTTCCCTGCAATGCACGCGCTGTTGGGAGGCGGCGCGCAGCTCAGCGTTCCGTAGATTTGGAAGTTCCCGCCCGGCCCTGTGGTGAGAGCAGGAAGGCCATTCAGCGAGGAATAGAGTCCTGCGTCAGCCAGAATCGTGTTGGAACCGAAGGCATCGACGATAGCGATCGTTTGGCCGGTCCCGTTCAAGCCTTTCTGGTAGAGCGGGGGAAGGGCATATGCGGTCTGCATTTCAGCTGCGTCATATCCACAAGGTGCCAGGTTGGGAGGACCATTGGTAAGGGGCGCTCCATATATGTTGCCAAAGTAAGTAGCCGTGGGAAAGGTTCCACTCGTATTGAATCTTTCCGTCGTTGGCGGAAAGAGGCATTGCTGGCTGAAAAAGAGCCCATCCGGGCTTGCTGAGAGCGGTATCGGCGGGTAAGACGTACCGGTGACAAAATTACGTGCGGTTTTGACATGGGCCTCGTATCCAAAATCGTTTAGCCCTTGCACAGCCGACACGAGCGCCGCCACACTTCCCTCAATCTTTGCTTCGGAAACGTTGGCCCGGTGGATCGCTCCATCCTTTAACATTACGCGCTTAATTTGCGTGTTGAACGCGGTTTGCACGTCCGCAACACGTCCTTGCGCCATGACGTATTGATTGAGCTTGTCGGTGGAAGTAACGTTCAAATTGTGTGCTCGGAGGAAATCGCGCACGCTGGCTGCTTCCTTCGGGCGCGGCGCAAACTGGGCTTTATACCGCTCCAGCGTGAGGAAATGGTGATAATTGGCTGAGGTCTTGTCATACATCCCCTTGATAAGCGCATCGAGTCCCGCTTTGTTGCGCTGATTTAGCCAAACCGTAACGGTAATCTGCTTGTTCTGATCCTCAGGGCCGAGATCCTTCGCATGCTTGGGAATGGCGGCCCATGCCGAACCTGCCATAAGTGCGATGACCGTGAGCCCGATGAAAACTCTCCTCAGCATCGTGAAAGAACCTGTGCGAACGGACATACGGAGTCCTCCTTTTGAAGTTGGTGAAGTGGTTCACTCTTTGATTTATCGCCGTGGAGACAGTGTTCTTGGCCTCCGCAAAATCGGGTGGCCTTTTTCTTTGGCAGGGGAACTTTCGTCTGCGTGCCGATTCGCTTCTCGGCCGACAGACCGGGCGCAGTTTCTCACTGGCTGCTATGGACTGTCAAGGCTGAAAGCCTTGTGGGGCGCGTTTTTTGCCTGCTCAAAATCGAATATTCACAGCGCAATGTGACGCATGTCCTAGCCTTCCACCGGCACGAAAGCAGATCATAGCAACGGCGAGAGCAGTCGTACGAACGACCGCCATGCTCTTTGACAATCCCATGTCGTCTCTAAATCCTTGCGGCTCAAGATTTTGCCCCTAAATGATTGCAGCCCAGAGATCAAAGCCCAAAAATGGACCCAATTTCGAACTTGGCGTGGGGCTTTCAAACCAACGCAGGGGTTAAAGTTCTGTTCAAAGAAAAAGAACGCTGAGAAGCGTTGCTGCTCTCTTCTCGCAGGAGCTCAATCGGCCAACACTACTGTTGTTGGGGCGGTTGCTGCGGGACGCGCGGATTCAGTCCGGGATTCTGCTGCTGCTGCAGTTGCAACTGGCGTTGCTGCATTTCCTGCAAAAGCTCTTGCGGAGTTTTGACGCCCGGCTGCTGCGACTGCTGATCGGAGTCGGCGGTTGGTTGATCCGCACTCTGGTCGACGTTGCTGTTGTCGTCCGCCGGTTGACTCACATCCGCATCACTGGTGTCCGCCGAAGTGTCTGCCTGAGCCTGATCGGTACTGGCCGCTTCGCTCGCAGTCGTATCGGGTTGAGGCGGCCGGTTCGCACTGGCCGCATCGGCCGCGCTGCGCGCCACTAGAACCACTCGCGTCAGCTCTGTGGGATCTTTCGCGGAACCGAGCAGCACATAGTTGAAGCGGGATCCGTTCAGCAGCCGTGAGACGATCAATTGCGCCGGACCTGGACCGAGATCCGTGACGACTCGCTCGCGCGCGTCCGGCACATCGATATCCGCGCCCGTCTGCTTGCGCACGGCACGGAGAATATCGGCGAGAGTAGAGTTGTGCGCCACGATTGTCAGCTGGCCGTTCTCATAGGTGACGCGCGGCGGCACGGGAGCGATCGAGTCCAGCGGAATCTGCTGGATCGGTCCGGTCGGCCCCGAGGGCAGCGGTGGAAGCTGCTGCTGCTGCGCCTTTTTGATCTTGTGGTGAGCCTGAGTTTTCGGTTTGGCCGTATCAGCAGCGCAAAGGTTCGCCAGGCACAGGACAATGATCCCGGCAAACTGTACGGTTCTCAATCCGGTACTCACTCCCAATCCTCCCAGGGGCTTGGTTTCGGGGGCACAGCAGGACGGCCTCTCCGCAGATTCTATCACCGCTCGTGCGAAAGGGGAGCGGTGGCCTTGATTCACTATCAGAGGAACGTCCGCCAACGAATCTCTTGCGTGGAATGTGCAATGACTGCCGTTCCGTGTCTTTCGACCTACCGTAAATTCCTGATGCGTCGCTGCCCGAGCGGGTCTAGACTAGCTTGTTGGTTTCAAGTTTCTGAAACCAAAGGCCAAGCATCATGTCACAGGCGCGTCATTCGTTGGCAAACTTCCTGCTTTGGATTGTTCTCCTGTTGGGCTTTACATTGCCGGTCGCAGCGCAGAGCTGTGAGAGTTCCAGTGACCTCGAAGATGCTGCGCGATCGGCCATTACTTCGACCGCCCAGCGATATTTCGATATGGCCGCCAAGAGCGACACCGCATCTCTGCGTCAGAATGCGATTGCCAGCCTGGCCGCAAATTTTTCTTCCATTGAAGGGACGGTCAAGGATCATCAGGCGAATCTCAGTGGAGCGCAGGCAGCGGTGAATTCTGTTTTCCTGCTTCAGGCTGATGGATCGGCTCCTCTGCCGCACGCTCAGTTCTATTGCGGCATCTTCGGCAAGAATGGCCAGACGCCTGGCAGCGCGATTTTCGAGCTGAACAATTTGCCGCCGGGGAAATATGGCATCGCTCTACTGGAAGCAAGTTCTCCGAAAGGGAAAGCTTATTTCTCACTGATTCTGCAGCAGGAAGGGACGGAGTGGAAGTTGGGCGGACTGTACATCAAAGATGCGGAGTTTTCCGGTCACGACGCCCAGTGGTTTGCCGCGCGCGCACGCGAATACAAAAGCAAAGGGCAAACGCGGAATGCCTGGCTTTATTACCTGGAAGCGCGAAATCTGATCGCTCCGCTGCCTTTCATGAGCACGCAAGCCACAGATAATCTCTATGACGAATTTCAGAACCTGAAGCCGGCAGACGTTCCTGGCGATGGAAATACCGTGGAGCTTGCCGCCGGAAGTGGCAGCTATAAGCTGACCGCGCTTTTTCCGCAGGCCGTGGGAAGCGATCTCGACCTGGTCGTAAAATATCAGGTGGCGGACGCTTCCAATACGAATCAAGCCTATGCGAGCAACGTCGCGGTCATTAAAGCGATGGTAACGAAGTATCCTGAACTGCGACAGGCGTTTGCCGGGGTTGTGGCCCGTGCCGACGACTCCAGCGGGCGAGATTACGGCACGCTACTCACTATGACCGAAATCAAATAGGAGAAGCGAGTGTTCGATTGCCCGCTCGTCAGATTTCCAGATATTCAATGTTCGATCGCGTCACCGAGCTACGGCAAGCTAGCAAGTTTTCCGGGATGACTGTTTGTCATCTGCTGAGTTTTACGATTTAGCTTCTCCTGCGCGTCGGTATGCGGTAGAGTAGCGGCTTCGCTATCCCGGGCGATCCGCCCAGGTGAAACCCTCATGACTGCTCCTCCAGTTCGGGTTGAACGCCGTGTCGGACAGAGATTTCCCTACCTTCTTCCTGTCTCTCTCAGCGAATGCGCGACTGCGGTTCAAGGTCTGGGATTCACGCAGGACCTGAGTTCGCGGGGCGTTTTTCTTTTTACCGACGCCGCCCTTTCCGAAGGCAGTGAAATTGAACTCACGTTGCAGATGCCCGCGGAAATCACGCTGGGCGAAAACATGCGCGTGTGTTGTCGAGGGCGTGTGCTGCGCATTGTGAGGCCAGCAGCACTGTCGAGTCAGAGTTCTGCAGGACAGAACTCAGCGGACCGAATTCCCGCGGAAAACCGTATTGGAGTCGCAGTCCGTTTCGAAAGCTACGAATACCTACCCGATTCATCCGAAGGGGCTAAGACCACGCCGCGGGTTTTGGCGCTTCATCAGCAAAAGGACGATAGCGACGGACTGGTGCCGGTTTCGGATCGCACCGCATCCAGTTAATCCCTCGGACTACTCCAAAAATTTTCACACAAAATTCGAACATACTCGCTTCCCAACCATGAATTCTTGTCTTACAATGTCGGGTCATCAGAGGCGAAAGGCTTCTGAGGTTCTTCTGTGCGTGTCCCCCCACACCCGGCCCCTTGCGTAATGTGCTCCGAGTTCTGTGCGCGTGGCACGCTACTCTTGTGGTTTGGTTACTTAGGTCACTTGGCGGGAGATTCCTTCTCTTTTTAACATGCAAACACCGAGAGAAATCAGCGAGAACCTCGCTATGCATGGGATCGCCGTCGCCCTCTTGACTGAGGACCGGGAACATTTATCGGCGCTGCAGACCCGCCTGGAGGCAACACGCCTGGGGCGACCGGTATTCAGCCAATTCGGCTATCCCACAACTGCCACGGATGTCATCCTTCGCCAGCTTCAGGAATCGCGGGCGGAAGTGGTGATCGTCGACGTTCCCGCGCACGATCCGCAGCGCGCCATCCGCGCCATCGAACTGATTCGCGCCACCACCCTGCAGATCACCATCTTCGCCAACGGGGAGATGACACAGCCCGCGAACATCGTAGCCAGCATGCGCGCGGGAGCGGGAGAATACGTCGATCATGCGGCCGGGTCGGACGCTCTGCTGGAGGCGCTGACGCGCTACGCCTCCATGCGCACGCGCGCTCCCGGAATGGCGGGAAAAGCCCGCGTACTCACTTTTCTCAGTGCCAAAGGAGGAGCCGGTTGCACCACGGCTGCCGTCAATACCGCTCTCGCTCTGCAGGAATCGCATGGTGACGTGGTTCTGGTCGACTTCGCACCCATTGGCCACTCCGCGTTGCATCTGAATTTGCGGCCACAATTTGGCGTGCTCGATGCATTGCAGAACTTGCACCGCATGGATGTTTCGCTGCTCGATGGTCTGATGACGCCAACCAAAGAAGGATTGCATCTTCTGGCTGGGCCGCAGCAGCCGTATCCCACCGAGCCGACTCCCGGCGAGCTGGCCCGTTTGTTCGATCTGCTGGTGAACCATTACCGCTTCGTCGTGGTTGATGCTTCCAGCCGTCTCGATCCCACGACGCGCCTGCTTTGTGATCTCTCCAACGCCGTGCTGGTTGTAACTCAGACCGACGTCGTTTCCCTCTGGAGTGTGGGGCGGATCCATGCATTTCTGGAGGAAGGCAACGAGCGCGACCGCCTGCGTGTCATTTTGAATCGTTATAAGAAGATTCCCGGCTTCACTGACGAGGATGTAGAACAGGCCACCAGCTGCAAGGTTTTCTGGAAGGTTCCGAACGCGTTCCATTCGGTTTCGCCTGCCATTGACCACGGCACGCCAGTGGTTTTGCAGGAAGGACTTGAGATCAGCCGCTCGTTCCGCGCTCTGGCCGCCGCGTTGGCGGAAGCGTCTTCCATTTCGGACGGTGGCCCAGACCTGGTTTTCGGCGAGGAGAAAGCGAAGAAAGCCGCCGCCGGACGCCTGAACTTCTCACCCGCCCGGGCGGGACACTAGTTTCGCAGCCGCGCTCGGGCTCGCAACCGAGTAACGCTCTCAGCGCGGCGCCACATCCTGGGGAAACATTTTGAATTCCACTTCGCGAGTGCGCGAGCTCACTTTATTATCCGCGTCTGTAGAATTCTGAATGAGCGTTCCCTTCAGAACGTAGTAAGCCTCATCCCCCGGATTCTTTCCGTCGCCCCGTTCCACAGTCCCCTTGAATTCAAACCAGACCCCATGGACGACTTTGCTGGTGAAACTTAATTTTGTGTCGTCGAGTTTCGCGGTCCTGAAGAATTGATCGACGAAAGCTCCCTGATCGCTGCCTTCGTCTTCAAATCGCGAGATGAATCCGGTAACTGTGCCATCCTCTTCAACGCTGACCTGCACGAACTCGCCCTCTTTGAGGAACGTGTACATGCCGGAATAGGCGCGTCCGGCAGGCGCATTTTTCTCTGCTGAGGGATGATCGGCCGCTTTGGCCTGTCCAACCTGCGCCGCAGCCGTGAATGTGAGGGCACTTAAGATGACAGCGGCTTTTAGGATAATGAAAAAGATTATCCGCATGTAAAGAGTGCTTGCTCCGCGTAGATGGTACTCCTGCGTTGCCAGAAAGCCCAAGCAGGTGCGATTGTTCGGAGTATGGTGAGGTGGGTCTTTACTGGCGGCAGAACCGTTGCAAGTCTGGAGGCGGAGGAGCGGGAATGGTATCGAACTCTCCATGCCATCCAGTGCAGCAGTGGGCCACAACGTTACGGCACATAGTGCCTTCACGCTCCCTAGCCTCGTTCTTTGCCTGTTCTATTTGAGTGCTACTGAGCTCGGTTTCGAGTGCTTGAAGGTCATCTGCGGCGCTACGCAGGCCAGTGTCAGAACTCATGAGCAGCCAGACGTAAGCTTTGAAATAATCTTGGGGCACGCCCTCGCCATCTCGAAGCAACCTCGCAAGTTCTCGTTGCGCCTGTGGTAGCCCTTGCTCGGCGGACGGCTGGAAGCCGTTGGCTGCTCGCGCGTAGTCTTTGCGCTCCAGAGCGATTTTTGCCCAGCAGGTACTCGGCAAACGGATCGCCATGCGAAGCGGATTTTTCCAGCCACGTTTGCGCCTCATTCAGGTCCCGAGGAGGTACCAGACCGGCATAGATCACGCGGCCAACAAGCCACTGTGCGAGCGGATCATCCTGCAGCGCAGCTTTTTTGTACCACTCCAGAGCCGCCTGCGGGTCGGTCGTCACGATGTGCCCGGTCTCGTAGAAATATCCGAGGACAACCTGCGCCGGCGCGAATCCAAGCTCGGCGGAGCGCCTGAAATAGTCGATCGCATTCGCGCTGCTGCGCGCAGCATTACTGCCTTGGAGCGCACCCATTCCTTTTTCGAATAATCCCGGTGCATTCTCTCTGGCTTTAGTAGATTGTGCAGCGCTCCCAAGCCACATGAGCGGCAACAACAACATCGGGAGCACACACCGGCCGCTTTGCATCTTTGCTTACCTCGATGGGAATCATGGTGCGTTCTCTAGAGTGCGTCAAGACGCAAGGGATGATGACCAACCGTAACTCGGGAAACCGAAAAGATTTGAAACTCAGAGTCTGCCCTAGTGGGCTATGCCAAATATGCTCCCACCATCTACCATAGAACGATGCCCGAACTCCCCCCCGACGAGACTCTGCAATCCGAGCCGGTTCTCCGGTTGGTTGTGGAGTTACCTTCGCGACGGAGAGTTTTCTTCGGCAATTTGCGGGATCTGATTTTTCCGCGGCGGCTCCCGAAGCTGGAGCTGCGTTCGGCTCCGGCGCCCTTCTGGCCCGACGTCTTTGTGAAGCGCGGACTGCCTTGGCTGCGCTTTCTCGAGTCCACCTTCTATCACGTCATCGCCCTTGCGCTGCTGATTGCGGCCGCTCACTTAATTGCGTTGCAACCGCGGCCGGTAGTTCGCGCTGCCTTTGACCGTTCGCAAATTGTCTATGCGCCCGCAGAATATCTTCCGCCGATCGACACGCGAGTCACGCCGTCAGCCGCACCTACGAAGGCTGACCCCCAGTACGCGCCTCAACCCATCATTTCCGTTCCACCGGAAGCGGACAATCGCTCACAGACAATCGTCGCTCCGCCGAATATAAGGCTGAAGCAGGATGTTTCTCTGCCCAACATCGTGGCCTGGTCGGATAAGGAGGAAAAACCTCAGCTCTGGATTCCGCCGGTGCCGATGACGCCCGCATCCGAGATCACGCGAATGGGGCCGCGGATCGATGAATCGGTTGTGAGCCCGCCGCCCGATGCGGCGCAGCTTGCGCGCCGTCGACAAGATCCGAATCTGCAGGTCGAGGTCGTGGCTCCTCCGCCGGAGTTCCGCACCTCACCCGCGGCGACGGAATTTGCGGCTCCCGAACCGGCCGTGGTTGCGCCACCCCCCGCGTTTGACGACGCTCCCGCGCGGCAACTTGGACAGATTAATATTGCTCGCAGCTCAGTCATCGCTCCCGCCCCGCAATTGCCTGTGGTTGCACAACGCGCGATTCCCGGAGGCAAATCATCGGCGTTAATCGGCGTCACGCCACGGGTAGTTCCTCCTCCGCCAGCCTTGTTATCTTCGGCATCCGGCGGCCAATCTTTCGGATCGCCCGGCCGCCTGATCGCACTGAATTTGCATGCCTCAGTCGGCGCGCCGCCAAGCCTACCGGCCGGCAACCGACGCGGAACATTCGCCTCGATGCCAGAAGGACATCCCGGAGCCTCGGGCTCGCCGGGATCAACGGGCGGTGGAAGCAATCACGATGCGCGTGGAACTGGATCGAAGCAGACAGTCAATGATCTGCCTTCAGGACTCTACGTAGGAAATGCAACTGCCGCATCGTCGCCGATGTCGGGAAGTTCTTCTGCAAAGGCAGAATCAAATAGCCCGACAATTGTGGCGAGCGTTCATCCGCCACGCGTAAGCAGCACACCGGTTCACGCCGCATCGCCCGGAAACGCCGCCAGGCTCTCGGACCCCGAGCGCGCCGTGTTCGGTGACCGCAGATTTTACTCGCTGACCTTAAACATGCCCAACCTGAACTCGGCGGGTGGAAGCTGGGTGATTCGCTTCGCCGAAATCAAGCAGGACCCCAACGCTCCCCCTGCGGATCTGTCGGAGCCCACGGCCACGCGGAAAGTTGATCCGGGATATCCCTCGCAGCTGATTCGCGAGAGACTTTCAGGGACTGTAATTCTCTATGCCGTCATTCGCGCCGACGGGACAGTGGGTGATGTGCGCGTTCTGCGTGGTGTGGATGACCGGCTCGATCATTTCGCCAGCCAGGCGGTGCAGAAATGGCTGTTCCAGCCCGCGATGAAGAACGGATCGCCGATCGATGTGGAAGCCACCTTTCAGATTCCGTTCCGTCCCCCACAAACGAATTTCTAAAGCAATCTAACCACCCGGGTTGGACATCCGACTTACAGTCGGAAATAAAAATAGTGGGTGCTGCCGAGCTTCGCTCGGCTGGACAGGCGAGGACGCCCGGGCGCCCGGCCCTACATGGATCTTGGAAGGGCACAACCTCGGCTGTTGCTTTCGTGACTCAGTGTCTCGATGGTGAAGAACTTTCGAGTGATCTTCGGTTGAGTTCGCCCGGACCGGATTACGATCCGCTCGCACCTTTGCGTTTCTCCAGCGCGGCGTAGATGGCGGGATCGGTGCAGATTTCGTAATAGCGGCGCTCGGTCCATCCTGTGACCGAGAAATCAGACGCGTCGATGCGTGGGATGCGGCTCTCGCGCACCACAATTTTGCGGAAGATATCGTGATCGACCGGTACGGTTGCCATGAACAACCGATACTCGCCCTTATCGGAAGATACATTTGCGGGTAGGCGTACTTTGAGCAGTTCCAGTGTGATCTCCTCTTTCAGCTTGCTGAATGCCGCCTCATTCATGCGAATTCCGCTTAAATTGAAACTCAGCGTTACATCCTCGGGATTGCCGTCAGCATCGAGATCAGCCGTCTGAAACGCATACACATGGAATGGGCCAGCCAGCGGTTCCATGATCTTGCGCACGCGCTTGTTACAGGACGACAGGCGATCGCTTTCGTTTAACGCCTCGGAAATCATGATCTGATGTTCGCCATCCATCAGGTAAAGCGGCGCTGACTCCTGCAGCGTGATGCCGAGTCCTAATTCCAACTGCGGCATGCCGGAGCGCTGCATCAATTCGTTGTAGCCGCGGACGATCTCCACGATTTCCCGCGCCAGCACGCACATGCGGCTGACGGCCAGCCCAGCCTCGCCCTCGCGCTCGAGAATCGCGAGAATGATCGCGTCCCCTTCCAGGAACACTTTCTGCGCCCCATATTTTCCCAATAGCTTGTTCACGGGATCGTAAAAATTCAGGCTGAAAAAAGAGGCGGGATTCAAGCCTTTTTCCATCATCATGCGCGTCAGCCTGGTCGAATCGCGGACATCGGCCTTCAGAACGACATGGCGCAGCACGCGATCGGACTCGCTCGTTTCCTGTTCTTCGGGCAGCAGGAACTCGTAAAGCGTTCCGTTCACACGAGACAATTCCCGCAGCCGCTGGTTGGGCACAAGATTTACCGAATCCAGAGCCGCATTCAAGACTTCCAGCCGCCGCAGATCGCGATGATAGTGGAAGAAATCCGCCAGGAATCGGGCCGCAACTTTCGCGCGCTCGGCTCCGCGGCAGGACGCAACTTTTGCCACCGCGGCATACAAGCTATTGGGAGACAGTTTGCCGTGCTCCTGGATCAAACGCTCAACGCGATCGCACTCCGTGCGATCGATCAGTGCGCTCTTCAACTGTTGTGGATTGATTCGTGGCGCGAATTCGCTGAGCAATGGGACCACGTGATAAGAAGCAATCACAGCCTCCATCATGTGTTCGTCTTCCAGCAACCGCACCCACGCCGCCAGCCGCTCCTCTTGCGCCAGTCCTTCGTCGGAATTTTCTGGCGTTCCCGTCCCCACCAGCAAGCGCGCATTCTCGGGAACATTCATCCAGGAATCGATGGTTTCCGCGGTCGTATCTTCGCCATAAAGCGTGCGCAGGAATCCGGCGATTACGTCCCGCAACCGGCCATATCGGTCCGGATCGCGATCCCAATTGCCCAGCATGACGTAATGCTCGGCACAGAGGTAGTCGTCGCGCCCATCGTCGGAAAACAGCAGGCGGTTCACGAACAGCGGATAGGTGAAGAAACTCTGCGCGATCGTTTCCTCGCCGAACAAAGAGCGGCGGGTGCGAGCCAGCGTGCTTTTTTCCACCTCGCGGAGGGTTTCGAAAATCTCCTGGCCCGTCTTGCGGAGAATGATCTTCTTCCGCACCTGAAACGTCGCCAGCCGTTCGCGATACTCGTGGGCCCGTTGCTGCCGCATGTTGTCGTAGCTTTTGAGCAGAACGCGACAGCGCTCGAGAACCTGGGCAAACTGCGAATTCATCTCCGTGCGCAGAAACTTCGTTACTGCCAGCCGGGCCAGAATGTCGATCGTCAGTTTGTATTCTTTTTTTGCCCGATTCAGCGAGGCCACAAGAAGCTCGGTCAGGAGCGATTTCCAGTCGCCCGGATCGTTTTTCGGCCTAACCGCCTTGCCCGCCAGATTCCTGAGCCACGATGGGCTTTGAGAGGGTGGAGGAGCCTCGGCCGACAGCAAACCCTCCAACTCCCCGTGCCTGGCGATCATGCGCGCAATGTGGGCGCGTGCGGCTTCGGCGAACCGGGAACTCAGGACGACATCGTGCCGCAGGTTATCGATCCCAACCGACAGTCCTTCCAGTGAAACGGACGGATTCGACGCAGCCAGCTTTGGCGGCGCAGTATTTTCCGGCGCCCCACCCAGACGAAAAATGGGAATTCGTGGCATTTTTATGCTGGACTCGTTTGGAAGTTGCTGATTCCAAACGTACATAACGAGGCTAACATGCAGGAACCGGTGGCAAAAGTTACCTCGGTTATGGCGAATTCTTGCGAGGAACTGCATTGCGATGACAGTTTGGGTCGGGCGGTCTCAGATCGGTTTCTGGATCGTGGGGTACAGTCTAACTCCACAACTGAGCCGGGGAGTTGTGGAATCATCAAGTACTCGGACTCTGCGTTCCAGCTCTTCGAGCATCTCGTAGAGTTCTGCAGCGTTCTCCTCTGGCACCGTGATGCGTCCTAAAAAGCGCCGAGCGGTGGCGCAAGCCCTGCGCGCATTAATCCGATTGCGTTCGAACTTCTCCTCGTTGCTGGCATGGGCCGCGATCAACGCGAACGTCAGACCGAGTTCCAGCTCGGTTCGCACAAACAAAGCAGGGATCTCGAAGTTTGCCGGCCAAGACATCTCTACCACGAGCATCACCACGTGGACGAGATTCCTCAATAGGGGATTTTCCGTAGACCCTCAAAAGTTCCCGCGGCCGGCGGCAGCACTAACGAAATCTCACACCGACTTCTTTTCTGCCCCCACCACCGGTGTCAGGTCTGGCGTGACCCAGACATATAAATTCTTCTCATCTGACTGTGTCTGAATGTTGACGCTGACGGCTTCGGCCGCACGATGGATAGCCGAGCGCAAATTCGCGATCTCCACTCCCTCAACCTTCGCCAGGGGTATTTCCAAAGCCATTCCTTCCTTCAGCATTTTCAATTCGCGCAGGATTCCTTCGGTGAGGTCGTGATGCTTGCCGCGCCGTCGACTCCCCAGACTTGCGACCCTTACGGAGCGGTACAGATTGGTGTTCCCGTTCTTTGGCATCTTGAAGTGGCCCCCAATTTGACTTCGTACGATGGCACTACTTGGCTTCGTACGATAGCGGTAACTTTCTACGATAGCGCGATTTTAATGGATGAATATACGATTGGGCTACTGATTGTTTGCGTTAGCGATGCGCCAAATCACGCCACAAAGATTCTTGGCCGTCCGTTAGGGATACGTCAAAATCGCCACCCCCACGTTTTCGGCCGCACGTCTGCATTACTGCTCAATCACGTCTGGGTTACTATCCGCCGGGAGAGGATTTTTAAGCATTTTTTTAGTAGCCGGCGTACGATTGCTTCCCTTGAGGAGGTCTTAGGAAGTCTCGGTGAGCCGCATGCCTCTACACGTCAACGACGGATTTGATGGCGCCTCGGTAACGCTGCGGGGAAGCGTCGCAAGGGTTATCCGGTCGGTGTCAAACAACGGTTCCGACTCAATCGAGATTCTCATCGATGGCGCGGAAACCCTGTATCGCGAGATTCGGATCAGCAATCTATTGAAAGACCTGGACGGCAAAGATGTGACTCTTCAACCAGGGTCGGAAGTTGAGATAACCATCAAATTCCGCGCGGGAAAATAGAAGGACTCACCACCGACTTATCGATCTCGGAGAGGACCCACCTGTTCGTTTCTGGACAGCTGATTCCACTGCCGTACAAGCTGAAGATACACACCACTCCTTGACGTTCGACGCGTTCCTTAAAATCAGCGGTTTGCAGGGACATCGATTTGGCCCGCGGGGTGCAATTTCTGTGGGCATGGAAGCCGCACTGCTGCAGCGAGAATATCCGGAAGCGCAATCCACGACGGGCCACGTGCTGATTGCCGACGATCAGAAGCACATCCTGGATGCATTGCAGCTACTGCTGAAAAGTTGTGGGTTCTCGACGGAAGCTGTCACTCATCCGGCACAGGCGTTGAATCTGGTGAAGGGTGGCCAATTCGACGCCGTGTTGATGGACCTGAATTATGCGCGTGATACCACCGGCGGCAAGGAAGGGCTGGAACTGGTATCGGAGATTCGCTCGATGGATCAACTCCTGCCGGTGGTAGTGATGACGGCGTGGGGCAGCGTGGACCTGGCGGTTGAAGCAATGCAGCGTGGTGCTTCAGATTTCGTGGAAAAGCCATGGGACAATGAGCAACTCCTGCAGAAGTTGCACAGTCAGTTGTCCCGGGCGGAAGCACAGCGATTGCAGCAACGGCAACGCGATTACGAATTGCAGGAGGCACGCGACATTCAGGAAAATCTGCTGCCCAAGGAATTGCCGGAGGTGGCAGGCTTTGAGGTGGCCGGCATGACGAAGCCGCTGCGCTTCGTGGGCGGCGATTATTACAGCGTCATGCGACTTAGCCAGCGGCATACCGCACTGTGTATTGGCGACGTGGCTGGGAAGGGACTGCCCGCAGCTCTGCTGATGTCGAGCCTGCAGGCAGCGCTGAAACCGCTGATCGGTCAGAGGCTGGCGCCGCACGAACTGTGCCGCCGGCTCAACCGCATCATGTGTGACCTGATGCCGCTGGGAAAATTCATTTCACTGTTTTACGCTGTGCTGGACAGCAGCGACAATCGCCTGACTTATTGCAATGCTGGGCACAATCCGCCGTTGCTGATGCGGGCGGACGGGAGCTTCGCGGAGTTGAATTCCGAGGGAGCCGTGCTCGGGCAGTTTCCCGATTGGCCATATCAACAACGCGACCTGCGCATGAGCAGGGGCGACAAGCTGCTGCTCTTCACTGACGGATTAGTGGAAGCGAGCGACGCGAACGACGAGCCCTTTGGCGAGCAAAACCTGCTCCGCATCGCGCGGGAGAATCCCAGTTCACGCGCCCGGGATCTGATGGGCTCGCTGATACAGGCAGCCTCGCAACATTGCGGCGGGCATTTCCAGGATGATGCAAGCCTGATCGTGCTTAAGGCTATCTAGCAAAAGTGACTCGGACTTGGCCATTCGCGAGACATTCAACTCTCTTAGCCTGCGTCAGCCTTGCCTGGCGGTTTGATTCTGCCGAATCCCTTCAAATAGACTGACATATTCAGTCTCTTCTGCAGGTCCTACACTTATGGCCGACAGCATTCAGATCAAGTTTCCTGACGGAAGCGAGAACGAATTTCCGAGGGGAACGACTGCGCTCCAGGTCGCGAAGTCCATCAGCCCGCGGTTAGCCGATGCGGCTCTGGTCGCCAAAGTATCTTCGAACGGGGATAAGTCGGGCGACAGCACCGGTGCGTTGATCGATCTCACTCGCCCGCTCGAAAAAGACACCGACCTTCGCATCCTGACGGAAAAGGATCCCGAAGCGCTGCACGTTTACCGGCACTCTTCGGCACATCTGCTGGCCGCGGCGGTGCTCGAACTCTTCCCCGAGACCAAGCTCGGGCACGGGCCCGCGACCGAGACTGGATTCTTTTACGACTTTTATCGTCCCACGCCGTTCACGCCCGAGGATCTTGAAAAGATCGAAAAGAAGATGCAGGAACTCGTGGCGCAGAACATTCCCTACGCGCGCGAATTTCTGCCTCGCGACCAGGGGCTGGCCGAGTTCAAAAAAGAAGGCGATTTCATGAAGTGCCATTTCATCGAGCAATTCACCAAGCCCGATGAAATGATTTCGATCTACCGCACCGGCAAGTTCGTCGATTTCTGCCGCGGGCCGCACATCCCTTCGACGGGCAAGATCAAAGCTTTCAAGCTGCTCAACATTGCCGGCGCGTATTGGCTAGGCGATGAGAAGAATCCGCAACTGCAGCGGATTTACGGGACTTCTTTTTTCTCGAAGAAAGATCTCGAAGACTACCTGAAGCAAGTCGAAGAAACCAAGAAGCGCGACCATCGCGTTCTGGGCAAGCAGCTCGATCTTTTCTCGATTCAGGAGCTGGCCGGGCCGGGCCTGATTTTCTGGCATCCCAAGGGCGGAATCATCCGCAAAGAGATGGAAGACTGGATGCGCGAGCAGTACCTCAAGCGCGGATATTCGATGGTCTATACGCCGCACGTGATGCGACGTCAGTTGTGGCAGACCTCAGGGCACGAGGGCTATTACTCGCAGAACATGTTCGACGCCATGGAGCTCGACGACGCCGAATATCGCTTGAAGCCGATGAACTGCCCCGGTCACATCCTGATCTACAAAGATTCGCTGAAATCCTATCGCGATTTGCCGGTGCGCTTGGGCGAGCTGGGCACGGTCTATCGGTATGAGCGATCGGGCGTGATGCATGGCTTGCTGCGCGTGCGCGGATTCACGCAGGACGACTCCCACATCTTCTGCACGCCGGAGCAGATCGAAGCCGAGATTGCAGGTTGCCTCGATTTCGCTTTCGATGTGTTAAAGCATTTCGGGTTCGATCAGTATCAGACCGAGCTTTCGACGTGGAATCCGGAGGACCGGAAGAATTTCGTCGGCCGGGAAGAGCAGTGGAACCACGCTACCGAGTCGCTGGAAAAGGTCATGAAGGAGAAGAAAATTGAGTACAAGACGATTCCCGGCGAAGCAGCGTTCTATGGGCCGAAGATTGATATCAAGCTGGTCGATGCGATCGGACGACCGTGGCAGCTCTCGACGATCCAGTTCGATTTCAACCTGCCCCAGCGCTTCGGCCTAGAGTACGTGGCCGAGGATGGTTCGCGCAAGCAGCCGGTAATGGTGCATCGCGCGCTCTATGGATCAGTCGAGCGTTTCTTCGGCGTGCTGATCGAGCACTATGCGGGAGCGTTTCCAGTGTGGCTGTCGCCGGTGCAGGTGGTGATGATTCCGATCAGCGAGCGCCATGCGGAGTACGCGCGGAAAATAGCGGATCAGCTTAAGGCGATCGGCGTGCGCGTCGAAGTCGATGCGCGCAACGAAAAAATGAACGCCAAGATTCGCGAGCATGCGCTGCAGAAAGTTCCATTTCTGCTAGTGGTTGGAGATAAAGAGGCGGAGGCGGGAAAGGTGAACGTCCGCACGCGGGGAAAAGAGAAGACAGAAGACATTCCGGCCGCTGAGTTCGTGGACAAGATTCGGAGGCTTATTGCGGAGAAGAAGGCGACCTTAGACTAGCCTGTCCTTCGGCAATTCTCATGTAGGGACGGCCGCTCTCGGCCGTCCGGCAGAGCGCCAGCTCGCCACTGTTGTCTTGGGGCCTGGGATCTCGAGAAATCCCCAATTGAGCAGAACTCCGCGCAGGCCGGGCGCGGCTGTCCCTGCACGAGCGTTGCGCTACCATGTTTTCGTGCATCAAGTCGAGGAGCAACTGCTCGCCCACATCCGTCGGCACGAACTTCTCAAGCCCGGTGATCGCCTCGGTGTCGCCGTTTCCGGCGGAATTGATTCGACCGCGCTGTTGCGGCTGCTCCTGGAACTGCGCTTCGAACTGGGAATTGTTCTCTCCGTCGTTCATTTCAATCACAAGCTGCGCGGGACGCAATCGGATGCCGACGAGGAATTCGTCCGCAATCTGGCGCGGGAGCATGATCTGGAATTCCACGTGGATCAGGCGGATGTCGCCGCAGATGCGCAGGAGAAAGGCATTAGCGTAGAAACCGCGGCGCGCGAGCTGCGGTATGAATTCTTTCGTTCCTTGATTCGGGGAGGAGCTAGTGCACAGAAAGTCGCTCCCCCCACCCCTACGACTCGCTCCGCTGGCTCAGAGCAGGCTCTCTCGCGAAATGGGCGAGACGAGTGGTTCAACCGCGAGAAGCTCGAAAAGATCGCGACCGGGCACACGCTCGATGATCAGGCGGAAACAGTGCTGATGCGGATCATTCGCGGGGCGGGGATGCGAGGGCTGGGCGCGATCTATCCGCGCATTCAGGTTGACGATCAGACTGATGAGCACTGCGGCGAAATTGTGCGCCCGTTGCTCGAAACTCGCCGCTGCGAACTCGAGGCATACCTTAAGGATCTTGATCAGAGCTGGCGCGAAGACGCGACCAACGCCGATCATCACTTCACGCGCAACCGCGTCCGCAGACTGCTCATTCCTCTGCTGCAAAGAGAATTCAACCCGAGCATCGCGCAGAGTCTGACGGAATTGGCGGAAATTGCCCGGGAAGAAGAAGAGTATTGGCAGAATGAAATCTCCGGCTGGATGGGCACGGCGGTGCATTGGTCGGAGCCGGAATGGGTACGCGGTTCGCAGTGGCAATCGCAGCTGGTTCAGATTGGAAGCTCAAGTAGACAGGAACGCCAGACCAGAGAACTCAATGCTGATCCGAATCTACAGGAGCGCATGGCCGGGGTTCCCTGGCGGGTAATGAATGCATCTATCGAGCGAGTATGGCTCCTGAGCGAGCCGATCGCCGTGCAGCGCAGGCTCGTAAAAGCCATCGGGGATCACGCCGGAATCTCTCTAGAATTTAAACACGTCGAAGAAATCCTGCGGTTCGCCGCTTACGGCGGACCTTCCGGTCAGGAACTCTCCCTTCCCTCTGGATGGAAATTCGTGCGTGACCCCGAACGCCTGATCTTCGTTACTCCTGACTTGCGCCAAGCCGCGGGCAGCCGCGATTATGACTATCTTCTTCCCGTGCCTGGTACCGTTTTGGTACATGAGTTAGGCTCGCAATTTGAAACGCAAATCGTTTCCGCAGATGGATACGCGGGGTATAATCGCCACGATCTCCTGGATCTGAAATCGCTGCCTGCGCCACTACGCTTGCGGAACTGGCGGCCCGGAGATCGGTTTTGGCCGGCCCATACCAAATCCCCCAAGAAGATCAAGGAACTGCTGCACAGGCGGCACGCATCCGAAAGCGATCGGCCGCTTTGGCCCGTCGTACAAAGCGGGAACGAAATTGTCTGGATGCGGGGGTTTGCGGTTCCGACGCGATATCAGGCCAAGGCCGGCGAAGAGGCGTTGCGGATCGTCGAGGCTGCAGTTTTCGGTGTGCCGGAGCAGTAAAATCGAGCGTTGTCGTTTGACAGTCACAAAACTATCAATGGTGCCAGCATGGAGCGTCTGCGCCAGGTCATTAGCGGCGAGCAAATCCAGAAACGCGTGAAGGAACTCGGCCGACAGATCTCCGATGACTACAAGGGAGAGACCGTGCAGCTGCTGGCGGTGCTTGAGAATGCGTTCATATTTCTTGCCGACCTGGTCCGGGCACTGGACGTCCCAGTGGTGTGCCAGTTCATAAAGCCCAAATACAGCCGCTCGCAGAAGGGCGCCGTAGGCGACGTGATGGAGATTTTTTTCAGCCACGAACCGGATATCCGTGGCCAGCACATTTTGGTGGTGGAAGGCCTCGTGCACTCAGGAGTCACCAGCGAGTTTTTGATGGGCGATTTGCGGGCCCGCGGTGCAGCCTCTGTAAAACTCGTAACCCTGCTCGATCGCCAGGCCGCGCGCCGCGTTCCCTTGCAGCCGGATTATTTCGG
>JASHPL010000249.1 GCA_030038125.1 Candidatus Sulfotelmatobacter sp.
TTTGCGGGAGCGTGACACATGTCGCACGATTTCTCGGCGAACGGTGGATGCATGAATCGCTGCATCAGCTTGGCCGAGGCCGACTGATGGGGGTTGTGGCAACTGGTGCAGTCTGCGGTGGCGAAGGGCTGGTCATGATGCGCCTTTTGCAGACTCGCGTCTTTCACATCGTGGCAATCGATACAGAGGGCGGGAGCGCTCTTGGTTAAGTGGAAATCGAACTCGGCTTTACCCGCTTCTCCAGTCTTGTGCGTCGTGTGACAGGTATCGCATCCCATGTCGAGGGCAGCGTGGCGGCTGCCCTTATCGGGCACATTCAAGCCTTGGGTGTGGCAATCCAGACAGAGGTTCTGCCCTTTGTCGCCGGAGAGCGGCTTGAGTAGCTGATTCTTATTGTCGCTGGTGTGCGGATCATGACACTTCAGGCAATCCCTTGCTGCAGGAGGGTGAACTGTCCCCTTTAGGTCTGCGGCGTTCTTGTCGGCGTGACAGGAAATGCACAACGCAGCCGGAGTCGCGGTGATCAGCTTGATGTGAGTTACTTCGCGGTTGGTGCGTACTTCATGGCAACTCAAGCATCCGGTCGCGATCGCAGAATGTACAAATTTGCCTTTGCTCTTGTCCGCGTGGCACTCAAGGCATTTTGCTGAATCGACATTCTTGTTAAGCGGAACCGGATGCTCCTTGGCAAAACCCGGAACGGCTGCAAAAAACAGAGAGCACAAAAGGAGCAAGGGGCCAAGGCGCATGTCGCGTCTGAACTGCGCCAGGGCGGGAAATTTCAAGAAACGGGGGAGGGCTTTGCCCAAGACGCTTTCTTCAATAACAAGCACGCGATTGCATGTTTTGCAGAGCATGGCCGTGTATGCATTTGCACGAACGTCGCCTTCGCGGTATGGAAGGCATGCCTCGCCGCGGCGAAATTGTAAATTATTGCAGCACACTGCCTTTCGAATATGTGCTGGACTTGTTGAAATTTCCGTCAGTCAGTCCTTCTGTGTCCCAAAATGGGCCTTCTCCCACACTGAGTCCGTGAAATCACGCAGGCTTTCCTTGTTGGCGCCAGAGTTTTCCTTCCACCTGATGTTTCCTTGACTGTGATTGAAATCACGCACTTATAGCAGCTGCGCGAAATCGCAGAAGGACCTTGAAAACGTGAGTGTTATGGCTCACGCAAGGACCGCACGGGAATGCCATTTCCTCGTGTAACTGGATGCAGGGAAAGCACTTTGATCGTCTTTCGAGGCATTGGCGCGGAACGTGCATTGGCCTCGAGTGGGGAAAAGCAAAGATCATGTCACTTCGATCAGCATTCAGACAAATCTGGCAAACGCTCGGTTCCATCAAGACCGGCGTCATTCTGATCATTTTGGTTGTGATTTTTTCGGCGGCGGGCACAGTGATTCTGCAGCGCCCCATGACCGAGCCTGACGACATGCAGCGCGCCTACTCGCCAACCATGCTGCGCTTCCTCGACGCCACAGGCCTCACCGACGTTTTCCATGCGCGCTGGTTTGTGTCTCTGATGGTACTGGTCAGCCTAAGCATCATCGCCGCATCGATTCGTCGCTTCCCCAACGCCTGGCGCTTCTACGCGCGTCCTTACAAAAGCCCGGACGAACACTTTCGCCGGGCTCTGCCAGCGCAGGCAATGATTCGTATCAAGGACGAAGAAGTCGGACTGGGGGCAGCCGAGCGCGGGCTGCGGCACATTGGATTCAAGTCGGAACGCATTGTGCGTCCCAACAGTTTCTCGCTTTTCGCGGAACGCCACCGCATCTCCGAAATGGCGGTCTACATCGTGCACGCCAGCCTGCTCCTGATCTTCCTCGGCGGAATCGTCGACGCACTCTATGGCTGGAAAGGCTTCCTGATGCTCACACCGGGAACCGCAAGTAATCGGATCGAGCTTCGCACCGGCACAACGAAGACAATCCCGTTCTCGATCCGCTGCGATGGCGCTGGAGAAGACACATACGCCGACGGCACTCCCAAGCGCTATTGGTCGAGCCTGGTCATCATCGAGAACGGTCGCGAAGTCCGAAGCAAAGAAATCGTAGTCAACGATCCGCTCGTGTACAGTGGGCTGCGGTTTTACCAGTCCACCTACGGCCGCACCGGCAAACTCGATCGTTTGTTGCTCGACGCCACTCGTGTCAGCGAACACGCTCGCACCACGCAAGAACTTTCTCTCGCCGTCGGCGAGACCGTGGATCTCGATCCTGACACTACGGTGCAACTCGCCGAATTCATCCCTGACTACGTGGTTCAGGATGGCCGCGTCTACGCCCGCAGCAATGACGTGGTAAATCCCGCGGTTCACTTGATTGTGACTTTAAAGAAAGCGAACTCGAGCGTGAACGTCTGGCTTCCGGAAATTCCCGGCGTTGCTGAAAATGCGTCTTCTCCCTACACATTCGAACCGAAAGACGTAAAAACGCAGGTGTATACCGGATTGCAAGTTTCGCACGAGCCCGGCCAATGGGCGGTTTGGGCCGGAGTATTACTGATGGCGGTCGGACTGACATTCGTGTTTTACGTCGCTCACGTGCGCTTCTGGGCAGTCCCTGTGCAGGATGCCGAAGGCCGGCTGGCGCTCTGGGTTGGCGGGACAGCCAATCGGAATCGCGACGCATTTGAAGTCAAGTTCAAGCAACTGGTGGAAGAGATTCGAAAAGAACTGAAGAGGGAAATGGTGCATTCGGTAGAGGTCGACTCAGTAAGTCGTTAGCCGTCCTCGGTCGTCCACTATGCCGACGACCCGGAGGCCAACGACTAACGACCACGATTGAGCTCTTGGAGGAGTTTCATGGCACGAGCGAAAGCAGAACAGCAACCCACAACCGGCGCGACGCTGATCGTACTGGTCGGCCTGAGCATCGCCTTTTTGCTGTTCATGGCGTTTTTGAATGTCGTTAAATCCGGCAGCATTCTGAGCGAGGCGAATTTTCTGTACGCCGCGCTGATCTTCTATTGCGGCGCCGGAGCGCTCTACCTGGGATTTGGCGTCACAGCGACCGAGTCCTATATCAAGTTCGCGTCTCTGGCCACGTGGGCCGGGCTCATCGCAAACACCGCAGCTGTGGCGCATCGCTGGTATGAGGCCGGCCATCCCCCGTTTGCCAGCCTCTACGAAATGCTTCTGAGTTTTGTGTGGACTTTGGCCGCGCTCACGCTGATCGCCGAAAAGCGTTACGGCGTGAAAGTGATCGGTACCGTGACCATGCCGGTGGCGATCGTGGGTGTTGTGCTGATGCAGTTGTTGCGCAGCGAAGTCCGGCCGCTGGTCCCGGCGCTGCAATCGACCTGGCTGCACGTGCATGTCACGCTCGCCATGCTGGCCTACGCCGCGTGTGCTCTGAGTTTCGCGCTGGCCATGATGTTCTTGATCCAGGACAAGGCGAAAACGGAGTCGTTCCTGGCGGCAACCAGTATCTTCACCATCGGGATTTATGCCGCGATCCTCACTCGGTTTGAGCGCTGGGGCGGACTCAATGTGGTCGCCTGGGATGCGGAAAATAAATCGGAGATGTTCATCTCCCGCGGTGTGCGACTGTTTGTCACCATCCCCGACCTCGGATGGCTCATGCTGCTGGTGTTCTGCACGGTTGCCGCACCGCTGGTGTTCTATATTCTCTCGCGCGTGAAGAAAGATGAAAGCTCTCTCGCAACCGCAAATCGTGCTGTCTTTATTAGCATTCTGTTGCAAATTTTGGCTCTGGTCTTCTTCCTATTGCGAGCGCGCGATGGGCAGTATCCATCGCTCGATGCCGACGGCATGTATCCAACCACTCTCGCGGCAAGCCCGTTCATTCTCTCGGCGTTGGTGGGAGGAATCTTCGCGAATCTGCTCTATCTGCTGCTGCTCTGGCGGCGTCCGGATCTCGAGAAGCATTTGCCCGACGCCGATTCGCTCGATCGCATTACGTACAAAACGATTTGTATAGCCTTCCCCCTACTCACCCTGATGATCGCCGCCGGCGCCTACTGGGCCAATCGGGCTTGGGGCTCGTATTGGAACTGGGATCCGAAAGAGACGTGGGCGGCGATTACGTGGCTGGTTTATGCCGGATATCTGCACATGCGCATCACGCGCGGCTGGCGCGGGCGGCGCGCTGCTTACTTCGCCATCCTCGGTTTTGCCGTGGTGATGTTTACGTTCTTCGGGGTTACCTATCTGCTGCCGGGTTTGCACGCGTATGCCTGAGATCACAGAACAAGTCGGGGAAGTGGCGGTAGACTCCGAAGAACACAGAGATGCCAGGTCGCTGTCACGGAAGAGCTTTTTCAGCACCGTACATTCGAGTACTCCGATGCCGATTGATTCCCACGCTCCCAAAGACGCAGTGCAGACATCCGAAAATCCTGAACTGCCCTGGCTGGGCATCACTTGGGAGATTAAGGCCCTGGTCCCGATTGCCTGTGTTCTGCTTGGAGGCATGCTGCTGTTTCTGCTGGCCACGCTCTCCTGGCGCGATCCCGAGCGG
>JASHPL010000250.1 GCA_030038125.1 Candidatus Sulfotelmatobacter sp.
TCCATGAGAAGGCCGAGTTAGTCAAGTCATTTTCTTCCTTCGCTTTGATAGCGGAGATGTTCACGCAGGGCGAGAAGGTTCGGTCAAGGGCGCGCGTTTGTTGCGCGGCGCCAGCGGACCCTTGACAGGTTCTTCGCGCTCTGCACAATCGCAGCGCAAAGCGAAGGAATTGCCAGCCGATGTGTGACCCCACGCCCGACGTCCATCCGCACTCTTGATAGGTCGCTGGTGTAGGACCCGGTGCTCGCTGAGGTTCGGTTACGTGAGTCGGCGCTGCCAACGGGTTCGCGGCCTCAATTGGCCGGTCAAGGTTACGCAGTCACCGGAACTCGGCATGGCATCACATCTGTGAACGTCTGCTGTCACGTGGGAACGAACTACGAGGCGGACGGTTCCGCGTTGCTACCGTAGAATGGTTGGTAAACCTCACCACTCATCCAGAGTCGATGAAGCAAGATTGCCAGTTTTCGGGCGACCGCGACGATGGCACGTTTCCTGGCGTTCTTTCCTCCGCGTTGTGCGAGTCTCAGTCCCCAACGACGTAAAGCGGAATCTCTGCCAAAATGACCAAGCACATGCTGCGAACACTCCACTAAGAGACTGCGTAAGTAGACATCGCCTGCTTTGGTGATACCCAGCTCTGGATCGTGCTCACCGGATTGATAGCGGCGCGGACGCAGCCCGAGATAGCAACCCACATCGCGACTCTTGGCGAATCGATGTTTGTCAGTGAGCGTGAGAACGAAAGTGAGTGCTGTGAGCGAACCTACGCCATGGACCTGCTGCAGTCTCGCGGTTTCGGGATAGCGACTCTGAGCCAAGAGCACGATTCGCCGTTCGTATTCCTTGATTTGTAAGCTCAGTGCCTCAATCGCGTTGAACAGGGGCCGGAGCGCTTCGTTCAGATTGGAAGGAAGGTCTCCACATGGTTTTCGGGCAAAGCTTCGCGTCGAGCAGGACTGAAGCCGAAAACCAAATGCTTTCACTGTGCCACGTGCGGCATTCACTAACTGTGTCCGGGCCCGTACGCTGGCTGCGCGCGCCCGGATAAGAACCAGGTCAGCCTGCGCATCCAGATTTCTGTGTTGAATAGGGTGCAGGATGCGAGGATCCACACGGGCATAACGCGCTAGCTTTTCGGCATCGGCCGCATCATGTTTACTGTTGCTACCCGAGATTGCCCGGAGCTCACGCGCGTTGGCCACGATCACTTCGTGCCCCAAGGAGGACAGGTGTTGGCTGATCCAAGCTGAGTGTGCTCCCGTTTCAATAGCAACGCGGGCTCGTGGACCAGAAAATGTGCAGTGAACGCACTCCTTGTCATACGTAGCCGACCCTCTTCGACAACCTCACCTTCCGCATCAAGAACGCAATAATGTCCCCAGCGATCCCCAAGGTCGATCCCGATAGTTAAACTGTCGCCCGATTTTGCTTTGCTCCCAACGTTCTGCTTCACGACGGTTTTGCTCATGGCAATTCCTCCTGGTTGAGATATATGCCAGCACTCTGCCCACTGGAGCAAGACGCAGGCCTTCTCATCTCATCGGGTTCCTCGCCCGTCGGCGTCGTCTTCCGCAAAACGAAGGCAAAGGAACGCGTCGGATGGATGAGGTTTCTAGAATGGAGATCGCCCGCCTCGATATTTGTTGGGAGAAAGGTCGTGTGCTTTCCGGCTTGGCCACCAAACAAAAAGTGACGCAGTACGCTGGCAGATATGCTTCGGAACTTTCGCGCGACTGACGCTCAGCGTGGTTCTGCGGTCATGGACGCGCGATGTCCCGTCGCGGTCTCCCAATAGTCGATCCACTGCCGTCGAATACCATTGCCTTGCTCGATGAGCTTGGGGCTAGGGCTTTGCCCGTGCTCGACAACAACAACGATCCCGGTATTGAAGTTTCTTTGCGAGTGATCGACGTCGGGTAAGCGCGGGCCTTCGGCGGCGATCACGTCCTGGATTGTTATCTTTGTTCGGTCTGCCTTGAAGATCAGGTGACCATTCAGATCCTGACCGGCCTTGGCGAGATGCGTGAGCAGGAAGAAGTCCGGGACCTCGGTGGCGGAGATCAAACCCATGAAGTACAGGTCGAGATAGGAATAACCGGTGGCGGGCACAAAGAAGCCGTCGCGAAGCAGGGTGTAGGTTCCGTCGAAATTGTCTTGCCAGACTCCACCGCCCAGAGTGGATGCCTCGCTGGGCAGAGAGTAGGGGAAGGCAACGCGGGTTTGCAATCCTGGCGTCCAGTGAGGCCAGGTGCCGAGCGAAACGGTTTGACCGTTAACTTTTGCGGAGGCGTACGCAGACCAGCGATGGCCGACTTCATGGCCAATGTGGCCGATCGCGTAGTTGTAGGGAACGGGTTTGCCGTCGGGCGAAGCTTCGGCGAGTTGGCGTGAGTAGAACGTGATGTCGTGGGGGCTGGCGACGGGTGCTCCTTCGGGAGGACCTTCCTGCATCTCGTTCGAGCGGACATAGACGGGCTGAGCGAATCCCAGTTGGAATTTGCCATGCGTGCAGCGGCTGTTCAAGACTTGCGGCGTTTGGTCGTGCTGGGTTTGTCCGATTCCCGCAACATTGCCCCCCACCGGACCATCGCTGGGAGGACTTGCTTCCTGACTATCGATGCGGAAATCGGAGTAGTACACGAGAAAATCGAACCTGTCGCCGAGCGACTGGATGATTGTGCAAGAGAGATCCTGAGGTTTGGGCACGGCTAGGTAGTGGAAGGATTCGTACGCGGCGGGAAAGGGACCATCTTTGTGCGACAGCGATGAAAGGTGAGCTGCGACCGGTTTCGCTGCGCCGGAGAGTACCGGATAAACTCCAACAATGGCGTCCTGCGCGGCCATTTCTTTGTACGACATCTCAATGGAACCGTCGCGATGGAGCACGGCTTGAAAGCGATTGGTAGTCTTGGACCACGTGAAATCAAGCAGACCGCCGAATGGCTCGGTGAGATCCCAGGTGATTACGACGCGGTCGGAGAGTTCTTTTACATAGTGGGGACCGGACATGCGCGGCTTCAGGAACACGCAAATGGCCGGAGCTTTGTCGGTCAGTTGGCTGGCCGCCTCCGCCAATTGATCGAAACGATCAAGGACGATTCCTCCATCCCGATGGCCGTAAGGGTCAAGGCTAACGTCTTTCTCTGAGGAGGCGAAGCGGATGGATCCGCTTGTTCCGACGAGAAATGATTTCCATAACTTGCCGGAGAAGGGAAAAGCAAGTTTGTTGAGGTTCGCCTCAGCTCCCACCAACTCAGGGCCGTAATCAGAATCCCATTGCAGGGTCCGGTTTTCTACACGGTAGGCGGGACCCTCGGGGATGAAGCGAAGTGTATGACCAGTGAGGTCGAATAGATTCGCCTTCCCGAGCACACCGTCATTCAACTCCATTACGATGAGGTTTCCTTGAGTTGAAACCTTGCCGATCGAATGGCCAGGATCATCGTCCTGCTGCGCAGGCGAAAAGCTGACAATCAACACCAGCCCGAAAGAAATGTATGCGGGACTCTTCCATATACGGCCCATGGAGTTTCTCACCTTGTCTCCGACCTGCGAGAGTCGATGCCATAGAGGATACGGAAATTCGTGGTTTAGAGAAACTGAAGGGCTTGCTGTGTTGATGACGGCGAACACAAAAAATACCGCGCTGGCGTTGTTAGCTGGGTCGCCCCAGCGCTAGCAGAGACCGTATTCAGTCCAACTGATTCGCCATGCTTCCATTCGCACTCGATCGGGCCCATTTCGCAGTGGGGCCGTGTGCACATTGGGGTCCTCAGTCTCAGTGCGGTGCTGCAATCTTTTCGTCGGCCTCGAAGAACCCGGGAAAAAACACGCAGTCACCGTGAACACGGTTTATCCGTTATCTCAGCCCAACTTCCTCTTCAGCTCGTGAAAATCGTATTGCATCAGCTGGCTTGTGGAAGCTCCGATCCAGGAGACCATCCCATCGCGTTCTGCAGAGGTCGGTAGGTGTCCCCCGTGACCCAAAGCCGATGCAAAAGCACCGCGAGCTTGCGAGCCACGGCGACTATGGCCCGTTTCTTAGCATTCTTTCCGCCGCGTTCCGTCATTCGTGCTCCCCAACGCTTCAGGTCGGTGTCCGGCCCGAAGCGGCCTAGGAGATACTGCGCGCATTGGACCAGCAACGACCGAAGCCGCCGATTGCCGGCCTTGCTGATTCTGAGCTGTCGATCGACGTCACCAGATTGGCGACGCCGAGGGCAAAGGGGATTTTTCACTCGTTACGAGTGGATCTCACGGAGTTGAGTCTCTACTTCGGTTTTGCGAATTGTTTGTCATCGATGTCGATGTTTAGTTTGATCGACGAAATGACAGTACGGTTCTCACCAAAGCTCCATTCGCGAGGAATTTTTAGACCATCGATATTCTGGAAGCTCGAAACGCGATATGTGATCGGTAGATTTTCTAGAGCAGTATCTACCTGCACTAAGAGATGATTGACGGGATCGTAGTAATAATCTGCTGGTGAGGTTTGTCCACGGATAAGAGCACGAACGACATACGCCTGCCGTTTTCCAATCTTGCGCTGCCCCTCAAACCTGGCTCCCGTGTAGCGCAATCGCCACTGCGCGGCGGGAAGCAAAAGTTGAAGTCTAGGCAGTCCACTCGACCCTTCTCCGGTCAATCGTTTCCGAGACTCTGTCCCGTCAAACCCATACCCCAGCCTCCTGCCGTCGGCGCCCACGAATGTGTCGCGAAACTTGTCTGGGAATTTGACGATGGATTCAACATCGCCTGCGAGATGCGAGGAGCCCCAATACATAACACCCTTCAGTCGAAGCGTCCGCAACGTTCCTAGGAGATTGTCGCCGCCCTCAGCCTGCGCTGCTTCGTCCAATATGCGTTCGGGATCAGCGGGTGGTCCGGACTGCTCGGCGAGGGACAGAGTGAGGAGCGCCACAACTTCGATGAGAGTTACAGCAGCGAGTCTTGTTTGCATTGAGTAACTATAGCCCTGAACTGACGAAATCAGGTCTTGACGCTCAGAATCCCTGTTCAGGCATTTTGAGTTACGCATGGGCCTCTGGCCCACCCATTGACATGAAAATGGAGTTGAGTTGTGCGTGTACGCTGCTGGAGCGTGGACGGCGCAGATCTGTTTGCACTCTGGATGAAGTGAGGCCGTTTTTGAGTTTGGTCGGGAACGCGCGTTTTGAACCAATCTATGTCGCGCCACCGATATAAGAAGGTGGTAG
>JASHPL010000251.1 GCA_030038125.1 Candidatus Sulfotelmatobacter sp.
AGAGATTCGACGATGCGCGGCAAACGGTTGATCAGGCTCACGCGCGAAAATTGGATAATTTTGTTATTCGAGGTGCTCTGTACGCGCTAGCCTTTTTGCGCGAAGATTCTTCAGGCATGGCCGAACAGCAGCAGTGGTTCGCGGGCAAGCCTCAAGAGAACATTGGGCTTTCGCTCGCTGCTGACACCGAGGCCTACGCGGGTCATCTGGGCAAGGCACGGGAACTCACCAAGCGGTCTATAGACTCCGCCATCCGCACTGACAGCAAGGAAAATGGAGCGATCTGGGAGGCGATCGCCGCGCAGCGCGAAGCTGCCTTCAGCAATGCTGGGGAAGCAAAGCAGGCGGCGGCGGCGGCGTTGAAGCTCGCTCCCACGAGCCAAGGTGTCGAGGTCGAAGCCGCTCTCGCCGATGCCATAGCGGGCGATGCCGTACGAGCCGACTCGCTGGCGCAAGACCTGAACAAGCGTTATCCGCTGGACACTCAGATGCAGTCTTTGTGGCTGCCCGCGATTCGAGCGCAACTGGCGCTGAATAGAAAGAAGCCGACTGAGGCGCTCAGCGATTTGGAAGTCGCTGTCCCGCCCATCGAGTTGGGAGGAATCTTGTTCGTCGCGAATGTCTCCTGCCTCTATCCGACCTACATTCGTGGCGAAGCATATTTGGCGGCGGGTCAAGGCACGCAAGCCGCCTCCGAGTTCCAGAAGATTCTCGACCACAGTGGAATCGTTTGGAACTGCTGGACGGGCGCGTTGGCGCATCTTGGCGTCGCTCGTGCGAATGCTTTGCAAGTGAAAACCTCGCAGGGGGTGGATGCCGATGCCGCCCGCGTCCGAGCGCTTGCCGCCTACAAAGATTTCCTCACCCTCTGGAAAGACGCCGACTCTGAAATCCCCATCCTGAAGCAAGCCAAAGCCGAGTACGCAAAGCTGCAATGGCTGCCAAGCACGTCGTCCACCAAATCAGAAAGTCCCTTCACTCCCTCTGCGTACAGAGAAAAACCACGCCGACTCCGGAATCAGAGCAGCAGTTTCTGATGCGCTTCGGTTTCTTTGCTGGAGCCAAAGTCAGATGTTTGCGCCCAGCCCGGCTTGGGGACGCAATCGTTTACTCCGTTGACGGTCCCGAGATTGCCCTCCGGGCCGAAACCGCCCGCCAGATGCTCGCGTCGCGAGTGGACGCAAAGACAGTGAGCGAGATCCCATGAATCGGCTCGTGCCAACAATTGATCCTCCAACTACGAGCCTCAATCAGGGGGTCGGCACGGTCCGCTGATTGGGCCCCCTAATTCGGGAAAGACGACCTTGTTCAACCGGCTCACCACCTCCGGCAGAAAGTAGGCAATTACCCCGGCATCACTGTTGGGCCCGGTGTGAGGCGGGCAGTCCGGGAGTGGGGTTCCTGAGTGACGGAGCGGGCTATCGATAGCCCATCTCCGCCAAATAAAAGCAAGTTCCCATCAACTGGCGCAGCAGGAAAATAGCGTACTGTGCCTCCCGAGCACCTCCATGTTCCATGATCCCATGAATGTACCTCGCGAACTTAAGTAAGCTGTCGTCGGTGAACCCGTTCCCAACAACTTCCGTGCGCCCTTGGCTATTGACCCGCAGGCAATCCCAAGACCACGCCACGAGCAAGTCCTCGCGTCGCGGCTCTACTCCGTGCTTCATTGTTTTTTCTTCGCCAGACTGGCGATTTTTCAAATTGTTCATTGTTTCCTCCACATCGCCAACGATTTGGCGTGTATATACAAGGAGGCGGCAGTCGTAAAACTTGCGAAGCTAGCGAAAAGGGCATTCTTGACTGCATTCCGTACCGGCATTCCCTACCTGTGATTTCTACCCGTGAAACCTGTATAAGACGTGTGGAGAGGATGCTCGACACGGTCTAAGTTCTTTTCAGTCCTGTCCGTGGTAGGGTGACACGGAAGAGGTCGATGGTTCGAGTCCATTCGGGCCTACCATCATTTTCAACTACTTAGCACCCTCGCCGAAATCCCCGGGCAATTTTCTACCTGTGATTTCCTACCTGTGTTCTCACTTTCTGAGCACGAATCGTGAATCGCTGCGTCAGAGAATTCACCGACGTAGTTCCCAGGAAGAACCGCAGACTTCGAAGAGCACGAAGTCTGCGGCACCCACGCGCTACCCTGACAAAGGACAACCGACCTGGAACGCAGTTACGGCGTGCGCAGAAAACCGTGAGCCACATTGTTCGCATCGACGTAGAAGCCGGTGATCGCGTCGGCTGGGTTGTTGTTGAACGGGGTCGTGCCCTGGCCGCTAGCGCTACCCGCGCCGGGAACGTCGAACTTGGTGATGTCGCCGTGCTGAGTGCGCAGGAATCCGTGAGAGACACCATTCTTGTCAATGTAGGGTCCCGTAATGTCTCCTTCCGGATTGATGTTGAAAGGCAGGGTGCCCTGCCCGCTGGCGGTACCCGCGCCGGGAATGTCGAACTTGGTGATGTCACCGTCCGCAGTGCGCACATAGCCGTGGTTCACACCTTTTGAGTCAATATACGGTCCCATACTCGTCCCGGCAGCGTTGATGCCATAGTCGCCGATACCCTGGTTGGGACCGCTGCCCGCACCGGAAACATCGAACGTCGTGATGGCGCCGTCCGCCGTGCGCACGAAGCCGTGCCCCACAGTGTCGTTGTAGTAGGATCCGGCGATTGCGCCCTCTGGGTTAAGGCCGTCGGTGAGTGCGGATTCCGTGCCCTGGAGATTGCCGGTGCCCGCGCCCTGAGCCTCAAACTCGGTGAAGGTGCCGTCCGAAGCGCGCAGGAAGCCATGAAAAGTGTTGTTCGCATCAAGGTAGTCTCCCGCGATCGCCCCCTCGGGGTTAATGCTGGCGCCAATCGTGCCCTGGCCGCTGCTGGTGCCCGCGCCCGGAGCATCGAACGTGGTGATGGCGCCGTCCGGCGTGCGCACGAAGCCGTGCGAAACACCATTTGCGTCGATGTAGTATCCGGTGATCGCGTCCGCTGGGTTGCTGCTTTGCGGCTCGGTACCCTGGAAGGCGCCTGTACCCGCGCCCGGAGCGTCGAACGTGGTGATGGTGCCGTCACGAGTGCGCAAGAAGCCGTGGAAAACGTTGTTCGCGTCAACGTAGGATCCTGCGATCTCCCCCGCCGGGTTAACCTCGGAGGGGTAAGTGCCTTGGCCGGCGCTTGTGCCACCGCCTGGAGCGTCGAATTTGATGATGCGAGGGTGACAGTGTGTCTCGCCCAAGGTCCTGAGATCGGTGACCGTGTATTCGGGAGAGTTGGAAACCTGTGCTTGGGCTGGTAATGCTGGGGAAAACGGTAAAAGCACCAGCAGCGCCACGCATGAAGAGGAAAGCAGCAGTCTGCAGTTCATATTCGTCTCCTTTGCTTATTCCGCCTGCGGCGGTTCATTGAGTTTTGTTTTCAGCACGCGGGCCAGGAGAGAGTTCAGGCAAATCTGTGCGGAGCCATTGGCGCTCTGT
>JASHPL010000026.1 GCA_030038125.1 Candidatus Sulfotelmatobacter sp.
AGCAGAAAAGTGGCAGAGTTGCGTCGTTTCTTTTCGGGTGAAAGCTCTGAACAATATGCCGCCGTCAAAACTGGTGGAGATACTTTCTGCTGCATACTTCCTTGGCGCCGCACAGTGTGGCGGAGCTACAATGGGCAGGTAAATCTGACTTGGCATCAGGAAGTGTCCCATGACCCATTTCAAAGTGAACGGAATTGAGCGATCTTTTGACGGCGATCCCGAGATGCCGCTGTTATGGTATCTGCGCGATATCCTCGGACTGACCGGAACGAAGTTCGGGTGCGGCATGGCTCTATGCGGAGCCTGCACCGTGCTGCAGAATGGGAAAGCGATTCGTTCCTGCACCAAGCAAATGGACAGTGTCGGCGGGCTCGACATCGTTACGATCGAGGGCATCTCGGAGCACGGTCCGCATGCGGTGCAGACGGCGTGGGTGGAGGTCAACGTTCCTCAATGTGGATACTGCCAGCCCGGGCAGATCATGCAGGCGGTGTCGCTGCTTTCATCAAAGCCCAAGCCGACCGATGCGGATATCGACGACGTGATGGCCGGTAACATCTGTCGATGCGGGACGTACCAGCGCATCCGCGCCGCGATCAAAGAGGCGGCGAAGGAGACGGCATGAATACCCCAGAGAAAACCTACGCGGAAGAATTCGTGATCGAAAATCTGTCGCGGCGCAATTTTCTGCAAGGGGCGCTTTCGGCCAGCGCCTTCGTGCTGTTTGTCGGGAAACCTTCACTGCTGGCAAAAGCCGCAAGAAGTGGAGCACCCGCGGTGCTTGCAGACGGCGCGGCCGCGGCGCTCGATAATTCGTGGGCTACCGCTGTGCACAACGTCGAGTGGACGGCATTCCATCCTGGAGTATACGTGGGAATTGAGAGCGGCGGCATGGTTTACATCGTTGCGCACCGCAGCGAAATGGGGAACGGCGTTCGAACCAGCTTACCGCGAATCCTGGCCGACGAACTGGATGCCGACTGGAGCCGCGTGAAAGTGATTCAGGCCGATGGCGACGAACGCTTTGGCGGACAAGATACGGACGGCTCGCATTCCGTGCGCGACTTCTTCGATCCGCTACGGGAGGCGGGAGCGACCGCGCGACTGATGCTGGTTCGCGCGGCTGCGCAGCAGTGGGGTGTTCCAGAAGAACAGTGTGTGGCCGATCCGGTCCACTTTGTCTCAGACAAGAATTCGACCCGCAAAATCGGGTATGGCGAATTGGCCATGCTCGCGGCGAAGCTTCCCGTACCGAAGAAAGAAGAGATCCGGCTGAAGTCTTCCGAGGATTGGCGCTACATCGGCAAGCCGGCGCGAGGCTACGATGTGGCTGATATCTGTTCCGGCAAGCCGCTCTATGGCATGGATGTTCACGTGGAGGGCATGCTTTACGCCTCGGTCGAGCATCCGCCGGTGCTGGGCGGGAAAGTGAAGTCCGTGGATGACTCCGCCGCGCAGAAAGTGATGGGCGTGAAGAAGATTGTCTCGATTCCACCGTTCACGCCGCCCGTCGGTTTTCAGCCAGTCGGAGGAATGGCCATAATTGCCGACAACACCTGGTCCGCATTCAAAGGCCGCCGGAAGCTCAAGATCGAATGGGACAACGGGCCAAACGCGAATTACAACTCTGAAGACTATAAAAAGCAG
Organism: Candidatus Sulfotelmatobacter sp.; assembly: GCA_030038125.1. Lineage (GTDB taxonomy): Bacteria > Acidobacteriota > Terriglobia > Terriglobales > Acidobacteriaceae > Sulfotelmatobacter. Next base: position 1,648 of record JASHPL010000026.1, read on the forward strand.
TTGCAGCAAACCGCGCGCCAGCCGGGCAAGGTCGTGTACACCAGCGGCGATCCGGATGCTGAATTTACCAAAGGCGGGAAGATCATCGAGGCGGAATACTACGCGCCGCATCTCGCGCACGCTTCGATGGAGCCACCGGCCGCTGTCGCTGACGTGCGCGGCGAAAGCGTCACGGTATGGGCGCCGACGCAGGACCCGATCGGGGTTCGGGAACAAGTGGCTCGCTCGCTCGGGCTGAAGAAAGAAAATGTCACCTGCCACGTAACGCTACTGGGAGGAGCGTTTGGCCGGAAGTCCATGGCTGACTTCTCGGCAGAAGCGGCGCTGCTTTCCAGGCAGACGGGAAAGCCGGTCAAAGTTGTCTGGAGCCGCGAAGATGATATCAAGTTCGACTACTATCACTCCGTCGCCGCGATGTATCTGAAAGCTGCGGTGGATGACAAGGGAATGCCGACGGCGTGGTTGCAGCGATCCGTGTTTCCTCCCATCGGGTCGACCTTCGACAAAGATGCGGTGTATGGGGACGACGACGAGATGGCGATGGGATGGAACGTGGTTCCATTCGAGATTCCCAATTTCCGATCCGAAAAGGGTCAGGCCGTGGCCCACATCCGCATCGGATGGCTGCGATCGGTTTCGAATATTTACCACGCATACGCTGTGCAATCTTTCGTCAACGAACTGGCGGCGGAGGCCAAACGCGATCCGTACGAGTATCTGCTCGCGCTCATTGGATCCGGGCGCACGCTTCCGGGTGAGCCTGCCGATACCGTTCAGAAATATCCCTACGACACGGCGCGCCTGCGGCGGGTAGCCGAATTGGCCGCGGAGAAGGCGAATTGGGGAAAGAAGTCGATGGGTAAAGGGAGCGGCATGGGAATCGCAGTGCACCGCAGCTTCCTGACTTATGTTGCGAGCGTGGTTGAGGTCGAAGTCGACGACCAGGGAGCAGTGCGAATTCCACACGTGGTCACCGCGCTCGATACCGGAATCGTGGCCAACCCGGACATGGTTCGTTCCCAATTCGAAGGCGCGGCCGTGTTTGGGACCAGCCTTACTCGAACCGGCCAGATCACAGCCACCAACGGCGCTGTCGATCAGTCGAATTTCAATGATTATCCGGTGGCGAGGATGAATGATGCGCCGGTGCAGGTCGATGTCCACATTATCGATAGCAGCGCACCGCCCGCAGGCGTGGGAGAGCCGGGCGTGCCGCCGATTGCTCCCGCACTTTGCAACGCAATCTTCGCCGCAACGGGAAAGCGGGTACGAGAACTGCCGCTGACGCGGAACGGGTTCGCGTAAGCTAAATCGAGGGTAAGCGGTAGCGCAATCGAGAGAAAATACTGCTTCTGGCAAAGACAGCCCAGAAGTGGGTAGCCGCTCAGCTTTGCTCGGACACTCTGGGTCTGAGCCGGGCGCAAAGGGATGCGCGACCTTGCTCCGCCTCATCATCCGCGCTAGGATTGCTTGCTGCGCGGAAACAGACTATGCCGCAAAACTACGTCCCTATCTTTATTTTTATTGCAATCGTCGGAGTGGCTCTTCCGGTTACTCTGCTCTTAGCCAAACTGGTGCGTCCCGAGAATCCGACCAAAACCAAACTGATGCCCTACGAATGCGGCATCGATCCGGTCGATAACGCCCGCGGACGTTACACCGTGCGCTTCTACATCGTCGCGATCCTGTTCGTCGTGTTCGATGTCGAGACGATTTTTCTTTTTCCCTGGGCGGTGAAATTCAAAGCCTTCGGCTTGTTCGGGCTGGTCGAGATGCTGATCTTTCTCGTCATCCTGATCGTGGGATATATCTGGGTCTGGAAAAAGGGCGCGCTGGAGTGGGTGTAGGCATTTAGTAAATGAATAATTTTGGAATTTGGCAAATTCATCCCAAGTTCGTGATCAGCCGGATGTTCAGGTGCTTACTAAGTTCATGGCGGGCGCTGCTACCAACGCGACAGATTCTTCTCCGGTTGAAACTTTCAAAGCCAGCCGCTGGACGCAAGGCAACTTTCTTTTCCCGACGAGACTCGTTATCAGCCCGCAGCGCGTCAGCCGCGTGAAAGGACGACTGTTCGGCAGCAACGAGGAATCGGTCGCCATGTCGAAGATTGCCTCGGTGCACATTTCCACGGGAGTGTTCTGGTCGGAAATCGTGATCGAATCGACCGGCGGGAACGATCCCATTACCAGCCATGGGCATCGCAAGAAGGATGCGCAACGCATCCGCGATTTGATCGAGACTTATCAGGCGCAGGCACGGGCTTAGCTGACGACACGCGCGATGAATTGCACCTCAGGATGGAGCGGCTGACGATCTCTTCCGCCCATGCCTTCGTGTTTGGCCGACCCCGAAGATCCCGGATGCGTGGCTCCATCCCGTTTCTGGAAATCAAGCCAACACGGCGAGTTCGCGCGTTGACACTATCGGTTCAAGCTGATAAAAGTAACAGTTCCTCCCGAACGCAGACGGCGCGAGATCTCTTGATTCGCGAGCTATGCCGGACGAAACCAAATCTCCCTCGACGCCGCCGCCGGAAAACGAGAAGCCGACGGCGGAGCAGCCCGCAACTCTCGGCGGAGTGAAATCCACACCTTCCGGCTCCGTTCAATCTGAGATCAAAGGTCCTTCCGAAAAGACCGCTCCCGAAAAACTTGAGCCGCCCGCTGCGGCGGCACCGCCGAGGCCTACTGCGGCGAGCTCCGGCACGCCGGCAGCACCATCCAAACCCGCAGCGGCAACTCCGGCAAAACCCGCCACGCCTGCTACTCCAGCGGCAAAACCAGCCTCCGGTGCAGCCGGACATGCAGCGCCACCAAAGCCGGCGGGACCATCGCCTACGCCATGGGACTCGCCCATGATCGTTAAGCTGAAGCGCACCTATGGCTCGGGAATCGAACCGCTCATCTATGCCGGGCAGAATTACATGGTGGTCGACCGCTCGCTCATCCCCGAGCTTCTACACGTTCTGCGCAACGAAGAGCAATTTGACTATTGTGTCGACGTCACCGCGGTTCATTATCCGAAGCGGGAGAAGCCGTTCGATGTTGTGTGGGTCCTGTATTCCTTTCCGCGGAATGAGCGCATTCGGTTGAAGACGTTGATTGCGGACGGTGAGACCGTGCCGAGTTCCGTACCCATCTGGCCTACGGCCAACTGGCTGGAGCGCGAAGTTTATGACATGTTCGGGATCAAGTTTAATGGGCATCCGGATTTGAAGCGGATTCTGCTGCCGGAAGGTTGGAAGGGATTTCCCTTGCGCAAGGATTACGGGATTCTGCAGCAAGACAACGAGTGGGTGCAGATCAACCTCGGAATCGAGAGCGGGCAATGAGGGTGATGGCAAGAATCGCCCAACAGAGTCCACTCATCGGAGTAATGGCCATCTTTCTTTGCGCATTTGCGGGAGCAGCTCAAGAAACAGCTCGCCAAAGTGTTCCAACAGCGCGACGAGCGCCTGGGGCGTGCTCTTGCACGAAATTCACGGGCCGTTTGGAAGACATCCACATCACAACGCTGCCAATTGTGGTTCGGATTTCGGCGGTAGGCTCTAGTTTTGTTTCTGATTCGCTGGCCGACGAAAGTGGTGAGTTCTCCTTCGAAAATATCCCACACGGCGAGTACGTTTTAACGGCTACGGATCAGGGCGGCATTTTGGCCGTAACAGAAGTCTCGCTTCCGTCGAATGAATCGTTCATTTTGGAGGTAGGCCACACAAGGTTCACTTTCGCGTCGCCCTATGAATGGAGTTGGGGTGGGGGTTATTGCATCCGAAGCAAGTGCGTTGTCCTGGACGGGACCGCACCTCGACTATGACAGATCCTCGCACACTTTCGCCGCTGGACCTCGAAACGCCGGACAAAACCTATCTTGACGCGAACGAACTCGTCATTAACATGGGCCCGCAGCATCCGGCGACGCATGGCGTCCTGCGAGTTATCCTGCGTCTCGATGGAGAAAAAGTTCTCGGCCTGGAATGCGTGATCGGGTATCTGCATCGCGGTGTGGAGAAGATTGCCGAGAACCGCACTTATACGATGTTCAATCCCTACGTCGACCGCATGGATTATGTTGCGGCGGTCTCGAACGGCTTGGGATACTGCGAGGCGGTCGAGAAACTGCTGAATGTTGAAGCCCCGCCGCGGGCGCAGTACATTCGCGTCATTCTGACGGAACTGAACCGGATCGCCAGCCATCAGCTATGGCTGGGAACGCATGCGCTCGATATCGGGGCGATCACCCCGCTCTTCTATACGTTCCGTGACCGGGAAGAGATTCTCAAGATCTTCGAAAAATATTGTGGTGCGCGTCTGACCACGCACGCCTTTCGCATTGGCGGCCTGCAATATGAGGCGTATGACGGATTCGAAGAAGACGTCAAGGCATTCGTGAAATTCGTCAAGCCCAAGATTGACGAATACGAGGAATTGCTCACCACGAATCGTATCTGGCTGGAACGCACAAAAGGTGTGGGTGTGATCTCAGGCAAAGACTGCATTGCGCTAGGCGTGACCGGCCCGGTTCTGCGCGCAAGCGGCGTGAAATGGGATATTCGCAAAGCGCAGCCCTATGCCAATTACAAGAATTTTGATTTCCAAATCCCCGTTGGCGCAAACGGCGATACATACGATCGATATATTGTGCGCATGATCGAGATGCGACAAGCCTTGCGCATCATCGAGCAGGCCGTTGAGGGCATTCCCGAGGGACCGATCATGGCGAAAGTTCCGAAGGTGATGAAGCCACCGGTCGGCGAAATTTATCACTCGATCGAAGCG
>JASHPL010000252.1 GCA_030038125.1 Candidatus Sulfotelmatobacter sp.
GAGGGCGCGCTGGGAGATTTCTTCGGTCCCGGCACAACAGTGGGAATCCCCTTTGCGGCGCAGTTGGGCGTGCGGGTGACATTCTGACGGGCTCAACCAAGACACTCTTTCGGGCTTGTCGGCAGGAACTTTATCGTACCAGCCATTCTGTCATGGCGTGGACCTGAACCAGCAAGTGGCTGTAGGTGACAATCAACACTGTTGCAGTGGCCGAGATTCCCGCCAAGACAACCCAGAGGGAATATCTGGGGGCTGGAGCAGGAATTTCACCCCAGGCGATCAGTCGCTCGACGCGCGTAGTCATCGCAGAGGCAGGACTGTGGATGAGCGCGGCACTTAGATCCGCAGGAGGTGTAGTAAACCGCGAGAGCTTAATAATTGCTCCCGCCAAGTCGAGGGCTTCGTCCGGACCCGAAATCGCCGCATCATCAGCGGCCAGTTCCGACGCTTGCAACCATGCGGTTTCCAAATCGCGCATGCCGGGAAACGCAACTAACCGCAACAAAAGCTTCTTTAGATTGTCGTAACGGCTCAGGTGGGCCAGTTCGTGACGTAATGCCAAGTGCAACTCGGAAGCGTTCAGAACCGACTGGGCCTTATCTGACAACAGGACTCTGCGACGAACAATCCCAGTCGCCGTCAGTGCCGGAACCGATCCAAAAATCCGCAGGACCGGAGTCTGAGCAAGAGCCGTAATGGTCTGGGCTGCCCGCGTCCAGATCGAGATCGCGCGCCAAGACTGGCGCAGTGCGACGGCTGCGTTCACAACACCAATAAGGGCCAGGACCGTGCCAGCAAGGCTCAGCGTGAAAAGAACGGGACCAATTGGCTCTTGGATCGATCGCGGCTCAAGTAGGAGGAATGAAGGCAAGATGAGGGCGACCGTTGTGAGAATCGCGGCCAGAAGAGGTGACATTCGAACAAAGAAAAGTAGGTCCGCCGTGAAATGATTGGGGTATTGTTTCTGTCCAGGGCAAGCTTTATGCCAAATAGCGGCGACAGCCATCGACAATGCGGAGTACATGATCGTGAAGACTGAAAACGAAACGGCAATGCCACGGACGGCAAACATCAGCGGTTTCCCTCGCCGTTGATTTTATCTTTCACCTTGTTCTTGCTCGCGTCGCGCACTCGAAGTTGGCGGCGCTTGGCTTCGACCATCTGTTGCAATTCATCGAGCAATTGCGTATCCCGCTCGGTCAGGACTTCGACCAGATAAGACAGGGGCAGGGAAGTGGTCGAACTGACGTCCAGCGCCTGCCGCAGGGCTTCACCTGCGGCTTGCCGGTGAAGTTCCTCACGCGAAATCAGAGCCCTGTAGCGAAAAGCGCGCCCTTCCACTTCGCGGTCGAGTAGATTCTTTTTGTAAAGCCGGTCCAGAGTGGTCATCACCGTCGTATAGGCGAGATCCTGGCAACTGTCTTCGGCCAATTCTCGAACCGTGGTGAATGTCCCGCGATCCCACAGCGCCGCCAGCACCCGCTGCTCCAATGGCCCGAGCTGAGGCGACGCACTGCGGAAATGAAATATGCGTTTCATGCAACTGCGTTACCTGTGTCGGACAAAATTCTCGTGAGTCCTAAGCACTATCATTTCGAGCGAAGTAGAAATTACCATCAGCACTTCTGCGAAGCCAAGGACCCTACATCTGTTTCGCTGGAAGTTAGACCTTCCCCCAAGTACTTTGCTGGCGACCCCGGAGGGAGTCGAACCCCCAACCCTCAGATCCGAAGTCTGATGCTCTATCCAGTTGAGCTACGGGGCCGCGATCCCGGCGAAAATCGAGCTTTGCTTTTATGGGGCCAGCTCTCCGGCCAAGTACTCTACCATGGCTTGGCCGTCCCACGAAGAAGCCGTTTGGGGTGGAAGGTGGGGATAGAACCCGACCCCGCACGTAAACACAATAACATACAGCGGAGCAGAGCGGGTGCGGCCTCGGAAAGCGAACTCGAAGTGCTGGAATCCTCAAAATTTCCTCACGGCGGCGCCTGGTGCTTGATGGAATACCGCGACGAATTCCCGAAGCAATATAATTGCTGATCTTATGCACGCTAAACTTAACTGGACAAACGGTGAGCAGTTTGTGATAAACGCCAGCAGCGGTCATGCGATCGTAGTGGACGCCGACCGGAACACCAACACGGCGTCAGGGCCGATGGAACTGGTCCTGATGGGCCTTTGTGCCTGCAGTGCCACTGATGTGGTCAGCATACTCAAAAAGAAACGCGAGCCGTTGACAGCCTTGGAAGTCCGAGCGGAGGCTGAGCAAGCGCCGGAACCGCCCAGAGTTTTTACGAAAATTAGTTTGATCTACATTGTCTGGGGGCAAGTTTCACACAAAGCTGTAGAAGATGCAGTACGTCTGTCGGAAGAAAAATACTGCTCCGTAGCCGCCATGCTAAAGAGTACCGCCAAGATAACGACGGAGATAGTACTTAGTAGTTAAAGCATACTTCAAAGGCAGGCAAGCAACAGGGCCCGAATTGATTCTTGCCGTAAAACTCCGAGAACCATACTGCAGGTTCGGGCATTAATCCAACTCTGCGACGTCGGTCGAGGATGTGCGTGACTGATGAGCGTGACATTTCGGACGAGTACATCTGAACTCTGCGTCGACTGGCATCGCATTATGGCCACAGTTCCCACAATGCAACCAGCCCTCGATTCGCATTGCCATCTGGCGAAATTCGTTACCGACTCTACAATAAAGACAGCGGATGATCGACTCAGCAGGGTTTTGCATGGCGGCAGCAGTTGTGAAATATGACCTAGCATTCTCCTGCCGGGCTCCACTGTAAAGCGCCAACCTGTGCCAAGAAAGCAACTCAAATTTCAAAGTCGTAGTGCTTAAAATGCCATCACCTGCGAGTGAAATTTTTTTCACGTTGCGCAGCGGCGAAACTAATTGTACGATCGTCGCCACTCTTGCAGGTGCCAGGAGATTGCTTCGATATCCTCCCCCCAAATCTCCGTTCCACCATCCGTCTAGCAAGGGAAGCCTCGGGGATGGGCTTGCGAGTACTTTTACGACTGGGGTGAATTATGAAGAAGGTCAGCGTTGTATTGGCGATTGCAGTCCTGACCATGGTGGTCAGCTCGCGCCACGCGAGTGTGGTGTGGGGAGCGTCAGGCCAACACCTGCTCATCACACAGTCGATCGACGAGAGCCGGTTGGTCAGACTCGCCGGCAATACTCGTCCGGAAGCCAACCGAACGAACGACCTTGGACCCGAGCCCGACAATTTTGCGATGAACCACATGCTGCTGCAGTTGAGGCGCGCGCCTGACCTGGAACGACAGTTCGACACATACATCGATTCGCTCACCGACAAATCATCGCCTAACTTCCGCCAGTGGATGACGGCGGAAGAGCAGGGCGAAGAGTACGGTCCGGCGCAGCAAGACATCGATGCCATTACGGGTTGGCTCCAGTCCCACGGCTTCACCGTGGGATACGTCTATCCGAATCGAATGGTCATCGATTTTTCCGGCACAGCGGGCGAGATTCGCGAGGCCTTTCACACGGAGATTCACCAATTAGAAGTCCACGGTAAGCAGCATTTCGCCAACATGAGCGACCCCCGCATTCCAGCCGCGCTGGCACCGGCGATCGAGGGAGTGGTGTCGATGCACGACTTCAAGCCGCACGCCGCGGCCGTCCCCCGAACCGGCTACACATTCGCCGGCTGTGGTTCCGACTGTTATTCCCTGGTGCCGGCGGACTTCCAAACGATCTACAATGTGTCGCCATTATTAAAAGCGGGCATCACTGGCAAGGGCCAGACGGTGGTCGTGGTGGAAGACACAAACAGCTATGACTCGGATTGGGCCACGTACCGGAGCAAGTTTGGCTTGGCAAGCTATGGGGGAACTCTGACGACGGTGCATCCCGATAAGGCGGGAAACTGCACCAATCCGGGTACGAATAGCGATGACCTCGAAGCCGACCTTGACGTGCAAATGGTGACGGCGGTTGCACCCGCCGCGCACGTGGAACTGGCGTCATGCGCCGATACCACCACGTTCGGCGGCTTGCTGGCGGTGGAAAACTTGGTGAGCGCCGGCAGTCCGCCAGCGATCATCAGCATGAGCTATCTTCAGTGTGAGGTGGTAAATGGAGCCAGCGCCAATGCTGCCTTCAACTCGGCCTTCCAGTCGGCAGCGGCAGCCGGGGTGTCTGTCTTTGTCTCTTCCGGCGATAACGGCGCCTCGTTGTGCACGGTCGATTTCACCGATGGCGAAGACTGGGCGTATCCGGGAATTGGGGTTACGGGATTTGGCGAGACAGTGTACAACGTGTCCGTGGGCGCCACCGATTTCGAGGATCTTTACAACGCTTTAGAAGGCGGGGCTCCGCAGAGCACCTATTGGAACTCCACCAACTCCTCAACATTCGGCTCGGCCAAGTCTTACATTCCTGAGATACCCTGGAACGACTCCTGCGCGAGCTTTCTGATATACCACGTGGAGGGCTACGGCGCGCCTTATGGTACGAGCGGTTTCTGCAACAGTTCCACCGGAAAGGCCGATTTCCTCAGCACGGTCGCCGGAAGCGGGGGTCCAAGTAACTGCGCGAAAGGCGCGGGAAATAGCAGCTACGCTTACGTCGAGGATACGACGTGTATCGGTTACGCCAAACCCTCCTGGCAAGCAGGCATTTTCGGAAACCCTGCGGATGGGGTGCGTGATATTCCCGATGTATCGCTGTTTGGCGCCAATGGCGTGTGGGGACACTTCATCACTATCTGTTACTCGGACAAAACGTATGACGGAGTGCCCTGTACGGGCGCTCCGAGCGGCTGGATCGGAGTTGGGGGAACGTCGGCCTCTTCGCCCCTGCTGGCCGCCATTCAAGCGCTGGTCGATGAGAAGTGGGATATTCGGGCGGGGAATCCCAACCCGACGTATTATTCAATTGCCAAGAAAGAATACGGGACGAGCGGTGATCCGACTTGCTATTCGATCAACGAGACCAAGGAGGGTTCCGCCTGCGTCTTTCACGACATCACGCAGGGCGACAACGACATCAACTGCGTGTATAACGGCAGCGTGTTTCACGCCGATTGCTACCGTCCTTCGGGTACCTATGGCGCGCTCGGCACACAAGCCATCAGCAGCCTGAATCTCAAGGCCGCCGGATCGGGCTACACGAGCGCACCGACTTGTACGATTGACGTCCCCGCAAACCAATCGAAGTACCTGTCTCCCACCGCGGGCGTTATCTATGCGGGCGGAACACGGGCGACGTGCACGGCCACCATCAACACAACCACGCACAAGGTGAGTGCCTTGAAACTGACGAATACCGGGAAGGGCTATACCGGAGTTCCTATCTGCACTCTCTCGGGCGGCGGGGGAACGGGAGCGATCTGCATGGCGGTGATCACGCCTACCGTCGGTGCAGCGACCTATCAGCCCTCTTTTGGGGCCGCCCCCGGCTGGGATATGGCCACCGGCATCGGCAGCGTCAATGCATATAACCTGGTGTTCGATACGGCCTGGTAATAATTCACGCGCGCGCTTGGTCGATCATCTCTTGCCAAAGGCCTTTTGCTTTGAGAATGAGTTCAACTGTTTCGCGGATCGCACCACGTCCTGCACGCGCGTCAGTTATGTAATGCGCTGCCTTTTTGACCTCTGGAACCGCATTCCCCACCGCCACGGCCAGACCTACGCGGCGCATCACGGGAAGATCCGGAAGATCGTCACCGACATAGGCGACAGAAGATTCAGGTACTCCCGCCTTGCGGAGAATTTCTTCATATGCAGGTATTTTCAGCGGCTGCTTCATATAAATAAATTCCATGTTCATTTCGCGTGCACGTCGAAGCAGAGCGGAGCTCTGACGTCCAGTGATGCAACCAGTGCGGATCCCGGCAGTGTGGGCCAAGGCCAGACCTTGCCCGTCATGTGCGTCAAAGGTTTTGATCTCTAGTGCGATCTCTTCTGTTTGGGACAGTAAGGTGACGCCGCCATCTGTCATTGTTCCGTCGACATCCATGAGAAGCACCTCAATTTGAGCAGCGCGTTTCCTGAGAGTAGTCGAGATTTTAGAAGAATTAGGCAAGAAGCCTCCAACCGCAACCCGCGGTGCCGCAGAACACCATGTAAATTCAAGACCTCCAGTTTCCTCGCTATGCAACAAGCTTGTCTCGACGACGCAATACTACCCAACCCCGGGTGTTACATCAGCCTACCCAGCGTCGAGAAGGAATGTCTACGCACTGCGTTTTGAACACACACGATCATTTTAGACAGTTGGCACCTCGCGCAATCTCTGTCGCTCAGCCACTTCCTCATCGGTCAACTTTGCGTCATAGATAGAACGATGCTCGATAGAACGGGCAATCAGCGTGGAAATGCCGGCGATCAGCAGAAGCGGCAGAATGAACGATCGGGCATGCCCCGTGAGTTCCATGATCAGGACCACAGCGGAAATCGGACCCTGAGTCGTTGCTGCCAGCACCGCTCCCGCTCCGAGAAGCGCAAACAGTCCGGGAGGCACGCCAGGCCAGAACCAGCTCCAGGCATGGCCGAGGGCCGCTCCCAGCAAGGCTCCGAAGGTCAGCGATGGCGTGAACAGACCGCCAGGAACTCCGCTGCGAATGCACAAAATAGTGGCCAGGGGCTTTAGCAACAGCAGCCCCAGCGCCAGTCGCACCATAACCTGGTCCGCGAACAAAAGCTGTGAAAGGTCCTTGCCATTGCCTAAGATTTGCGGAAACCAAAACGAAGCGGCTCCGAGCAAGCCTAAAACGACCACAGGTGCGATGAATCTCTGCCAGCCGCTGGGCTTATGCTGGTCCGCCCAACGCACCAGCCGGACATAAAGAACCGAACCCAAGGCAGCGACCGGTGCCGCGACCAATACCCAAAACATCACCGAGGCGGAAACCGGTAACGGAGGAAAGACGTAGGTCGGCACATCCGGCAGCGCAATCCATGAAACGCCGGTCGCGATCATCGAAGCAAACAGCGCTGGCAGAACGTAGCGCAATGCCAGCTTGCCCCGCATGACCTCCAGCGCGAAGAGCGCGCCACCGAGGGGAACGCCATAAGCCGCGCCCATGCCGGCTCCTGCCCCGCAGGCCACCAACAAGCGCCTTTGTTCATCGGAAAGACTTTCAGCGCCCGCAAAAAAGTTGGCGAAGACCGCTCCCGCCTGTTTGGGAGCGCCTTCGCGGCCAAGCGAAGCTCCCATGCCGACGGCAAAAATGGAGAGAACGGCACTGCCCAGGGTGCGCAGAGCCGGCATCCTCCCGGCATGGAACCAGATGGCTGCGGTGGTATCGATGCCGTTGCCGCTTGACAATTGCTTGAGGACGAACTGGCCAACCCCAGTCAGCAGGCCCGCGCCAATAAGAACCACAATGTGTCGGGTGAAGCTTGCTTGGCGGGCCGCCTCGAGGATATTGGTCCCTGATCCCTGCCACGCCAGACGCTGCACGACTTCGAGCAAGCGCGTGAGCGCGACCGCTCCTAATCCTGTGCTGACGCCCATGAGCAGAACCGCAATCCAAAATCGAAGAGCTCCAGGCTGCCAGAGCGTTGTGGGTATCGCGCCGCTCTTTCCGAAGTTCTCGATCGTCTCGGGCATCGTATGTAGCACCTTTACACGGATCTCCTTCCTCGTTGTTTAACGGCGACATGCCTTTTGCGTTGGGAGATACCAATCGGCTCGCCACTGTGTCAAGGCCCGGAGCCCAAGGGATGCCGCGTCTTAGCGAAATTAAGTGACTGCACGTCCAGCAAAAAGCTCAAGCCACCAGCAAGATCTTACCGATGCCACCCTTTTCCGCCGTTGCTTGAGCCTCGGCCGCTTCACTGAGTGGCAGTTTCCGGCTAATCGGGATTACCAGCTTGCCATCTCGCACTGCTTCGGCCATGAACTCGAGCGTTTTCCTGTCGAATTTCGAAAATACATGCACCACCTTCACAGATGGGTACTTCGCGACGTTCTGCGGGAGTGCGACAACCGATGCATACACCCCTCCCGGTTTTACCTTGGCAATCAGCTTCTCGGCGGTTCTTCCCCCGACCGTATCCCCGACCGCATCGATGGGCGGAAGATTCGCGATCGCGGCGTCGTCATCGGTGGCGACGACTTGATCCGCGCCGACAGTCTTCGCTTCATCCGTCTGCCTCTTCAAAACCCCCGCGATCACAGTCGCCCCGCGCTCCTTCGCCGTGAATACCGCCGAACGCCCGACATTACCGACAGCCCCGACGACCATAACCGTCTGACCCGCGTTGACTCCCGTAGCTGAAAGGAGCTGGTTGCCAGTCGTCGTCACCAGCGGCAGCGCCGCCGCCTGGATCAGATCGAGTCCCTTGGGAACTTTGGCCAGAACCGCGGCTTTCACGACACAAAATTCGGCATAAGTATTGTCCGCCATAGCGAACACCTGGTCGCCGACGGAAAAGCCTTCCACTCCCGGACCATTCTTGACAACGGTTCCCGCAATGTCGACTCCTATCAACCCTGGGAACTTGATGGGATAAAAATCCTTTGTTAATCCAGCACGCCGCTCGTAGTCGATGGGATTCACGCTCGAAGCGGCGACCCGCACCAGCACCTCGCCCGGACCCGGAACCGGGTCGGGGTACTCCTCGAACTTCAGTACTTCCGGACCGCCATATTGGTGGACAACGATTGCTTTCATACTTCATCTCCTCGGACTGAACGGATTTTTGGAAACCGCAAATGGCGCAGTCGTTAGCAAATTCTCGCCTATCGAGTTTAGGTGTCCATCCGTTCCACCCACTGAGCGCGCCATGCGGGAGCCACGAATGAATCCGCAAAGTATTGTGTTTCCCGAGCAACCTTATCGCCTCTGAACTCCATGATGCTCACGGTGTAGGACGGCTTCCCGTCATATGTCAGGATGAATTCGGAGACCCAGAGATCCCCGCTGCCGATGATTCGTTGGACAGTAAACCGCTTTTTGCTCGGCTGACTAGCGCGTTGGTTCTGTATGTTGCGTCGCCCCCGGGTTCGCTCGCCTGACTGCGGGTAGTCCAGCACCGCATCCTCGTGGTAGATGAGGTGCTCCGTCTCAAAATCGTTGGCATCGGACGCCGCCCAATGTTGATCCAGCGCCGCACGGATCTGTTGATCTTGTACTCCAGAATACTGCTCCGTCTGTTGTTGATCATTCATCTTAAGCCCTCAATTTGACATGAAATGCTCTGGCGGAGTCGGAGCGTCCGAACTCGTCAATTCGCGCTGCCTCTCCGATCGCCGGGCGAGACGGATCGACTACTTCAGGAATGATCGTTCCCCTCAAAATTCAATCTTCTCAACCCGCTGCTCTCACTGTTTTTTTGATCTTCAGAGTAGTCGTGTTCTTCCCTTCTACGCAAACGGCTCCAGTTTGGCGAGGACGACCGGCAGATATTCGGCAACCGTCGGATGAATGTGCATAGCGCGCTGGATGACCGTATACGGTGCCTTCGCATACATCACGTCCAGCAGAACGTGAACTACTTCGTCGCCTCCGACTCCAAGAATCGCAGCACCCAGAATATGTTTCGTTTCTGCATCGACGCAGATTTTGATGAAACCTTGTGTCTCACCTTTTTCGTAGGCCCGGCTCACTCGACTCATGGGATATTTCGCAGCGAGAACACGCCGCCCGGAGTTCCGTACCTCCGCTTCCGTCATGCCGCATCGCCCCAACGGCGGATCGATATATAACGCGTAGGCTTGGATCCGGTCGGAAACCCTGCGATGGTCAGCGTTAAAGAGATTGTCCGCAACAATCTCGTAGTCGTTGTAGGAAGTATGCGTAAAGGCGCCGCGGCCGTTGCAGTCCCCCAGTGCCCAGATTCCGGGCACGTTCGTTTGCAGTTCATCATCCACGATTATGTAGCCGTGGTGGTCGGTGGCAACCCCAGCCCGATCCAAACCCAAGTCGCTCGTATTGGGAATACGTCCCACGGCCAGAAGAACATGAGTACCCACTACTTCTGGCGGACCTTCTTCGCATGTTAGGCCGACGGCTACACCGCCATCGCGTTTTGATAGTGATATACATTTCGCATTCAGCCGGATTTGTATGCCCTCGGCCTCCACGATTTCGCGCACAGCTTGGGAAACGTCTTCGTCCTCCCGTCCAATCAGGCGCGGTCCCATTTCCACGATCGTGACTTCGCTCCCGAAGCGGCGATAGATCTGAGCGAACTCCAGCCCAACATAACTTCCGCCGACGATGATGAAATGCTTGGGCAAGAAATCGATGTCCATCATCGACGAGTTGGTGAGAAATGGGACGTCACGAATCCCGGGCATGTCGGGAATGCGGGCCCGCCCGCCAACATTGATATAAATCTTGTCGGCTTGCAGAACTTCATCGTTGACCGCAACCGTGTTCGGCAACTGAAAGCTGGCTTGGCCTTGGATGACCGTACAATTTTTCGTTCCTCGGAGCCATTCCTCCACTCCCTTGCTTGATCTCCCGGAGATTGCATCCTTGCGGGCTTTGACGCGCGTCATATCGACGCGGATATCATCAAGGGAGAAACCATATTCCGCCCCTCGGCGGGCAACATGGATCGCATAGGCACTCGCCACAAGGGTTTTTGTCGGGGTGCATCCCGTATTCACGCACGTCCCGCCAAATTTATTGCGTTCGATGATAGCGACGGTTTTACCGGCGCCCGCAAACCGCGCGGCCAGCGACGGTCCCGCCTGGCCCGTCCCGATAATGATTGCGTCGAAGTGCTTCACGTGAGACACAGTGCTTGCAGTGTTCATGATTGCTCCGACCAGCCCCACGTTACATTAAGCCAGAATCACGATCACGAATCTATTGGACGAACGTATCGACCACCACTAAATTGCATCAGTCGCCTTCTCCAGATTTTCTCCGACTGTTGCAGGTTCTTCATGGAATCGGCGATGTCGGCATGCCTGACTTCGCTGAGAAGTATGACATAGAGATGGTTGACGCTATCAGCGATAACGCCCCAAACCGCTCGCCGCGCTATCTTAGGGAAATCGAGATTTTTCATTAGTTGAGTTGGCCCAGCCGAGCAATTTTGATGATCTTTATTGACGAGTTTGAGCATGTTTTTGATGAGCATTTGACGCCTGCTCAGGAAACTCCCGCATCGCGTTTTTGTGCTGGTAAAGCGGTCAATTTCGCCAGCCCGGATTGGCTTGGCTCGCTCAATAGGCGCGTCATCAACAAAGACACTTCCCGCCCCAGGATGAGTCATGCGACGGTGAGAGTACACACTGAACCGAACGGGAGGAACCGACGCGTGGCCAGAATGCCCGAAGTTGTGACTCATCGCTACAACCCCGAAATCGGTCCCTACCAAAATATCTGTTCACTCCCGGATAGTGAAGCCTCGGCGATTATTGACCGTCTGCGTAGCAAATATTGTTCGACATTAAAGGCCAACTACTTGGTTCGCCGTCGCAGCGCGGAACAGTGGCTGTCGATAACGGCAAGCGTGCTTCTCGGGCGAAGGGTCAAGCATTGGCCAACATACTTTTTTCTCGGTGATTTCTCTCATGTCGAAGACCGGTCTCGGCCATCCGCGCTGGTGATCCCGTTGTCTCGGCTGCCTCAGGATGCATTAACATTCACACTCGGCGACAGCATGAAAATCGCTGAAGAACGGATGCCACGTTTGTTCAGCCTGCGGGAGATCGTCGATCTATTCGCCGAAGGGGAACCAGTCGCGGGGTTCGGCATCTCCGACAAATCTGGCGCGCAAGCAAGATTTATCGAGATGCAGTTGTGGGACTGTGCCGCCTGATCAATTCGGGTGACCATGAACTATGGGGATACCGTTGGCGAAGGCTTGCGGGAAGCGTCGGCAAAGATTGCGGTTAGACCTGCAGCAGATAACGGTATGGGGGCAGAACCGAACTGACCGAAGACCTGGGGTGGGAGATGGGAATCGAACCCACAACGTCCGGAGCCACAGTCCGGTGCTCTGCCAGTTGAGCTACTCCCACCGCAACTCTGTGATTATAGCAATTGAATTTGGTGGTGTCAGAGACGGACGAACAAACTGGAAGAGTGAAGCGGAGCTTTTCGGGTGTTAGAGCCGCATTTTCGCGGACAGGAGTGCCCGCGCCCCACCGACATTACATGCGCCCCACGCCAACGTAGTCGAAGCCCAGAGCGCGCAAGCGCGTGGAATCAAGAAGGTTCTTGGTGTCCACAATGACAGGCTTTTTCAGCAGATGCTTGATGCGATCGAAATCGAGTGCGCGAAATTCCGGCCAGCCCGTGCCGACCACCAGCGCGTCGGAGCCTTCGGCAGCAGCATAGGCGGAATCGCAATAGCGCACCGGTACGTTGAGATGCGTCTTCGCTTCGGGGATCGCCACCGGATCGTAAGCTCGCACGCGGGCGCCCTTCGACACAAGACTTTCGGCCAGGCGCACCGAAGATGATCCCGCAACAGAGTTAGTGTTCGGCTTAAAAGCGAGACCCAGAATTCCGACTTCTTTGTTCTCGACCGAATTCAAAGCCATCGCAATCTTCTCGACCAGGCGATCAGCCAATGTGTGGTTCACATCGCGCGCGGCGCCCAAAACCTTCAGCGAGACTCCATGCGACTGCGCTAATTGGGCGAGCGAGTCCATGTCGGACTCAGCGAACACCCCGCCCATCCCCGCTCCGGGCTGAAGACAGCGAGGCGCGATTTTCTTATCCAACCCAAGCGCCAGCGCCAGATTTACTGCATCGGCATTGACACGTTCGCAAAGATTCGCAACTTCGTTGATGAACGAAATCTTGGTCGCGACAAAAGCAGTTGCAGCTTCGCGGGCCAGCTCGGCCGTTGCCTGATTGGTTACGATGACGGGAACTCCCCGCATCACGAGAGGATGAAAAATTTGTTTCAGCAGCTGCACCGCTTCGCTCGAATTCGAGCCCAGAATCAACCGGTCGGGCCAGTTGAAGTCTTCGACCGCGCAGCCGTCGGTGAAAAACATGGGTTGCGAGACAATCGTGGCTTCGAGCCCGGCGTTCTTCATGTTCTTTTCGAGGGCGTTCGCCGTGCCAACCGGGACCGGAGTGACGATTGTCAGAACCGGAGGTTTCGGCGCCAGTTTGGCGATCCGTAGCGCGATGTCGTTGAGTTGCTCTGGCTTATCTTCGGCGAGAAAAATCACCTGCGTCCGCCGTGCGAATGATTCAATATCGGTAGAGTAAGCGAGACGGCCTGCTCGCACATTGCGGCGAATAATTTCTTTCAGATTCTTTTCAAAGAAGGGAATATTCCCCTGCGCCATCTCTACCATGCGCGAACGGTCGGGATGGCAGCAGGAAACGGGAGTGCCAAAATCCGCCAGGCACGCCGAAATGACTGTCCCCAGATACCCCGCGCCATACACCCCGATCTGCATGCGCCGTCTCCATTGGCCGGAAACCCGCGCCGGAAGTGGCATTTCGCGGATATTCCGGATGTTTGACCTAATCCTTAATTACAGCCACGGTCGCGCCATTTCAACGCACGGGAGGGAACTGTACCTGGGGCCATGCACAGTTGGCCGCAGTAACCGGCAAATAGGTTACGAATGGTTAAGAATCGAGGAAATCCCCAAAGGTGGATTTTTCGCTTCGTCCAAGGAGTACGCTGGCGGACCGCTCCGCCCGTAGGCCGGAAGACTTTGCCGCGCCGGGTGCTTCGTTCCGGTGGTTTTTCGGAAGGGGGGAGACTCTAATGCGGGCTCACTTTGCCAGTTCGTATCCGGCAAAAAAGAAGCTTAGTTCGAAGCGAGCCGTCTCCTCGGCGTCAGAGCCGTGAATCGCATTGTGCTCGATGTTGGTCGCCCACTTTTTGCGGATGGTGCCCTCTTCGGCATTAGCGGGATTGGTCGCGCCCATCAGTTTGCGCAAATCGGCAATGGCGTTCTCTCTTTCCAGTGCCAGAACTACGATCGCGCC
Organism: Candidatus Sulfotelmatobacter sp.; assembly: GCA_030038125.1. Taxonomy (GTDB): domain Bacteria; phylum Acidobacteriota; class Terriglobia; order Terriglobales; family Acidobacteriaceae; genus Sulfotelmatobacter. The sequence continues at coordinate 13,914 of JASHPL010000252.1, forward strand.
GCTCGACATGAAATCCGTCAGCGAGGTGAAAAACGGACGGCCGGCATGCACGGCATAAAACTGTTCCGCCTGATGCTTGGAAATCTGCAGCATCTTCATGGCGAGGATGCAAAATCCGTTTTTCTCGAATTGCTCGATGATGTCGCCAATTGCATTCCGTCGTACGGCGTCGGGTTTAATGATGGTCAGAGTGCGTTGCAAGGTCTTCATTCAGTAGTTAGTCCTTAGTCGTTCGTTGCCAGTCCTCAGCCCTTGGCTCTCGCGACGAATTCCAAATCTTCATAATTGGGCAATGTATCTTTGGGAATGAAAGTATGACCAGAAATTGACGGGTCGGCGATTAACACACCTCCCCCGAATTCTTTCACATACGATTCCGACTCGGGGTCGACCATCTCCGGGTCGGCGACGAGCTCTACTTCCGCTGCATTTCCGTGAAATCGAATGCGGTCGCCCTTTCGTATCGTTTCACCAAATGGGTAGCTTGGCATCGGCGCATTTTGCTCGCGGTTCGGGGCTCGCCACTCGCGACACCGAGGTCTAAGCATGCACCCCCAGTGCCGCCGCGAGCGTTTCTCCAATGACCGCGGGAGATTTCGCCACGCGAATCCCGGCCGCTTCCAGTGCCTTGATCTTCTCCGCGGCCGTGCCTTTCCCGCCGGAAATGATCGCGCCGGCGTGTCCCATGCGGCGTCCCGGAGGCGCGGTCTGTCCGGCAATGAATCCGACCACCGGTTTTTTCATATGAGTTTTCACGAACTCCGCCGCGGTCTCTTCCGCATTGCCGCCGATTTCTCCGATCATGATGACCGCCTCTGTCTCTGCATCGCGATTGAACAGATCGAGGACATCGACGAAAGTTGTGCCGATGATTGGATCGCCGCCAATACCAATGGCGGTCGATTGCCCAATCCCGCGCTGCGTAAGCTGATGCACCGCCTCGTAGGTCAGCGTACCCGAGCGCGAAACGATTCCGATCGGGCCCTCTTTGTGAATCGAGGCCGGCATAATGCCGATCTTGCATTTTCCGGGAGAAATAATGCCCGGGCAATTTGGGCCAATCAGCCGCGAGCGGCGATTCTGTAGAAACTCCCACGCGCGTACCATGTCGAGCGTTGGGATGCCCTCGGTGATGCAGACAATCAGGTCGACTTCCGCATCGGCGGCTTCCATGATGGCGTCAGCGGCAGATGGCGGCGGAACGAAAATGACCGTCGCATTGGCGCCGGTCTTATCGACCGCCTCTTGCACGGTGTTGAAAATCGGCCAGCCTTCATGCGTGGTGCCGCCCTTGCCCGGAGTCACGCCGCCGACGATCTGGGTCCCGTACGCTGCGCTCGCCTTCGCATGAAAAGTTCCCTCGCGGCCAGTGAGTCCCTGCACCAGCACTCGCGTACTTTTATCAACTAGGATTGCCATATGTATGAGTCCTTATTCCCGAATCTCGGGATCAGCGACCGGGGTTTGGAGCGGCACCAGACTCGATGGGCCCTAATTACTGCTCACTATCCACCAGTCCCTAGCCCGTGGTCCCTGCCTCATCTCCATTCCGTAACGCCGTATGTGCCTCGTGCCGCCGCTACAACTTTGTCAGCGGCGTCTTTCATCGTATCGGTCACCACGAAATTCAGTCCTGAATTGTTCAGAATCCGCTTTCCTTCTTCGACGTTCGTGCCCTCAAGCCGTAGCACCACCGGCAATTTAATATTCGTTTTTCGCGCGGCTTCGACCACGCCCGTCGCCAATGTATCTACACGAAGGATCCCGCCGAAAATATTGATCAGCACCGCTTTCACATTCTTGTCGCTCAGCAGGATCTCAAACGCGTGTGCAACCTGTTCCGCATTGGCGCCTCCACCGACATCCAGGAAATTCGCCGGCATGCCGCCTGCATATTTAATGATGTCCATGGTTGCCATCGCCAAACCGGCGCCATTGACCATGCACCCGACGCTGCCGTCAAGCTTGATGTAATTCAGACTGTACTTGGAAGCTTCCACTTCCAGCGGATCTTCTTCCGTGATGTCGCGCAACTCGCGCAAATCCGGATGCCGGAACAGCCCGTTGTCGTCGAAATTGATCTTGGCATCGAGCGCAAACAGCCTACCGTCCGCGGTCGTGATAAATGGATTGATTTCAAGCAGAGAAGAGTCGGTATCGAGAAAGGCTTTATACAAGTTGGTAAGAAACTGCACTGCGGGATTGATTTGCTTGGCGTTCAGACCCAGCTTGAATGCAATCTTTCGCGCCTGAAACGCCTCGAGGCCCATGCCGGGGTCGACGTGCTGCTTGAGAATCGCCTCAGGATCTTCTGCTGCGACCTGCTCGATCTCCATTCCACCCGCCGCAGAAGCCATGAACACCGGCTTACCCTCGGCGCGATCGACCAGAATTCCAAGATAAAGTTCCTTCTCGATCGGGAGCGTTTCCTCGATCAGTAGCCGCCGCACGATTCGGCCCTCCGGCCCGGTCTGGTGAGTCACCAGCTTCATTCCCAGCATTCGCCCTGCAAGCTCGCCCGCCTCGTCCACAGATTTCGCGATCTTTACGCCGCCCCCTTTGCCGCGCCCGCCAGCATGAATCTGGGCCTTGACCACGACTCCGCTTGCGCCCGAGTCAAACAAGTCTTTGGCCACGGACTCGGCTTCTTCCCTCGTCGCAGCCATCGATCCGCGGGGCACGGTCACGCCATACTTTTTCAGAATTCCCTTGGCCTGATATTCATGGATTTTCATAAAAGAAGCTCGTCAGTTAAGAATCGGAAGGACCATGCTTGCGGCGTCAAATGCCCGCTTCTCGCAGGTTTAGCGAAGCGGGAGTTTCGGGGCAGCAAACTTTTGATTCTATAGAAGCGTGGTGGATTAGGGCAAACGCGGTGGGAAGATTTCTTGGCGACCGTGTGTCGCAATGGGAAGTCCTCTAGAGTATGGGACGAATCGAGTACGGGGCGAAATTTCCGTAAACTCAGTCGACGCATGTGCTGCCTTACTCAATGGCGAAGCCTTACAATGGAATTGTGTCCAAACGCAGCTACTGGCAAAGCTTCGCGCTGGCTGCTCTTATCATTTCATCGGTTAGTTCTTCGGCTCAAATATCCACTGCTGAGATCATTCAACGTTCCGTCGTAGCGATCGAAAGGGACTGGAACGCCGCTCCAGACTATGAGTGCCTCGAACGTGACCGCGAACCGGGAGGTGGAACGAAAGCCTATGAGGATCTCATGATCATGGGCTCGCCTTACCAGCGACTCGTAGACATCAACGGCCAGCCGCTAGGACCACAACAACAACAGCAGGAGCAACAAAAACTGCAAACCACTGTCGCACAACGCCGGAACGAATCAGCCCAGCAGCGCGCCCAGCGCATCGCCAAGTATAAAAAGGATCGCGCTCGCAATCACTTGTTCCTCCAGCAATTGACTCAGGCATTCGACTTCACGATGACCGGTCAGCGCAAACTTAATGGGTACGATGTTTACGTTCTGAAAGCCGTTCCCAAACCCGGCTACGAGCCGCCCAATATGGAGGCACAGGTCCTCAGGGGCATGCGCGGCACGCTCTGGATCGATAAGCAGACGTTTCAGTGGGTAAAGGTGGAGGCCCAGGTCATACAGCCCGTTTCGATCGAGGGCTTTCTCGCTCAGGTCGAGCCCGGAACGCGATTCGAACTGGAGAAAATGCCGGTGCAAGGCGACGTCTGGCTGCCCCGACACTACTCGATGAAGGCTAACGCAAAGATATTTTTCCTCTTCAACCACAAAACCCAGGATGATGAAACCTACTATTCCTATCACCCAGCGGAGCCGGTGCCGAACAACACCGCCCAGAAGTAAGCGATTGCCGCGTGCGTTCGAGCCGTCCGCACAAGCCGTTTCTCATCGATAACACCGAATGTGCTCGATAAAGACGTCGTGCGCAGCACCAATGCCGCGGAGTAGGTAGGCTGGCTTTCGCGTTTGGTTTTAGTTTTCCAGCACCGGGTCCGCAGGAAAAATCGCGGTCGGCAATTAATTCCGTCATGCAGTTATCCCGCGTGCAAGCCGACCGTCTGAGGCTCCTGTGTAAGCTTTTCCGAAGACGGGGCGGACGGACCAGAGACGGATTGCGTTGAGCGATCAACCCATGGTTGCTATAATCAAGCACGCTCCGCTTAAGTCGCTGATACGCTGTCTCCGGCTAGGAATTCCGCCACACTCAGCGAGAACTCTCGGGATTTTGTAAGCGTGGCCAGGTAGCTCAGGTGGTAGAGCGCAGCCCTGAAAAGGCTGGCGTCGGCGGTTCAACTCCGTCCCTGGCCACCA